>CAMPKU010000153.1 GCA_946887385.1 uncultured Gammaproteobacteria bacterium
TATCGATACCGCGCCCGGCAACGATCTCGAGCCCGCCGCTTCCGGGCGTTTCGACTTCAGCCGGGCTCTCGGCGCCACCCCTGCCAGCGCTGAGTCGGAGCTTCCCGTCGACCCTGGGATCATCGCTGCTCGACGACGCGTCGATGACGTTCGGCCGCTCTGCGTCGAACGACGGACTGTTCTTCGTCGGTCGACAATCGGGAGCAGGATCCGTGCTCGGCCGCGCATCATCCGCTGCCGGCGTATCCAGCGGGTTGCTCGATTCGCTGTCTGAGCCCTTCGATCTGTTCGAGCTCGAGCCCTTCCCTGCAGGGCCGAGCATCGGTGTGGCTTCGGGCGCAACGAGCAGTGGCGCGACGCCATTTTCGGATTTCTGTAGGCCCGAGGATTTCACTTGCGACTAGCTCGACGAGCAACAAAAGCCCATTGAACCGCCGCCCCGAAGCATTGCCGTGTTGCTATGCTTCGATGATGAAACCGCGGTCCCTGCCGTCCGGCGCCGTTATTGCGCGACTGTTGCTCGCAACGTCGGCCGGCGCGCTCGTCGGAGCGGCCGCCGGCTGCCAACGCAGCGCCCCGCCGCTCGAGTGGAACGACGCGGTGGTCATGCAGATCGAAACGTGGCGCGCGGAGCACGAGGACAGCTACACGCGCAATTGGGTCCCGATCGAGGGGCTGCACTTTCTCAAACCCGGCACGCAAAGCGCCGGCAGCGCTCCCGACAATGACGTGGTCTTGCTCGCCTCTTTGCCCGAGCATCTCGGCCATTTCACCGTCGCGTCGGATGAGGTGAGTTTCGAGCCCGAGCCGGGAGCGCCTATCACGATCAACGGCGAGACGGCCGCGGGGGCCACCGTCCTTCGCGACGACGGCGCGGAAGAGCCGGACGTCATCGAGGCCAACGGCGCGAACGTCGTCGTTCACCGTAGCGGCACGCGGCTGTCGCTGCGCGTCAGGGATCCGAACGGCGAGCGCGCCCGCACCTTTCAGGGCTTCGAGTGGTTTCCGCTCAGCCGCGACTACCGGGTGCTGGGCCGCTTCATTCCGGATGCGGCGCCGCGCCGTCTGCCGGTCGTCAACACGTTCGGTGACGTGGACAGCTTCGAGACCGAGGGCGTGGTCGAGTTCGCGCTGAATGGCGAGACGCTGCGCTTGCGACCCTTCACCACAGAGCCGGGGCGCTTCTACTTCGTTTTCAACGACGCCTCGAGCGGCACCGAGACTTACGAGGCCGCTCGCTTTTTGTACTCGGACTTGAGTCGCGACGGCACGACGATTCTCGATTTCAACGAGGCGTACAACCCGCCCTGCTCGTTCAATCCGTTCACGACGTGCCCAATTCCGCTGCCGGAGAACCAGCTTCCCGTCAAAGTGCTGGCGGGCGAGATGAAATATCGCGGGGCCGTACCGTAAGCCGGATCAGTCCGCGGTCGCTTGTGTCGAGCGCCACGGCAGCTGTAAGGCCATTGCTTCGCGCGCGGGTGATGCATTAGCGTTGTCACCGTATGACAACCCTGGTCGGCAAGCTCCTCGAGCGCCGCATTCCCCAATATCTCCTCGTCTACATCGGCGTGGCCTGGGGCGTCATGGAGTTCACGAAATTCGTCGTGGACGTGTTCTTGTTTTCCCCGCACTGGACGAAAGTGGCGTTCTTCGCGACGCTCATGCTGTGGCCGGGCTATTTGCTCTTCGTTTATCGCCATGCCCGGCCGGGAGCCGACTCGTGGGGGCTGCCGGAGAAGATCGCTATCCCCGCGAACTTGCTCGTAGCCTTCAGCGTGATCTTCTTCATGTTCCGCAGCGAAGATCTCGGCGCCACCACGACGAGCATCACGGTGGCCGACGAGACCGGCAACGTGGTCGAGCGCGAAGTTGCGAAGCAAGAGTTTCGCAAGCGAACGGTGCTGTTCGACTTCGACGCCGACGCGCTGGAGGACAACGATCTCTGGCTCACCGGCTTCGTCCCCGAGGCCGTCTACGTGGACATGCTCGGCGACGACTTTCTCGATCCCGTCGGCTCGAACCAGTTCATCGAAAAGTTGCGCCGTTCCGGCTATCCGAACCTGCGCAACGTGCCGCTTTCGCTGAAGCGTGAAATCGCGGACGAGCTCCACGCCGACTGGATTTTCTCCGGCAGCGTCGGGAAGGTCGGCGCGCAGTACACGGCCACGGTAAGCCTGCACGCCGCCGGCGACGGCGGCCGCGTGGCCGAGGACGTCTACGTGGCCGACGACCTTTTCGATCTGGTGGACCAGATCAGCGCGGACTTGCGGCGGCATCTCGAGATCCCGCAGCGCGACGACGTGCCCGACCTGCCGGCGAGCGAGTACTTCACGAGAAATAGCGCGGCCGTCGAACGCTACGGGCAAGCGCGCAACCTCATGCTCATTGAGAACGATTGGAACGGCGCTCTCGCGCTGTTGCAACAGGCCGTGGCCGCGGACTCCACGTTCACGCTCGCTCAGCACACGTTGTCGTCCGCGTTGATCCTAAGCAATCGGAGCGGCGAAGCCGAGACGCCGATCCGGGCGGCGCTCGCGAATAGCTATCGCCTGCCCGAACGGGCGCAGTTCATTGTCAAGGCAGACTACTACTACATTACGCAAGACCTCGACAAAGCATGGGCCGTCGTCGAGATGTGGGCCGAGCTTTATCCCGAGGACCTGCTCGCGCTGCAGACGCTTTACAACGTGCAAACGGTCAGGAATCAGCGTGTCGAGGCGATCGCCACGCTGGAGAAGATCTATGGCATCAACTCCGGCATGGCCAACGTGCTGAAGCAGATCGCCCAGCTCCACAGCTCGCTCGGCAATTTCGAGGAGGCAGGCGCCGCGCTGCGCCGCTATGTCGAGCGCTTTCCCGACGACTACACGGGTCTGTCGAGCCTCGCGGGCATCGAGCTCAACATGGGCGAGCTCGACGCAGGGCGCCGCACACTCGAGAAGGCGTTACTGCTCGAGCCGACGAACACGGAGATCATGATCAGGCTGGCACTGCTCGATCATCGCGTTGGCGAATTCGCCGCTGCGGAAGCCGGCCTCAAGGCCGCGCTCGCGTCCGCGGCCTCGCCGAATGCGCGCGCGAACGCGTGGGCAGCGCTGCATCTTTATTATCGGATCCAAGGGCAAACTACCGCGGCCTTCGACGCGCTCACGCGGCGGCTCGACGAGTCCGCGAGCTTCGTGGCACCGATCCAGCTCGTCGCGCTGAGGCTCAACAGTCTCGACATCTACTTCGACACGGGCCGGCAGACCGAGGTGCGCGCGATCCTCGACGAGTACGGCGGCCAGCTGCAAGCGCCGACGAGCATCATCGCGCTGCTGGCCGAGCTCGAGCTCGCGCTCGAGAATCGCGACGTTGCGGGCGCGGAGGCCAGGCTCGCAACCGTCGAATCGATGATCGCCGCGAACCAGATCGAGGCGTACGGAAGTCGCGCACTTAGCGCCGGCGCCCGCCTCGCCGCTCTAAAGGGCGACTGGGAACGCGCATATGCTCTGCGCCAGGAATTTCTGCGCGCGAACCCCACGGATTCGATCGTGCATTCGGGGATTGCGGAGTCGTTGCGTGAGTTGGGCCGACTTGCCGAAGCCGAGCAGGCCATCCGGCTCACATTGCAGCGAATTCCCGGCAGCGCCACAGCCTACGTCGAGCTCGCGCGAGTACTTCGGGCCCGCGGCGATGCGCTGGGAGCCGGAACCGCCCTCGAGAGGGCGCTCGCCATCTGGTCGCTCGCAGAGCCGGACTTCGAGCCCGCCGCGGAAGCGCGGGCGCTGCTCACTGCGGCCGCGGCGCCGGAGCTCCGCCGATAAAATTTCGACGGCGCGGTGCCGGATCAGTCCGAAGCGCCCTCGGTGCGGCGCCCCGTCTCCGGCGACAGGCCGCCGAAGCCGATCGTTTTGCCGTTCGCGGTGAACGCTTGGATGAAGCCGCCGTCCTCGCCGTCCCTGCGCGGCGCGATCAGGATCGCAATCGTGTCGCCGGGCTTCACGAGGCCGCGCGTATAACCGGCACGATAGAAGTGGCTTGCGCTGTGGCCCTCGTATTGCGCGTCGCGAGTGCCGCGCTTGTCGTCCGTGATCTCCACCGTGGCCCACGTGTGCGGATTCGTGACGTTGAACTCTTTCACCACTCCCTCGATCGTGACGCGCTGCCCGAAGTCGAACTGGGCGGCCGAGTGATGAGCGATCGCCGCGGCCGCGCAAAGCGCGAGCACGGCAGTGAATGCGGCAGCGAAGAATGTCTTCAAGTTCTTGGGCATGAAAAATCTCCTCGTGTCTCGCGGGCGGTGAGCCCGCGATTCGTCATCAGTCGCTGCTATTCACGTTCCTCGCGAATCTCGTACACGTCGCTCATGCGCGCCTCGACGGGCTTGCCCGCCTCGAGCTCGGCACGCCGCAACTCGAGCAGCTCGTACCAAAGCTCGTCCTGGCAACCGTACGGAATGATGAAGCCGTCGTAAGGCTGATAGCGTCGCTCGATCTTGATCGGCTCGGTGTAGTACACCGGATCGGTAATCGTCGCCTGATAGGTGAGGACGTTCGTGCCGTTCACCTCTTCGAGCGAAAAGCGCTCGTCGATCGTGGCCTGCTCCGAATACGGATTCGCGGCTTGATCCTGGCCGTCGAGCAAATCGGTGGTTTTGACGACGAGCGCATTGCCTTCCCAATGTCCTGCAGAGTATCCGGCGCGGCTCGGAAGGCGCTGCTCTGGCGGCAACTGCCGGTCGCCGATGTAGATGCGCCGGACCTCGTTGTTCACCTCGAAGATGATCGTGAGCTGGTCGGGCTTTTGAATGAACTCGATCGGGTAGGACCCGGGCATGCTCATCATGGTCGGCACGCCGTAATCGGCGCAGTGAGCGGCGCCATTGAGCCGCTCCGGTCCCACCAGCACCCGATACTCCTCCACGCGGCGGCGCCCCTCTTCGGTGAGCGGCAGCTCTGCGCGCGCGCCGCCGAAGCCCGAGGCACGCCCCTGCGGCGCCCCGCGGTAGGCCTCCCAGACGCCGGAGAAGTCGGGCTGCTGCGCCTCGGCTACGGAAATAGTAGCGCCGCAGACGGTTGCTACGGCCGTTACTAGCAGCGCGCTGCGGGCACGCGGTTCTTTCACCATTGCGGTAACCCTCGAGGTTGGCAAGCGCAATGTACCGCGTGTTGGGCACCGCGGGGAGGCACTTAGCGGTTCTTATGCTACACGGCGGCGGGCGCCGTGCGGCCCTGTACGGCCCTCCGTACGCCGATCTGACAACCGTTGCCGGGAACGAGTGATGTGATCATAATGACCACATGGCAAGTAATCTCGTCGGAGCCCGCGAGCTAAAGGTACGCCTCGGCAAGTACTTGAAGCACGTGCGCCAGGGACACACGCTGATCGTCACGGATCGTGGACAACCGGTCGCAGAGCTGCGCCCGCTAGCAGTAGAAGGCTCAATAGACGCAATCCTCACGAAGCTCGAGGCAAACGGCACCGTCGCTCGTCCGACGAGAAAGCGCCTTGCGCCGTTTCGGGCCATCCAAAGTCACGGCGAGTCTGTAGCATCAGCGGTCATAACGGATCGCGATGATCGCTTTTGATGCGCTACTTCGATGCGTCCGCACTCGTGAAGCGCTACGTTCGCGAGCGCGGCACGGCGAAAGTTCGGCGATTGCTCACCTCCGACGTGACGGTGACAAGCCGTTTGTCGGCGGTAGAGATTGCGTCGGCGCTCGCACGGCGCGCGCGTGAAGGCGCGTTTTCAGACGCCGCTCGCGATCGGGCAGTTGCGGCATTCGATGCCGACCTCGCGAGCATGCTCGTCGTCGAGCTGACGGCAGTCATCGCCGCGCGAGCGCAAGCACTTCTCCGGCAACATGCGCTTCGCGCCGGCGACGCCATCCAGCTCGCGAGTTGCCTGTATATACAGGAGGCGCTCGACGAGCAGACCTCGTTCGTCGTATTCGACGACTGCCTCGCAAATGCCGCCCGTTTGGAGAATCTTGCCGTCGAATAGAGCGTAGCCCTTAAGCCAGCCCGACGATGTTGCCGTCGGCGTCGATATCGATGCCGTCGGAGGCCGGCACTCGCGGCAACCCCGGCATCGTCATCATGTCGCCCGACAGCACCACCATGAAGCCGGCGCCGGCCGAGAGATAGACGTCGCGCACGTTGAACACGTGGCCTTCCGGCGCACCGCGCAGCTTCGGGTCCGTGGAGAACGAGTACTGCGTCTTCGCGATGCAGATCGGCAAGTTGCCGAAGCCATCCTGCTGGAACTTCTCGATCTTCTGCCGCACGGCGGTGTCGGCAACGACTTCGCTCGCGTGATACACGTTCTTCGCAACCTTGCCGATCTTCTTCCACAGCTCGTCGGCGTCGTCGTAGACGAACTTGAGCTTGCCGGGATTCGTGTCGATGAGCTTGACCATCGACTCCGCGAGGTTGATGGCGCCCTTCGAGCCCTTGGCAAAGTGCTCGCAGACCATCGCTTCGACGCCCTGCTCGCCCATGTGCTTCTTGATCAGGTCGAACTCGCGCTCCGTGTCGCTGCCGAAACGGTTCAGCGCGACGATGACGGGCAAGCCGAAATTCTCGCGAATGTTCTTGACGTGGCGATCCATGTTCGCCAGGCCCTTCATCAGCGCCTCGGAGTTCTCGCTATTGACGTCCTCGATCTTGGCGCCGCCCGAGTACTTCAGCGCGCGCGCCGTGCCCACGAGCACCGCCGCGCTCGGGCGCAGGCCCGACTTACGGCACTTGATGTCGACGAACTTCTCGGCGCCCAAGTCGGCACCGAAGCCGGCCTCGGTAACCACGTAGTCGGCGAGCTTCAGCGCCGTCTTCGTCGCGATCACGGAGTTGCAGCCGTGCGCGATATTGGCGAACGGGCCGCCGTGCACCAGCGTGGGCGTGTGCTCGAGCGACTGTACCAGGTTCGGCTTGATGGCTTCCTTCATGAGCACGGTCATCGCACCCTGTGCCTTCAGCGCCTCGGCGCGAATCGGTTTGTTGTCGCGCGTGTAGCCGACGATGATCTGCTTGAATCGATCGCGCATGTCGTTCAGCGAGCTCGACAAGCACAGGATCGCCATGATCTCCGACGCCGCGACGATGTCGTAGCCCGTCTCGCGCGGAAAACCGTTGGCCGTGCCGCCCAAGCCGTTGACGATGTGCCGCAGCGAGCGGTCGTTCATGTCGAGCACGCGCCGCCACACGGGCCGGCGAATGTCGAAGCCGAGCTGGTTGCCGAAGTAGATGTGATTGTCGACGAGCGCGGCAAGCAAGTTGTGCGCGATGCTGATGGCGTGAAAATCGCCCGTAAAATGAAGGTTGATGTCCTCCATCGGCGCCACCTGCGAGTGACCGCCGCCGGCGCCGCCGCCCTTGACGCCGAAACATGGGCCCAAGGACGGCTCGCGCACGCAAATCATGGCCTTCTTGCCGATCGCGTTGAGCGCATCGCCGAGGCCAACCGTGGTGGTCGTCTTGCCTTCGCCCGCGGGCGTCGGCGAAATCGCGGTGACGAGAATCAGCTTACCGTCGGGCCGCGATTGCACGCGGCTGATCAGCGCATCAGACAGCTTCGCTTTGTAGTGACCGTACGGCTCGAGGTCGTCGGCGTCGATGCCGAGACGCTCCTTCGCGAGCTCCACGACTCTGCGCAGCTTCACGCCGCGCGCTACGGCTATATCGTCTTTCATGGTTGTGTCACCGCGCCTTAAGCTTCAAACGGAAAAGCCCCGGCCTTCCGGCCGGGGCTTCTAGTTGCGATCAATAACGATAGTGGTCGGTCTTGTACGGGCCGCTCACGGGCACGCCGAGGTAATCGGCCTGCGCCTTCGACAGCTTCTCGAGCTTCACGCCGATCTTCTCGAGATGCAGCATCGCCACCTTCTCGTCCAAGTGCTTCGGCAGCACGTACACGCCGAGCGGGTACTTCTTGGTGTTCTGGTAGAGCTCGATCTGCGCCAGCGTCTGGTTCGTGAAGCTATTCGACATCACGAACGAGGGATGGCCCGTGGCGCAGCCCAAGTTCACGAGGCGGCCTTCCGCGAGCAGGATGATGCTGCGCCCTTTCGATATCTCGATCTGGTGCACCTGCGGCTTGATCTCGATCCACTTGTACTTCTTGAGCTTCTCGACTTGAATCTCGTTGTCGAAGTGGCCGATGTTGCAGACGATCGCGTTGTGCTTCATCTGCTTGACGTGCTTTTCGGTAATGACGTCCACGCAGCCCGTGGTGGTGACGAACACGTCGCCGATCTTCGCGGCGTCGTCCATCGGCATGACCGTGTAGCCTTCCATCGCCGCCTGCAGCGCGCAGATCGGATCCACCTCCGTGACGATGACGCGCGCCGACTGCGCGCGCAGCGACTGCGCCGAGCCTTTGCCCACGTCGCCGTAGCCCGCGACCACCGCAATCTTGCCGGCCAGCATCACGTCCGTCGCGCGGTTGATCGCGTCGACGAGGGAGTGGCGGCAGCCGTAGAGGTTGTCGAACTTCGACTTCGTGACCGAGTCGTTGACGTTGATCGCCGGGAACAGCAGGCGTCCGGCCTTGTGCATCTGATAGAGGCGATGCACACCCGTGGTCGTCTCTTCAGAAACGCCGCGAATTTCGCCGGGCATGTTCTTGAATCTCTTAGGATCTTTCTTCAGCGACTTCTTGAGCTGCGCGAGCAGGATGCGCTCCTCTTCGCTGCCGGGCTTCTTGTCCAGGATCGACGGCTTCTTCGTGGCTTCGTAGCCCAGATGCACGAACAACGTGGCGTCGCCGCCGTCGTCGAGAATCATGTTCGGGCCTTCGCTGTTGCCCCAATCGAGCGTACGGTCGATATAGTCCCAGTACTCCTCGAGCGACTCACCCTTGTACGCGAACACCGGCGTGCCGCGTGCGGCGATGGCCGCCGCTGCGTGGTCCTGGGTCGAGAACACGTTGCAGCTCGCCCAGCGCACTTTCGCGCCGAGAGCTTGCAGCGTCTCGATCAGCACCGCCGTTTGAATCGTCATGTGCAGCGAGCCCGTGATGCGCGCGCCTTTCAACGGCTGCTTCGGGCCGTACTCCTCGCGAGTGGACATGAGGCCCGGCATCTCGAGCTCCGCGAGCTCGATCTCCTTGCGCCCGTAGTCGGCAAGACCGATGTCTTTGACGAGGTAGTCGTTGTTGGCGCTCGCGCGCGGCTTCTTGACGGCAGCCATAGTGATCTCCTGTTGCCTTAGTGCATTTTTCGGCCGAACGCGGCCTTGTAACGTTTCTTGAACTGTTCCCGCGTGAACGCGTGGTTCTGCGGGCCCTGATGCTCGACCTTGATCGAGCCCATGAGGCTCGCGATGCGCCCTGTCGTTTCCCAATCGAGGTGGTTCAACAGGCCGTACAGCAAGCCGGCGCGGTAGGCGTCGCCGCAACCCGTCGGGTCTTCGACCGATTTCGGCTTCACCGACGGGATGGCGTGCTTCTTCTCTTTCGTGTGAATGACGGAGCCCTTACTCCCGAGCGTGACGATCAACGCGTCGACGCGCGCCAGGACGTCCGCCTCGGTCCAGCCCGTGCGGTCTTTCAGCAGCTCCCACTCGTAGTCGTTCACGGTGACCCACGTGGCGAGCTCGATGAAGTGCCGCAGGTCTGCGCCGTCGAACATGGGCAAGCCCTGGCCCGGGTCGAAGACGAACGGGATCCTTTTCTTCGCGAACTGCCGGGCGTGCTTGACCATGCCTAAGCGCCCGTCCGGCGACACCATGCCGATAGTGACGCCCTTGGCGTCGGACACTTTGTTCTTCTCGGAAAAGTTCATGGCGCCGGGGTGGAACGCGATGATCTGGTTCGACGACAGATCCGTGGTGATGAACGCCTGCGCCGTGAACGCGTTGTCGAGCTTACGGATGTACGTTTGCTTGATGCCGAGCTCTTTGAGCCGCTTGCGGTACGGCTCGTAGTCCTGGCCGACGGTGGCCATGGGCAACGGCTCCTCGCCGAGCAGCTTCAAGTTATAGGCGATGTTCGTCGCGCAGCCGCCGAACTCACGCCGCAGCTTCGGCACGAGAAAGGCAACGTTCAACATGTGGATCTTGTCGGGGAGGATGTGGTTCTTGAACGAATCCTCGAAGACCATGATGTTGTCATAGGCTACGGATCCGCAAATTAGCGCCGACATCTTCCCTTTTCCGCACGTGCATCAATGGACTCGAAAGCGAACGGCGCCTCGTCGAAACGAGGCGCCGTCGTTTCAGGTCTACTTCGCGTCGGCCTTCAGAGCCGCGGCGCGATCCGTCTTTTCCCAGCTGAAACCCTCGCGGCCGAAGTGGCCGTAGGAGGCCGTCTTCTGGTATCCGGGTTTGAGCAAATCGAGCATCTTGACGATGCCGTACGGGCGCAGGTCGAAGTTCTTGTTCACGGCCGCCACGATCTTCTCCTCGGGCACCTTGTTGGTGCCGAAGGTTTCGACGGTGACGGACGTCGGCTTCGCGACGCCGATGGCGTACGACACCTGCACTTCGCAACGATCCGCAAGTCCGGCCGCAACGACGTTCTTCGCCACGTACCGCGCAGCGTAGGCGGCCGAGCGGTCGACCTTCGAGGGATCCTTGCCCGAGAACGCACCGCCGCCGTGGCGCGCGAAGCCGCCGTACGTGTCGACGATGATCTTGCGGCCTGTGAGACCGCAATCGCCCATCGGCCCGCCGATGACGAACCGGCCGGTGGGATTGATGTGGTACTGCGTGTTCTTGTCGAGCCACTTCGCCGGCAACACGGGCTTGATGATCTCTTCCATGACGGCCTCTTGGAGGTCCTTCAGGGAAATGTCGGGGCTGTGCTGCGTGGAAAGAACGACGGCGTCGATGCCGACGGGCTTGTCGTTCTCGTAGCGGAACGTGCACTGGCTCTTCGCGTC
>CAMPKU010000154.1 GCA_946887385.1 uncultured Gammaproteobacteria bacterium
TGCCAGACCGCCGGTTCCCTGGTAATCCGGCTTGGAATCAGGGCTAATAGGTGCGATGAGCCACGAGACGGGCGTTCCCAAAGGCGTTCGATTCAACCGCCGCGACCTGTTGGCGTCGGCAGCGCTGACGGTACCGGCAGCCTTGGCGCCGCGCGGGCTGTCGGCGCAGCAACGCCGCCCGGCCGCGGATAGGATTCGCGTCGGGATCGTGGGCGCCGGCGGAATCGTGGGCTCGAGGCACATCCCGGGCCTGCGGCGCATGCCGAACGTCGAGATCGTCGCCGTCGCCAATCGCTCGCTCGAGTCGAGCCAACGCGCCGCCGCCGAGTTCGGCATACCGCGCGCGTATGCAAGCTGGGAAGAGCTGATTGCGGCCGACGAGATCGACGCGGTGTTGATCGGCACGTGGCCGTACATGCACAAGCCGATCACGCAGGCTGCGCTTCAGAGCGGCCGGCACGTGCTGTGCCAAGCACGTATGGCGATGAACGCCGCGGAGGCGCGCGAGATGCTCGCCGCATCGCAGCGCCACCCAAATCTCGTTTGCATGCTCGTGCCGAGCTCGAGCGGCTATAGCATCGATCGCGCGATGCTGGGGCTGATCAACGGCGACCTGCTCGGCGAGATCCTGTCGGTGGACGTGCACAGGTTGCAACGCGGGTTCGCAAGCTTCGACGGCGAGCTCGATTGGCGGCATAACCCGGAATTCAGCGGCATCAACGTGTTGAACGTGGGCGCGATCTACGAGCTGATGATGCGTTGGCTCGGCCCCGGTAACCGCGTGATGGCCAAGACACGTGTGCACATTCCGACGCGGCGCACCGAGGAAGGCTTGCAGGTGAGCGCCACGATCCCGGATCACGTGGAGGTGCTTTACGAGCTCACCAACGGGGCTCCGGTGCACATGGTGTTCAGTGAGACCACCGGTCTCTCTCGCGGTAACGACCTGTGGATCTTCGGCAGCGAAGGCACGCTTCGGGTCGACAATGCGAACAACATCTTCGTCGCCCGACGCGGCGATCGCGAGCTCGCGGCCTATCCGAACCCGCCCGAGGGGCAGTATCAACATCGCGTGGAAGAAGAGTTCATCAACGCAATTCGCGGTGTCGAGCCGGTGAGCATGAACACCTTCCAGATCGGCGTGGACTACATGGAGTGGACCGAGGCGATCTACTCGAGCGCGGAGTCCGGCAGCAGCGTGAGCCTACCGCTCGGCGCCTGAGCCCGACACGCGCTATCCTAGCGCCCCTTTTTGGTCCATCGATCCGGAGTGCCCGCAGTGCCCGTCAATCCTATCTCGGCCGTCGATCCCGACGGCTTGCTCGAGTTCTCGGTGGTGTTTACCGACCGCTCGTTGAATCACATGTCGGCGGCGTTCCAGGCCGTCATGCGCGACATCTCGGCCACCTTGAAGAACGTCTACGGCGCGCACGCGGTGGCGATCATCCCGGGCGGCGGCACATACGGCATGGAGTCGGTCGCGCGGCAATTCGCCACGGGCAAGCGCGTAACGGTGCTGCGCAACGGCTGGTTCAGCTACCGCTGGACGCAGATCTTCGAGACGGGCGGCATCCCGGCCTCCGCCACCGCGTTACAAGCGCGCCGCATCGACAATTCCTCTACTGCGCCGTGGATGCCGGCACCGATCGAAGAAGTAGAGGCCCATATCCGCAGCGAGAAGCCGGATGTGCTGTTCGCGCCGCACGTCGAGACCGCGTCCGGCATTCTGCTGCCCGACGACTACTTGCGCCGCGCGGCCGCAGCCATGCACGCGGTGGGCGGCCTGTTCGTGCTCGACTGTATCGCGTCGGGCACGCTGTGGGTGAACATGCAGGCGCTCGGCGTCGACGTGCTCATCAGCGCGCCGCAGAAAGGCTGGTCCGGGTCGCCAGGCGCCGGGCTCGTGATGCTCAGCGAAAAAGCGCGCCAGCAGGTAGGCGCTACCCAATCTACGAGCTTCGCGCTCGATCTCGCCATGTGGCTGAAGATGATGGAAGCCTACGAGAACGGGAGTCACGCGTATCACGCCACGATGCCGACCGACGGCCTGCGCCGCTTGCGCGATCTCATGCTCGAGACGGAGAAGTTTGGCTTCGAGAAGCTCCGTGAGCGGCAGGTCGAGCTCGGTCGACGCGTGCGCAAGCTGCTCGCCGAGCGCGGTATGCCGAGCGTTGCGGCGCCAGGCTTCGAGGCTCCCTGCGTCGTCGTCTCGTATACGGAGCACGCCGACATGGTGGCTCGCTTCGGCAGGGCCGGAGCCCAAGTGGCGGCGGGCGTGCCGCTCAAGTGCGGCGAGCCCGCCGACTATCGCGCGTTTCGCATCGGTCTCTTCGGGCTCGACAAGCTCGCAGACGTCGACGGCACGGTGGCACGCCTCGAGACAGCGCTCACGCAAGCGCTCGGCGGCTCAAGCAAGCCTTAGAGGGTTACCGAGGACTGAGGTCGTCGAGCTGCGCCTGAAGCTCGGCGAGGGCACGTTCCGTCTCCGCAAGCTTGCTGCGCTGCTGATCCAGAGACGCCCTGAGCGCCAGCATCTGCGACTCGGCCATCGCACGGTCGCGCTGCGCTAGGTCACGGTTCAGCTGTTCGATGCGCGCTTGCTGCTCGACGCTGCGAGCTTCGATGAGCGCCTGCTGTCGCTGCTGCTGCACCTGACGGTTCTGCTCGAGCTGCCGTACCTGGCGTTGCTGCTGCTCCACCTGGCGTTGCTGCTGCTCCACCTGCCGTTGCTCCCGCTCCACCTGCCGTCCTTGCTGCTGCTGCGCCTGCTGCTCCAGCTGCTCGCGTTGCTGCTGCGCCTGCCGTTGCAGCTGCTCGGCTTGCTGCTGCGCCTGCCGTTCCGGCTGCGCCTGTGGCTGCTGCGCTTCTTGAACCTGCCGTTGCTGATCCTGCAAGACCGGCCGTGGCGGCTCGATCCGCTCCGCTCCTTCATCGGCGACGGGCTGCGCAGTCGTTACCTGGCACGCCCCAAGCACGAGCGCCGTCAATACCACACCCAACATCGCGATTCGTGTCTTATGCTCGCTCATGGCTCTCGCCTCCTTCGTCGAATCGAGTATCGCGCGGATGCGCTGGGCGAAATCCCGATCGCCGAGCGCAACACCGGCCGGTTGAGCACGGCGGCTCGATGCCATCAGCTCGACAAGCAGCAGCGCGTAATCCGATGATCGTCCGCCTGCGCGGAGGACGCAGTCATCACAGGCGCGTTCGGCCTCATAAGCGCACTGTCGAGCCGCAAGCCAAACGCACGGATTGAACCAGTAGACCGCGACGGCCACGCGTTGCAGGCAAAGTCGCAGCCAGTCGCAACGCCGAACGTGCCAGAGCTCGTGCAACAGCACGTGTCGCGTCTGCTCTGTCGACCAATCGCGGGCCGCGGCAGGAAGAGCGATGCGCGGGCGCAGCACACCCCAAGTGAACGGCGAGCCGATTTGGTCCGATTGCAACAACTTTACGCAGCGTCGAATTCGTAGCTCTTCGCAAAGGGCCTGCTTGAGCGCGATCACGGCCGGATCGCGCACAGGCGCCATCGTCCGTTCGAGTCTGGCGATGCGGTGGACGGCAATCGCAAAGCGTCCAAGCACGCAGATGACGCCGAGACCGTAGACGAAACCGAGCACGTAGAGTGAAAGCGGTCGCCCCCCGAAGCCGCCCCCATCCTCCATCACGGAATTCCCGGCAGATTGGGCGGCCGCGCGCAGCGAAGGCGGCTCGCCCAGCGAGCTCAACGTCTCCGTCGGCAATATCGGAACCGACAGTGCCGGCAAGACGGCGCTCAGGAGGGGGAGCACCAGACACCCGACGAGCGCCGTGAGCCACGCGGAATGACGCGCCTCACCGGCCCCGGTTCGCAGCGCACGCAACCCGATATAGACGAGCGCGAGGAGCACGATCACGCGCAAGTTGATCGAGAGTATCGCTTCGACGATGGGCATGAAGGTGGTCATCGGCCGCGCTTCCTTGCCTCATCGATGGCCCGGCGCAGCTCGAGCAGCTCCGCGTCGCTCAGAGAATTCGACGTGTCGAGCAGCGCATTGACCACCTGCGCCGGCGAGTCGTCGAAGAATACCTTCACCAACCGATCGAGTGCGCGCTGCCGCGCGGCCGCGCGCGGTACGAGCGCGTGGAAGACGTACCGCGCTCCGTCCTGGATGTGCCTCAGCTGGCCCTTCCCCTCCAGCCGCGCAAGCATCGCCCGCACAGCCGAATAGCTCGGCGGATCCGGCAGTCTTTCGTGCACTTCGGCCGCCGTTGCGCCTCCGAGCTCGTAGACGACGTCCATAATCTGCCGCTCACGGCGGGTCAGGCGGGTTTCATCGCGCTTCGGCATCTAATGCTACATCTTTAGCAGTGTGCTGCATTTGTAGCACCACGAGCCAGCCGGCGTCAAATCCGCTCTCGCCCTCCGCTCGCGCTACAGCGATGCGTACGACGTGTAGCCCTCGGGCCCCGGGGTGTAGAACGTAGCCGGGTTCGGCGCCACCAGCTCGGCGTCCTTTGCAAAGCGCCCGGGCAAATCCGGGTTCGACGTGAATAGCTTCCCGTATACGATGAAGTCGGCAAGGCCGGACCGAATCGCCTCGCCACCCGACTGCCGCGTGAAGCCGCCGCCGGCCAGGAACGCGCCCGGGAACAATGGCCGCAGCAAGTCGAAGGTGTTCGGCAACGCCGTTCGCAGCACGTGCAGGTACGCGAGGCCGAGCGGCGCTACTGCTCGGACGAGCGTTGTGTAGGTTTCGACGGGATCGGCGTCGTGGATATCGTTGAACGGCATGGCGGGGCTTATCTTCATGCCCACTTTGTCGGCGCTGCCTGCGGCCTCGATCATCGCATCGAGCGCTTCCATGACGAAGCGAATACGGTTGGTGACGCTGCCGCCGTAGCGGTCCGTACGCTGGTTCGAGTTCGACGACAGAAACTGCATCGGCAGATAACCCGACGCCGAGTGCAGCTCGACACCGTCGAACCCGGCCTCGAGCGCATTGCGCGTGGCCTGGGCGTACTCCTCGATCACCCCCGCGATCTCGCTCGTCTCGAGCGCACGCGGCGCGGGGATCGGTTGCAGACCGTGTGCATCCGTCCACATCTGCCCCTCGGCCCGGATCGCCGAGGGCGCGACGAGCGGCTCGTCGGTGTAGCGGTTCGCCGGATGTCCGATGCGGCCCACATGCATGAACTGGCAGAACATTGCGCCGCCTTTCGCATGCACCGCAGCCGTGATTTTCTTCCAGGCAGCGATTTGCTCAGGCGTCTCGATCGCCGGCGTACGTGCGTACCCCAGCCCCCCGGCCGACGGCGCCGTCCCTTCCGTGATGATCAGGCCCGCAGAGGCCCGTTGCACGTAGTACTCGATCGCGAGCTCGGACGGCACACCGCGCACATGCGCCCGGCTGCGTGTCATCGGCGCCATCACGACGCGGTTGGCGGTCTGAAGACGGCCGATGCGGCCGGGCGATTGCAGATCGATCTGGGACATGGAGGCTCCTGGCTGTATTGGATTAAGAGTCGTGCTGATCGCGCTCGTCAGCGAACGCGGTCCGTCACATTGAACTGGAAGCAGCGACGTCCGGCTTCGTGCGACCAGAAATCGCCGGCCAGCTCGGACCGCGACGGCCGGTCGAACGTGGCGCAGACCTCGAACTGCCGCGGTCCCGTCACGCGGTAGTCGTACGGCTCGCCCGTGGCTGGGTCTGTGGGCAGGCGCGTCAAGTACTGACCGTCGACGAGCTCGTCCACGCTTGGGAGCCGCTGTTCACGGTTCCAGCGAAATTCGGCGGTGCTCGCAAGCTGCCTGAGCTCGGCCACGCGCTGCTCGTCGGCACGGCGCAGCCGCTGCTCGGCTGGCGAGCCCGTGATCAGCAGCCCGGCGGCGACTGCCGCGGCGACCGCCGCGATACTCCCGATCACCGCAATGCGCTGAACGTTCATCGCCCGAGCGCCGCGTCGTCGGCGCGCATCGACCACGTGTAGTAGCCGAACACGGCGCTCGCGATCATTGCCACTACCAACACTTTGAGGATGAAACGCAGCGTGAGCCCACCGCTCAAGACGTTGAAAACGAGCGTGACCCCGTCGCCGACGATGACCGCCGCAGCCACGAGCAGCGTGATGTAGGTGAGCCACTTGCGAATCGCGGAATTGCGGCGCGTAGGATCGGCGGCAATCTCCTTGCCGGTCTTCCACGCCGTGAACAGGAACACGGGGAATGCCACGATCAACGCCGCGGTGGCCCAGCGAATCCCGCGCTCGACGAACTCCGTTTGGCCCACGAACGCGAGATCGTCGGGGAACGCGCGATTGATGAAGCCGAACAACAAGTCGCCGAAATAAAACGCGCTGACGTAGAGCGTGCCGAACATCAGCAGATACCAAAACGCGTCGCGCGCCGAGACCTGCGCGCGCGGCCGTGGCACCGGCACTGCGAATGCCACGTCGGCGTAGTGGGCCAACGCATCGGCGATTTGATCCTTCGACCAACCGGCTTGCTCGAGCGCTGCCCGCACGGCATCGCGCGGTTGACCGGCCCGCAGCGCCGACTCGACGAAAACCACCAGCTCCGCCCGTGACATCTCCCCTCTCCTCTAGCGCGGAAGACGGCCGAAGAACGTTTGCATGTCGCGCGCGACGAGCTCCGGTTCCTCCCATTCCAAGAAATGGCCGCCCACGTCGGTCTCCACCCAGTGCTGCACGTTGAGCAACCGCTCGCCGAACTCGCGTGGTGCCGGCGGGAACAAGTCCTTGGTGCTCATCAGCATGCCGACGGGCCGCTCGACGCGCCCCGGCGTGAGCGGCTCGCGCACGAAGTCGTAGTAGATACGCACCGAGGCCGGTGCCGTGCCGGTAACCCAGTACACCATCAAGTTCGTGATCAGCTCGTCCTTGCTGAACCGGCGCTCGACGTCGCCGCCGCTGTCGCTCCACGCGCGAAACTTCTCGACGATCCAAGCGGCGAGCCCAACCGGCGAGTCGCTCAGCGAATGCGCGAGCGTTTGCGGCTTCGACATCTGGAGGCGTGCGTAGGCGATCTCGGGCTCGATGGCGGCCACGGCCTCGATGAACTTCTGCTCGGCTGCAGTGTACGGCGGCGCGCCGCCCGCGGCGCCGATGATACCCGTCAAGTGCACACCGATGACGTGCTCGGGATACGCGAGGGCCATCTGGCGCACGATGACGCCGCCGAGATCGCTGCCGCGCACGCCGTAGCGCTCGTAGCCGAGCGCATCGTGCATGAGCGTGGCCATCAGCGCTGCGCTCGTCGCAAAGCCGACGCCGGGGCGCGTGGGCACGTCCGAAAAGCCGAAGCCGGGCAGCGACGCTGCGACGACGTGAAAGCTAGGTGCATTGAGCAAGCCGTGCGCCGCCGGATCCGTCAGCAACGGAATGAGGTCGAGCATCTGGACGAACGAGCTGGGCCAACCGTGCAAGAGCAGCACGGGAATCGCGTCCGGGTCGCGGCTCTTAACATGCACGAAGTGAATGCGAGTGCCGTCGATCGCGGCGCGATAGTGCTCGAAGCGATTCAGTGCGCGCTCCTGCTCTCGCCAGTCGTACTCGTTCTGCCAATACGCGATCAGCTCGCGAAGATACGCGGTGTCCGCACCGTAATCCCAGCCCGTGCCGGGCAGCTGATCCGGCCAGCGCGTGCGCGCGAGGCGTTCGTCGAGATCGCGAAGCACCGCGGCCGGCACGTCGATCGTAAAGCGCTCGACGCGCGGCCGCTCGGGTTGCGCAACCGCCGGAGTCGTAAGGCTCGCGGCCAACGCCAGCACAGCGGCAGCGGGCGGAAGCAGGCGCTGGACCTTCATGGCACGAGTGGCCCCTCGGCCTTATTTCGGCCGAGCACATTCAATGTCACAGCGTGCACCCCTTCAGCGCTCGAGATCACCCATCTTTCAACGACCCGAAGGCTTGCGGCAAGACCCGCGCGTAAGGCCATACTTGGCACCATGACGCAGTATTCGGTCGTGGTCGCAGGCGGCGGACCGACCGGGCTCATGCTCGCCGGCGAACTGGCGCTGGCGGGCGTGGACGTCGCCGTCGTGGAGCGCCGGCCGAGCCAAGCACTCTCCGGAGCGCGTGCGCTCGGAATCTCGTCGCGCACCATCGAAGTACTCGATCAGCGCGGCATCGCGGATCGATTCCTCGCTGCGGGGCAAACCGCGCAGGTGACGGGCTTCGGCGTCACCCGCTTGGACATCAGCGACTTTCCCACCCGCCACAACTACGGTCTCGCGCTGCGGCAGAAGCATATCGAGCGCATCCTCGCCGGATGGGTAACGGAGCTCGAAGTGCCGGTGCTGTACGGCCGCGAGGTGACGGGGTTCGTGCAGCACGACGACGGCGTCGACGTCGCGCTGGCGGACGGCGAACCGTTGCGCGCGCTCTATGTCGTCGGCTGCGACGGCGGACGCAGCCTCATCCGCAAGACCGCGGGCATCGAATTCCCCGGCTGGGATCCGACGACGAGCAACATCCTCGCGGAAGTGGAGATGACCGAGAAGCCGCCGTATGGCGTGCACCGTTCGGCAACCGGCACCTACGCCTTCGGCCGGGATGAGTACGAGATCAAAGGCGGTGAAATCATCTACAAGGAAGTCGGCCCCATTGGCGTGATGGTGACGGAACCGAACGCGCATGCAACCACCGAGCCGACGCTGCGCGATCTGAAGGCACTGCTCATTGCCGCGTGCGGCACGGACTACGGCGTCCACAGTCCCACCTGGATCTCCAGATTCACGGACATGACGCGGCAAGCGGCGAAGTATCGCAGCGGCCGCGTCTTGCTCGCCGGCGACGCCGCCCATGTTCACTCGCCGATCGGCGGGCTCGGACTGGGTACGGGCGTGCAGGACGCCGTGAACTTAGGATGGAAGCTGGCGCAGGTGGTGAAGGGAACGTCGCCGGACAGCTTGCTCGACTCCTATCACGACGAGCGTCATCCGGTGGGTGCGCGCGTGCTCAAGGCCACGATGGCGCAGGTGGCGCTGCACCGCGAAGACGCTCGCACGCTGGCCGTGCGCGAAATCCTCGGCGACCTGCTCAAGATGGAGGAGCCGCGCAAGCACATCGCCGGGATGATGTCCGGCTTGGACATTCGCTACGACCTGGGGGACGGGCATCCGCTGCTGGGCCGCCGCATGCCCGATCTCGACGTGGTTACCGCCAACGGCGCGCGGCGCGTTTTCGGCTTCCTTCACGCCGCTCGGCCGGTGCTGCTCAACTTCGCCGCGGCCGGGGCCCTCGACATCGCGCCATGGTCGGACCGCGTTAAGCACGTCGACGCCGACTACGCCGGCACCTGGCAGCTCCCGGGGCTCGGCGAAGTTGCTGCGCCCGCCGCCGTGCTGATCCGCCCCGACGGCTACGTCGCCTGGGTCGGCCAGGGAACGCAGCGGGGGCTAACCGAAGCGCTGACAACTTGGTTCGGGATGCCCACGAAACCAGCGCCGTAGCGGGCGTCGCTGCCGTCAACTTCCCGCGGCCACGTCGCGAATGATTTTGAGCGCGGGATCGAACACGCTGGCGTCGCGCTCGAGCGGATAGACCAGATAGGCCGGCAGCCGAAACACGGGTGCACCGAGCTCGTGCAAACGTTTGGCCGCGACGTACCGCGCGACGAGGCGGCGCGGAAAATAGCCGCTGCCGCCGACGTCGAGGATCTGCTGCAAGCCGAGCCAACCGACGTTCGTGCTCAAGCCCGGTCCGGCGAACTCCGGAAAGCTCGCACTGTGCTGCGCGTGGAACTCGGGTCCCCAGTCCACGTAGACGTAGTTCGGCCCGGGGCGCGGGGAATTCGCCGCGTCCGTCGACACGAGCACCAGCTCTTCCTGCACCAGGGCTTCGACGTTCAAGCCGGGGCGGCTTTGCGGTGTGTACATCACACCGATGTCAACGCGGCCCTCGACGAGACCCAGCATCAGGTCCTCCTCGAGGCCGATTTCGGCGCGCAGCGCTACGTCGGGCACCGTTGCTCGGATCTTGGCCAGCACTCCCAACAGCAGGCTCTCCCAGATCCCGATGCGGCCGCCGATCGCCAGCGAGCCGCGGTAGCCGTGCGGCACGCCCACGTCTTGTCGCGCACGCTCCACCGTGCGCATCAACGACGTGGCGTGTTTTTGGAACTGGCGGCCGGCGGGCGTCAGTGTGGTTCCGCCTTTGTTCCGCGCGAACAGTTGGCAGCGCAAATGCTCTTCGAGCGCGTGGATGCGTGCGCTCACCGTCGACTGCGTGACGAAGAGCCGCTCGGCCGCTTTTACGAAGCTTCCGGCCGCGACGACGGCCAGAAAGGTGCGAGCGAGCTCCGTGTCCATCGGCGAATCCCGTTGAGGCGTCGCCCTATTATCGAGATGCGGCCCAGCGAGCACAAAGAGTGCCCACGTTGCCGTTTGACGAACCCGCAACGGGCCGCCCGCTGAGGCGCGCGAGCCAGTGACCGCGCGCCAGACCGCTCAGGCAAATGCGATCAATGCGGCCAGAACCAGGAACAGAATGCCTGTACCGATCGCCATGCCGAGGAGCGGATCGCCGATCACCGAAAACGTCGATGTTTCGTCGTCGTTCGCGGCCGCATCGACGCGCGCCGCCTGCGGAACGTTGGCGCTGGGAATCGCCGCAAGGTCTTTTCGCGGAGCGGGAGCGTGCGGCTTGACTGCCAAGGATGAGCTCATGATCGATCCTCCTGATCGCTGGTCACGCACCTCACCGAACGCGAAGTGCGCTGCAACGCCGATGTCCTAAGCAAAATGCTCGTAGCCACTCACAACTGAGAAGATAGGGTCGCGCCACCGCATAGACAAACGAAGAATATCGGCCGATGAAATCGATAAAGACGATACTT
>CAMPKU010000155.1 GCA_946887385.1 uncultured Gammaproteobacteria bacterium
CGCCCGCTTTCGAGAGCTGCTCGAAGTGCCGGTCCAGGCTCGCGCGCAGCTCGGGCCGCGCGGCGAGAGCAGCGCCGGCGCGCGCCAGCACTACGAAGTCCCACGGCGGCAGCGCGCGCTGCTGCCGAAACGACTCACGCGCCAGACGCTTCAGCTTGTTACGGTCCACTGCTCGTTTTGCGACGCGGCGAGAAACCGTTAAGCCGAGCCGAGCGACGGGACGGCCGCTCGGTCGAGCGAGCACGGTGAAAAAGCGATCCGTCGAGCGAGCCGGCTCGGCGAACACTCGCCCGAACTCGGCCGGCGCATGTAATCGTTGGTCCGGCGGGAACCGTGCCGTGTCGGGGAGCAACGTTGCGCCAAAACCGAAAGCCGCTAAGGCGTGAGACGCGCGCGGCCCTTCGCGCGGCGGCTGGCGAGAACCTTTCGTCCCGCACTCGTGGCCATGCGTGCGCGGAAGCCGTGCGTGCGCTTGCGGTGCAAATTGCTGGGTTGAAAGGTTCGCTTCATGCTCGGTACCCCGCGCGGGCAAAAGTTCTTGGGAAAACAAGGATGTGGGACGATCGGGAAGCCGCGCACTGTACGCGGGCCGTCGTGCGGCTGTCAACCGCGCGAGCAAGGCGAACGGCAGCGGTTTCATGCTCGACGATCGCGTTTCGATGGTTGTGGATAACTGCGGCGAAGGCATATTAGACTGCCGCTCTTCCCTGCATCGTCACATCAACCCACTTTGCGAGCTCCCGTGGCAGAGAACTCGGCGGTTTACTCGTCCCTTTGGATGCAATGCGCGCGCGCGCTCGAAGCCGAGCTCTCGGAGCAGCAGTTCAACACGTGGATTCGGCCGTTGCAGCTCGTCGAGGACGGGCCGCTGCTGAAGCTGCTGGCACCGAACCGTTTCGTCGTCGACTGGGTGAAGTCGCACTGTCTCGAGCAAATTCGCGTCTGGTGGACGCGTCACAGCGACGGCGCACCCGAGCTCCAGGTCGAGGTGGGCAGCCGGCCGAGCGTGCGCCGCGATGCGCCGGCGGCGGCCGCGGCTCCGGAGCCCGAGGCGCGCGCCGCCAACGCGCTCGGCGGACGGCTCAACAAAACCTTCACGTTCGACAGCTTCGTCGAAGGCAAGAGCAACCAGCTCGCGCGGGCGGCCGCGTACCAGGTGGCGCAAAATCCCGGCAGCGCCTACAACCCGTTGTTCATCTACGGCGGCGTCGGGCTCGGTAAGACCCACCTGATGCACGCGATCGGCAACCTGATACTGGCACGCAACCCGGCGGCGAAAGTGGCGTATGTGCACTCCGAACGGTTCGTCAGCGACATGGTGCGCGGCTTGCAGCACAACACGATCGCGGAGTTCAAGCGCAGCTACCGCTCGCTCGACGCGCTGCTGATCGACGACATTCAGTTTTTCGCCGGCAAAGACCGCTCGCAGGAGGAGTTCTTCCACACCTTCAACGCGTTGCTCGAGGGCCAACGGCAGATCATCCTCACCTGCGACCGCTATCCGAAGGAAGTCACGGGCCTCGAGGAGCGGTTGAAATCGCGGTTCGGCTGGGGCCTCACGGTGGCCATTGAGCCGCCGGAGCTCGAGACGAGCGTGGCGATCCTCATGAGCAAGGCGGCCGCGGAGGGCGAAACGTTACCGGAGGAGGTGGCGTTCTTTCTGGCGCAGCGAATCCGCTCGAACGTGCGCGAGCTCGAAGGCGCCCTGCGCCGCGTGCTCGCCAACTCGCGCTTCACGGGCCAGCCGATCACGCTGGCGTTTGCGAAAGACGCGCTGCGCGATGTGCTCGCGCTCCAGGACAAGCTCGTCACCGTCGAGAACATCCAAAAGACGGTTGCGGAGTATTTCAAAATCAGAGTCGCCGACTTATTGTCCAAACGGCGCAGCCGTTCGATCGCGCGGCCGCGGCAGATCGCGATGGCGTTGGCCAAGGAGCTCACCACGCATAGCCTGCCGGAGATCGGCGACGAGTTCGGCGGCCGCGACCACACCACGGTGTTGCACGCGTGCCGGCGGATCAAGGAGTTGCGCGAAACGGAGACTCGGGTTGCCGAGGATTACAACAACCTGTGGAGAACCTTGACATCATAGGGTGACAGGCTGGGGACGGCCTGCGCCGGCGAAAAGCGTCCACAGACCGGCCACAGACCCGGGGGCGTTTACGCACACGATGGCGCGGGTGTAAGCCATTGATGAAGATTAATAAAAGCCGCTTAACAACACGTTTCGTGGCCCTTAAGAACTACAGTAAGTAGATATATACGCAGAGGCAATCTATGAAGTTCAGCGCAGCGCGGGAAACTCTCCTCAAGCCCTTGCAGACCGTCGTAGGGGTGGTGGAGCGGCGGCAAACGATGCCGATTCTGAGCAACGTGCTGCTAAGCATCCAGGGATCGAAGCTCAGCATCACGGCCACCGACCTCGAGGTGGAGATGCTGGCCGAGGCCGAGGTGAAGGCCGACGGCAGCGGCGACATCACGGTCCCGGGCCGCAAGCTGCACGACATCTTTCGCGCGCTGCCCGACGGCGTGCTCGTGGAGTTCAGCTTGAGCGGCGAGCGGCTGACGATCAAAGCGGGCCGAAGCCGCTTCACGCTCTCCACGCTGCGGGCGGCCGACTTTCCGACGATCGACGAAATCGCTGCAAAGCAAACTTTGCGGCTAAATAAGCCCGATCTGCGTCGATTGGTCGAGAAAACGCACTTTTCGATGGCCCAACAGGATGTGCGCTATTACCTGAACGGCTTGCTGCTCGAGACGGAAAAAAAGCGCCTGCGTGCCGTGGCCACCGACGGCCATCGACTGGCCTTGTCTGAAGTCGACTTGCTTGGCGCCGCGAGCCGCGACGAGCAATTGATCGTGCCGCGCAAAGGCGTCTTGGAGCTCAGCCGCCTGCTCGATGGCGACGGCGAGGTGCAGCTGGCGCTGGGCGCTAATCACATTCGCGTCGAGTTAGACGGAGTTCGACTCACTTCGAAGCTCATTGACGGCCGTTTCCCCGAATATTCGCGTGTTGTGCCCGCCCAACCGAAAAACGTCATCAAGGCGGACCGCAACCTGTTACGCCACGCGCTGCAGCGCACGGCGATTTTGTCGAACGAGAAATATCGTGGCGTGCGCCTGGAGCTCAGCGAGAACTCCGTCGTGCTGCAGGCGAACAATCCCGAGCAAGAAGAGGCCGTCGAGACGCTCGAGGTCGAGTACACCGGCGATGCGATGGAGATCGGCTTCAACGTCAATTACCTGCTCGATGCGTTAGCGGCCGTCGATAGCGAGCAAGTGGAATTCGGTGTCACCGACGCGAACTCCAGTTGCCTGATTCGCGAGCCCGGTAGCGACCATTCGAAGTTCGTCGTGATGCCGATGCGGCTGTAGCGCCGCGCGGCGGCGCGCCGCGAAAGGGAGCTTCCGTGCCGCTGAGCCGGCTTCGCATCACGAGCTTGCGCTGTCTGCGCAACGTCGAGCTCGAGCTGCATCCTCACCGAAACTACATCTTCGGCCCGAACGGCGCCGGCAAGACGAGTGTGCTCGAGGCCGTCTTCGTCCTCGGACGCGGGCGCTCGTTTCGCACGCGCCAGATGAGGCGCCTCGTTCAGCACGGCAGTGAGGGGTTTGCCGTCTACGGCGAGGTGACTATCGAAGGGGCCATGCGCCGTCTCGGAGTCGCTTACCGCACGGGACGGCTCGAGAAGAAGATCGACGGCGAGCCGGCCGCGAGCATGGCCGAGTTGGCCGCCTGGCTGCCGGTCCATGCCATCGATCCGAGTATGCACGCGCTCGTCGAGGGGGGACCCAGCGAGCGGCGCCGGTTCCTCGATTGGGGTGTGTTCCACGTGGAACCTCGATACCTCGCCGAGTGGAAACGCTACCGGCGTGTCCTGAGTCAGCGCAACGCGGCGTTGAAGCGCGGCGCGGACGCCGCGGAGCTCCGGTCCTGGTCGTCGGCGTTGGCGGAGGCGGGCACCGCGATCGATGCGAGCCGGCGTCGGTACGTTGACAGACTCGCGCCATGGGTCACGAGCTTGGGTGGGCGCCTACTCGAACGAGCGTTGACGCTCGACTACCGCCGGGGTTGGCCGGCCGACGCGCGCTTGGAAGACGTGTTGATCGAGAGCGAGCTGCGCGATCGACACGCCGGCACGACGGAGACCGGACCGCACCGCGCAGAGCTCGTGCTGCGGTTGGCCGAGCGGCGCGTCCAAGACGAGGCGTCGAGGGGGCAGCAGAAGCTGACCGCCGCGGCGCTGATCTTGTCGCAGGTCGCCGTGGAATGTGCGGATCGGCCGCAGCGTAGCGTGCTCGTCGTCGACGACCCCGCGGCTGAGCTCGACGCCGACGCGCTTGGCCGGCTCCTCGACGCGCTCGCGGAGCTTTCCGCGCAGTTGATCTTCACGGCCTTGACGCCCACGACGCTCGCCGCGGCGCCCGGCTATCCGGTGTTCCACGTGGAACGTGGGGACGTGCGCGCGCTATAATGGGCGCCCGCTTAGTGAGATCGGTGAGGATGAGTCAAAGCGAATATACCTCTAAAAATATCAAAGTCTTAAAAGGTCTCGAGGCGGTCAGAAAGCGGCCTGGAATGTACATCGGTGACACCGATGATGGGACCGGGCTGCACCACATGGTATTTGAGGTCGTCGACAACTCGATCGACGAGGCCCTCGCAGGGCACTGCAAGGAAGTGTCCGTCACGATCCACGCCGACGAGTCGATCACGGTCGTCGATGACGGGCGTGGGATTCCCGTCGACATCCATCCCGAGGAAGGGCGCTCCGCGGCCGAGGTCATCATGACCGTGCTGCATGCGGGCGGTAAATTCGACGACGACAGCTATAAGGTGTCGGGCGGCCTCCATGGCGTGGGCGTGTCCGTCGTCAACGCGCTGTCCGAGGTTCTCGTCCTCACGATTCATCGCAATGGGCTGCTCTACGAGCAGACCTATCACCTCGGGGACCCGGACGGGCCGCTCGCCGTCATCGGCAAGACGGATCGCACCGGCACCACCATCCGCTTCAAGCCCAGCACCACGATCTTCACGAACATTTCGTTCGACTATGACACGCTCGCTAAGCGCTTGAGAGAGCTATCTTTTTTGAACTCCGGCGTGCGTATCAAGCTATCGGACGAGCGCGAGGATCGCCATGACGTCTTCGAGTTCGTCGGCGGCATCGAGGCGTTCGTCAAGCATCTGAACCGCAACAAGACGCCGGTGCATCCGACGATCGTCTATTTCACCGAGACCCGCGCGCTGATTCAGGTGGAAGTGGCCTTCCAGTGGAACGACGGTTACCAGGAAGGCATGTTCTGCTACACGAACAATATCCCGCAGCGCGACGGCGGCACGCACTTGGCCGGCTTCCGGGCCGCGATGACGCGCACGCTGAACGCGTACCTCGAGAACGAGGGCGTCAGCAAACGCGAAAAAATCGTGATGTCGGGCGACGATGCGCGCGAAGGTCTCACGGCCGTGTTGTCGGTGAAGCTGCCGGACCCGAAGTTCTCGTCGCAAACGAAGGACAAGCTCGTCTCCTCGGAAGTGAAGTCGGTGACCGAGCAGGTCGTCGCGCAGCGCTTCGAAGAGTTTCTGCTCGAGCATCCGGCCGAGGCGAAAGCCATCGTCGGCAAGATCGTCGAAGCGGCGAGGGCGCGCGAAGCCGCGCGCAAGGCCCGCGAGATGACGCGGCGCAAAGGCGCGCTCGACATCGCCGGGTTGCCGGGCAAGCTCGCGGACTGCCAAGAAAAAGATCCTGCGCTTTCGGAGCTGTTCCTCGTCGAGGGCGACTCGGCCGGCGGTTCCGCGAAGCAGGGCCGCGACCGGCGCACCCAAGCCGTGTTGCCGCTCAAGGGCAAGATCTTGAATGTCGAAAAAGCTAGATTTGACAAGATGTTACAGTCGGCCGAGGTCGGCACGCTGATCACGGCGCTCGGCTGCGGCATCGGCCGCGAAGAGTTCGACATCGCGAACTTGCGCTATCACCGAATCATCATCATGACGGACGCCGACGTCGACGGCTCGCACATCCGCACGCTGCTGCTCACGTTTTTCTACCGGCAGATGCCCGAGCTCATCGAGCGCGGCCATATCTACATCGCGCAGCCGCCGCTCTACAAATTGAAGCGCGGCAAGCAAGAGCACTACTTGAAAGACGACGCCGAGCTGAACTCGATGCTGCTGACGAGCGCGATCGCCGATGCCGCGTTGTACGCGGGCCCCGGCACGCTGCCGATTCAGGGCCCCACGCTCGAGACGCTGGCGCTGCACTACATGGAAGCCAACGCCATCATTCGGCGTTGGGGTCGCCGCTACGATGCCGACGTTTTGCGTACGCTGATGTCGATGGAGCGGATTGCGCCGGCCGAGCTCGACAACGCCGAGTCGCGCAACCTGTGGGCGCAGCGGCTCGAGCTCGAGCTGAAGAAGCGCGTGAACGGCGGCGCGCGCTACCGCGTGAGCGCAGCGCCCGGTAGCGAGGCCGCGGATCCGTGCCTGGTCATCATGCGCGAGCATCATGGCGGCCAGACCACGAAGACGCTGCACGCCGGCTTTTTCCGTTCGCCCGAGTATCTGCGCCTCACGGCGATCGGCACCGAGCTCCGCGATGTGCTGAGCAGCGGTGCCTACGTCGAGCGCGGCAAGGAACGGCGCGACGTGCAAACGTTCGCCGAAGCCATCGAGTGGCTCATGGAGCAGGCGAAGCAGGGGCAGTCGATCCAGCGTTACAAGGGCCTCGGCGAGATGAATCCCGAGCAGCTGTGGGACACCACGGTGAATCCGGAGACGCGTCGGCTCATGCAGGTGAAGATCGAGGACGCGCAGGCCGCCGACGAAATTTTCACGACGCTCATGGGCGATCAGGTCGAGCCGCGCCGTGAGTTCATCGAGCGCAACGCGCTCGCCGTCGCGAACCTCGACGTGTAGCTATTTCCTTTAAGGCCGAAGCTCGGCCAGCGTAGCTTCGATCCACTGCTGCGCGCGCTCGTTGACGGCGCGCGGCTCGAGGCCTTGCGTCTCGATCGGCGGGCCGATCACGACGCGAATCGTGCCGGGCCTCTTGAGCCAACCGCGCCGCGGCCAGAAGTACCCGGCGTTGTGCGTCACCGGCACCACGGGCAACCCTTCGGCAGCCGCGAGCAGGGCGCCGCTCATGCCGTAGCGGCGCGTTTGCCCCACGGGCATGCGCGTGCCTTCGGGAAAGATCATCACCCACAACCCTTCGGCGAGCCGCGCGCGTCCTTGCTCGATCACTTGCTGCACCGCCACGCCGCCGCCGCGCCGGTCGATCGCGATCGGCTGCAAGAGCCACAGCACCCAGCCGAGCACGGGTGCCCACATCAGCTCGCGCTTCAGCACCCACGTCTGCGGCGGAAAGATTCGCAGCTGCGCAATCGTCTCCCAGGCCGACGCGTGCTTGAGCAGCACCACGCTGCTGCGGGCCGGCAAGTGCTCGCGTCCCACGACTTCGTAGTTCAGCCGGCACAGCACGCGAAGCAGCCACAGCACGGAGTCGACCCACAGAAGCACGGTGGTGTACGTCACACGTCGCGGAAACGGCGCTGTCAGCAGCACGAGCGCGCCGTAGAGCGGCACGGACAAAAACAAATACAGCGTGAACGCAACCGAGCCGAGCCACTGCCGCACGCGCGCGTTACCTCGTCTCGCCGAGCAAGCTGCGGGCGGCGGCCGCCAGGTCGTCGAAGACCGGCACGCGCCGCGCGCCGAGCAACGCTTCCGTGGCGGCGCCCGTTCCCGTGCGTACGAGCATCGGCTGCGCGCCCACGGCCTCCGCCGCCTCCACGTCGCTCAAGCGATCGCCGATGTACGGCGCTCCCACCACCGAAAGCTCGAGCTCGCGTTCGAGCGCGCGAAACATTCCGGGCCGAGGTTTGCGGCAGTCGCAGCCGTCGTCCGGAAGGTGCGGGCAGTAGTAGACGCCCGCAAGCTCGCCGCCGGCCGCTCGCACGCGCTCGCGCATGTGCCGATGGATCTGCGCCAGCGTGGCTTCATCGTAGAGCCCGCGGCCGATGCCCGACTGATTCGTGACGACGGCCACGCGCCAGCCGGCGCGATGCAGGGCAGCCAGCGCCTCGAGGCTGCCCGCGATGGGCCGCCACTCGGCCACGGACTTGATGAACTCGCCCGAATCCTCGTTGATCACGCCGTCGCGGTCGATCATGACGAGCCCGGGGCGACCCGCCATCGGTATCAGCCCTCGAGCCGCTCGCCGAGCACGCTCGCGAGCTCGCCGACACTGACGCGTGTCTGCTCGCAGCTGTCGCGCTCGCGCACGGTTACGGAGCCCGCGCTCAGCGTGTCGCCGTCGACGGTGATGCAAAACGGCGTGCCGGCCTCGTCTTGGCGCCGATAACGCCGGCCGATCGCGCCCTTCTCGTCGTAGTAGACGTTGAAGCGCTGCTTGAGCGTGCGATAAATCTCGAGCGCTTTCTCGGGCATGCCGTCTTTCTTCACGAGCGGGAACACGGCGGCCTTGATCGGCGCGAGGCGCGGATGCAGCTTGAGCACGGTGCGCGGCTCGCCGCCCACTTGGTCCTCGCTGAACGCGTCGCACAGAAACGCCAGCGTGCCGCGGTCGGCGCCGGCCGACGGCTCGATCACGTGCGGCAGATAGCGCCGCGCCTCCTCGTTCGGCTCTTGATCGTCGAAGTAGCGCAGATCCTTGCCGCTCGATTGCATGTGCTGACGCAGGTCGAAGTCCGTGCGGTTCGCGATGCCCTCGAGCTCGCTGCGGCCGAACGGGAAGTCGTACTCCACGTCGGCGCAGCCCGCGGCATAGTGCGCGAGCTCTTCAGAATCGTGCTCGCGCAGATGCAGGTTCGACGGGTTCATACCGAGGTTCAGATACCACTGAAAGCGCCGCTCGCGCCAAAACTGATACCACTGCGCGGCCTCGCCTGCGCGGCAGAAAAACTCGATCTCCATCTGCTCGAACTCGCGGCTACGAAACGTGAAGTTGCGCGGGTTGATCTCGTTGCGAAACGCTTTACCGATCTGACCAATGCCGAACGGCACACGCACGCGCGCCGTGTCGCACACATTCTTGAAGTTCACGAAGATGCCCTGCGCCGTCTCGGGCCGCAGATACGTGATGCTCGAGTTGTCCTCGAGCGCGCCCACGTGGGTCTTGAACATCAGGTTGAACGCACGCGGCGCCGTGAGCGTGCCGGGTGTGGAAGCACCGGGTGCGAGCACCTTGGCGCGCAATGTCTCGTCTTGCAGCGCGCCGGGCACCGCGATGGGCCGCGCTTCTTGCGCGTGCTTGTGCTTTTGCAGCGAGGCGATGCGTTTGCGGTGCGGCTCGAAAAGCTCGGCGGGGTCGGACTTGCCGATCTCGCCGGGCGAGGCGAACAGCACGTCGTCGTAGCGCTCGACCTTGCCGTCGGCGCCGATGAGCTCGAGCGCGAAGACGGCGAGCTGATCGGCGCGATAGCGCGCTCGCGTCTCGCGGTCGTCGACCATCGGATCGCTGAAGCCGCCGACGTGGCCGCTCGCTTCCCACACTTTCGGGTTCATCAGCAGCGCACTATCGAGGCCCACCATGCCGAAGGCCGAGGGTGCGCCCGAGGGCGTCGCCGTCTCGTCGTGGCGCGCCACCATGTCGTCCCACCACGCCTGCTTCAAGTTGCGCTTGAGCTCCACACCGAGCGGGCCGTAGTCCCACGCGCCGTTCAAGCCGCCGTAGATCTCGCTCGAAGGAAAGATGAACCCCCGTCGCTTGCAGAGCGACACAATTTTTTCCATCGCGTCCATGACAGACCTTCCAGCGGTACCCGATTGCGAGGCGGGCAAGTATAGCGATGCGCCGCGGCGCCGTTGCGCAGGCGTACGCGCCACCCGTCGGCAGTGCAGGTGCGCCGAAGGTACGCTGCGCTCAGATCGACGCGCGCACTAAAACAGGGCGCTTTTCGGCGCTGGCTGCACCACTGCGGTGCTCGTCAGCGCCGGTCTGTTGCAAAGCGCGTGCGGAAACAGTACGTTACGCCCGTCCCAGGGTGGCACAAAGAATGCACATCCGGGACTCTCTTCAGAGGGCCAACTGCCGCGCGCGCGCCCCAGACAACGGCCGGCAGCGACAACAACTTCAAAGACAGCAGCAACGGAGGAATTCCATGTCGCCCGCCGAGGTACTCAAGCTCATCAAGGAAAAAGGCGCCAAGTTCGTCGACCTGCGTTTCACGGACACACGTGGCAAAGAGCAGCACGTCACCGTGCCCTCGCACAGCGTCGACGCCAGCGTATTCGAGGACGGCAAGATGTTCGACGGCTCGTCGATCTCCGGCTGGAAGGGCATCAACGAGTCGGACATGATCCTCATGCTCGATCCGACGACGGCCGTGCTCGACCCGTTCATGGAAGAAACCACCATGAACATCCGCTGCGACATCGTCGAGCCGACCACCATGCAGGGTTACGAGCGCGACCCGCGCTCGGCCGCAAAGCGCGCCGAGGCCTACATGCGCTCGACGGGCTTGGCCGACGAGGCGTTCTTCGGCCCCGAGAACGAGTTTTTCATTTTCGACGATGTGCGTTGGGCGTCGCAGATGCACGGCGCGTTCTATGCCATCGAGTCCTATGAGGGCGCGTGGCAGAGCGGCAAAGTGCTCGAGGAAGGCAACTTGGGCCACCGCCCCGGCGTGAAGGGCGGCTATTTCCCGGTACCGCCCGTCGATTCGCTGCAGGACATCCGCTCGGCGATGTGCCTCGCGCTCGAGGAGATGGGCCTCGTCGTCGAAGTGCACCACCATGAGGTCGCGACGGCCGGCCAGTGCGAGATCGGCG
>CAMPKU010000156.1 GCA_946887385.1 uncultured Gammaproteobacteria bacterium
GCCCGCGCGGGACTGGCCAAAGCCGAGCGCGACGCGCTCGGGCGCGACGGCGGCGACGCCGTCGACGCGAACCCATCCCTCGTCCTCGAGCCATACTTCGGTCCACGCGTGCGCGTCGGACTGCCGAATGATGTAGTACCCGCCCATGGAGTTGAGCTCGCCGCCTTGGTAACCCATGACGACTCGCGCCGGCAGGCCCGCAGCGCGCAGCAACACCGTGAGCGCCGAGGCGTAGTGCTCGCAAAAGCCCTCGCGCGTCTCGAATAGAAACTCGTCGACGGGCTGGCTGCCCAGCGGCGGCGGCGTGAGCGTGTACTCGAACGGCTGTGAGCGCAGCCAATCCATCGCGCGCTCGATGATGATCGTCGGGCTCGGCGTATCGGTGAGCCAACTCTGCGCGAGCGCGCGCGCGCGGGGGCTGCTGCCCGTGGGCAGCTCGCGAAACATGTCGCGCTCACCCGGGCTGAGCGGCTCGCGCGCGCGGTACTCCACGTGCGACGTGACGCGGTAGTCCAGGCGGCGCGATTGCGGCGTGCCGAAGAACGTGCCGAGCTGGTAGTCACTGCCCATGCGCAGCGAGCGGTCGTTACCGCTCCATTGCCGCGGCATGTCGAGTGCAAACGCCCAGTTGTGCTCGCCGCGCTCGAGCATCACGCGATAGGTGGTCGGCTCGCCCAGGTATTCGATCGAAGTGGCGACCCGCTCGCCGCGCCGCGTGCCTTGCGGTATCGACCAGGTTCGGCCGTTGAAACTTCTGAGCACCGGGCCGCGCCAGTACAGGTCGTTCGCGCGCGGCGGCGTGGACTCGAACTGCACGCGGAACGCGATCTCGTCGGAAAGCCCGAGGTCCGTGATGTCGCCGGGGCTCATGGTGTCGTTCAAGCCCGAGGCGCCGCTGCTCGTGCTGCCCGGTATGGCCCAGAGCGGCCCCGGCAGGCGAGGGAAGAGCACGAACAGCGCGGCCATGACGGGCAGCGCTTGCAGCAACACGCGCGCGGCGAGCCGGCCCGTGACGGGATACGGCAGCAGCTCGCCGCGGCGCCCGATTTGAATCAGCGCCACCGTCGTGAGCCAGACCAGCAGCACCACGTACACCGCCATGAACGGACCGTGCTCGCCGAGCATGCTCGCGAACATCAAGAAGTAGGCAATCATAATCAGCACGAGCTGATCCCGCTGACTCTTGGACTCGAGGAACTTCAGCGCCACCATCACCACGAGTAGGGCGCTGCCGGCTGCGGCTCCGTTCAGCGTGCGGTACTGAAGCAGCACAGCGAAAAATGCGGCCACGGCCAGCACCAGGCGCACGGCGCGCGGCGGTGCGGGCCAGCCGTACAAATGAATGCCGAAGCGCCAGCCGATTGCAGCGACGAGCAAGGCGGGCATCCACGCCGCAAGCGTCGGCCAGTGCGGCAGGGTGGTGCCGAAAACGATGGCCGCGGTCCAGAGCAGGCGCTTCGTCTGCAGCGACAGCTCGATGGGGCGCGCGGCGAGCACGGCGCTCATTGCGGCGCTCCGGCTCTAGCGCGGCCGGCGATGCGGGCGTCGAACAGGGCCAGCGCCTCGAGGCATCCTGCGAGATGCTTGGGGCCGCGGCCGAGCGGAATGTCCATGCCCGGTAAGCGCAGGGCCAAGCTCCGGCCGGCCGCATCCGCGTCGAGACACCAGCGTGCGAGCTGCGACAGCCGTGGCTCGACATCGAGCTCCGGCAGCATGTCCCAATCGAGGCGGCACGGCTGCTCCGATCCGGCCGCGAATTCCTTGAGCAGCAACAGATCGTTGCGCGCGTAGGCTTTCCATGCGATCCGATGCAGCGGATCGCCCGGTGCGGCGAGGCGTAAGCCCGCGAAGTCATCGTCACCGGGGCGCGGCGCGCCGTTCAAGCCGCCGCCCGAGCCGTCCGGCAGCGCCCGGCCGGGGTTCGCGGGACGCGGATAGACGAGGCAGCGCGTGTCCATGTGCACCCAGGTCCAGGCGCGGAACAGGCGCGCCGGGTAGCAAGTCTCGACGCGAAAGCGCTCGAGCGCGACCCAGCCGCGGCGCTGCGTCGGAAGCCCCAACCGCAGCACCTCCGTGGCACCGCTCGCGACGTCCACGGGGCCGGCCGCGTGCTCGCGGCAGTTGAGCTCGATCTCGAGCCGCGGCATGGCGGCGTCGTTGCTGACGGCGATCTTGAACTCTGCGCGCTCGCCCGCGAAGACCGGCGCGGCGCCCAAGAACTTGACGGTGGCGCCGAGCAGGTTGTTGTGGCAATGGTGCATCACGACCAGCCCAAGGCCCGTGAGCAGGAACGTGAGCGAGAAGCCGAGGCTGGCGTTGTAGTTCAGCGAGCCCAGCAGCATCGCGAACACCATCGTGCCGAACACGACGCCGAAGCGCGTCGGCAAGATGTAGATGCGCCGCCGCTTCAGCGCGATGGCGTGCGCGTCCTCGCCCTGACGCCGCCGAGCCCAGACGGCGGCCCAGCGTTCCAGCGAGCGAGCGACGCCGAGCTGCATGGTGGAGACCGCTGGGGGCTCAGGGCACCGGAACGGCCGCGAGGATTGCAGTGCCCAAGTTGGCTCCGCGCTCGATCGAGCTGCCGTGCGTCAACTGCAGCCGATGCGCCACGACGCTGCCGAGCACGGCTTGCACGTCCTCGGGATGCACGCCGTTATGGGCCTTCAAGAGCGCCCATGCTTGCGCCGCCCGCAACAACGCGATGCCGCCGCGCGGCGACAAGCCCGCGACGAACTCGCCGGACTCGCGGGTGTAGGCGATCAAGGCCTGCACGTAGTCGAGCAACGCTTCGGACACGTGCACCTTCTCCACGTGCTCCTGCAAGCGCAGCAAGGCGTCGAGCGACAGCACGGCCGGCTGTTGCTCGACGAGCACGCGGCGTTCGCCGTTCGCGAGCAGCTGCCGCTCGTCGGCGGGCGCCGGGTAGCCGAGCTCGATCTGCATCAGGAACCGATCGAGCTGCGACTCGGGCAGCGGGAACGTGCCGATCTGATGCGCCGGATTGCGGGTGGCGACGACGAAGAACGGCGACGGCAGCGCGTACGTGGTGCCGTCGGTCGTGACCTGCCGCTCCTCCATCGCCTCGAGCAACGCGCTTTGCGCCTTCGGCGTTGCGCGGTTGATCTCGTCGGCCAGAACGAGCTGCGAGAACACCGGCCCTTTATGAAACTCGAACCGGCCGGAGTCGCGATGGAAGACCGCCACGCCGAGCACGTCGGCGGGCAGCAGATCGCTCGTGAACTGAATGCGGTGATAGGAGAGGCCAAGGGCTTTTGCCAGCGCGTGTGCCAGCGTGGTCTTGCCGACGCCGGGCACGTCCTCGATCAGCAGGTGACCGCGTGCCAGCAGGCACGCCAGCGAGAGCTCGAGCTGCCGCCGTTTGCCGATGATGATGCGCTCGAGCGCCTCCATCACGGGGCGGATCAGTGCCTGGCTGTCCGCGCCGCGGCTCGTAATCAACGAAGGTGTCGCCATCGAGCCATCGTCGCCTAAATCGGGCGCCTGCGACACCCCGAAAGCCCGCATTTGTGACCGATTCCCGGGCGGTCGAAGACGTTCTAGGTGAGCTCGGCGAGGCGGACGAGTTGTTGCTCGAGCTGGCTGGCGCGCTGCTCGAGCTCGGCGACGCGAGCGTGCTCCTTCGCGACGACGTCGGCGGGGGCGTTCGCAACGAAGCTCTGGTTGTCGAGCTTGCGGCGGACTTTGCCGAGGTCGTCGAGCGCTTTCGCGAGCTGCTTGCCGAGGCGCTCGCGCTCGGCGGCCACGTCGATGAGACCCGCGAGCGGCACGAGGATGCGCATGGCGCCGAGCAGGGCGGTGGCCGCGCCCTTGACGTTCGCTCCCGGCGCCAGCAGCTCGATGCTTTCGACGCCCGAGAGCTTGCGCAGATGGGCCGCGTGAACGCTGACGCGACGGCGATCCGAGTCCGTCGCATCGGCGAGCTGCACGCGCAGCGTCGCCGAGCGCGGCAGGTTTGCTTCACCGCGGATTTGGCGAATGCCGCCGACGAAGCCTTTCAGCCATGCAATTTCGTCCTCCGCCTCGGCGTCGGCGGCGAAGTCGTCTGCCTGCGGGAACGATTCGAGCATGATCGTGGCGCTCGTACCGTTGCGGCGCGCGACCAGCTCGAGCCAAAGCTCTTCGGTGACGAACGGCATCAGCGGGTGCAGCAGCTTCAGCACGCTGCCGAGCACGGTGACGAGCGTCTGCTGCGCGCCGCGCCGCAGCTTTGCGTCGGCGCTCGCGTCGTGCAGCACGGCCTTCGTGAGCTCGAGATACCAGTCGCAAAGCTCGTGCCAGGCGAAGTCGTACAGTGTCTGTGCGATCAAATCGAGACGATAGACGGCGAAGTTCTCGTGCACCGCTGCGACCGTCGAGCGCAGCCGCGAGCGGATCCAGCGATCGGCGATGCCGAGCTCGAGCTCGCCGTCGTCGATGCCGTCGAGCTGGCTCAGCACGTACGCCGACGCGTTCCACAGCTTGTTGCAGAATCGATGGTAGCCCTCGGCGCGCGCCAAATCGAAACGCGCGTCGCGTCCCGTCGTGGCCAGTGAGGCGAACGTGAACCGCAGCGCATCGGTACCCACGGCATCGATGCCGTTCGGGAATTCCTTGCGCGTGGCCTTCTCGATGCCGGCTTGCAGGTGCGGCTGCATGAGCCCGTCGGTGCGCTTCTTGAGCAGCGTGTTGAGATCCACGCCGTCGATCAGGTCGATGGGATCCAAGATGTTGCCCTTCGACTTCGACATCTTGTTGCCCTCGTGATCGCGCACGAGCGCGTGAATGTAAACCTCGCGAAACGGCACGTCGCCGATGAACTTCAGGCCCATCATCAGCATGCGCGCCACCCAGAAGAAGATGATGTCGAAGCTCGTGACGAGCACGTTGGTGGGGTAGAACGTGGCGAGCTCGGGCGTCTTGTCGGGCCAACCCAGCGTCGAAAACGGCCACAGCGCCGACGAGAACCACGTGTCGAGCACGTCTTCGTCTTGGCGAAGCGCCACGCCGGGCGCCAAGCCGTGCTTGCGCCGCACCTCGGCTTCGTCGCGCCCCACGTAGATGTTGCCGGCGTCGTCGTACCAGGCCGGTATGCGATGCCCCCACCAGAGCTGCCGCGAGATGCACCAATCCTGGATGTTGTGCATCCATTCGAAGTACGTCTTGCTCCAGTTCTCCGGAACGAATTTCACGCGGCCGTCCTCGACGGCCGCGATGGCGGGCTCCGCGAGCGGCTTCACGCGCACGTACCACTGATCCGTGAGCAGCGGCTCGACCACCACGCCGCTGCGGTCGCCGCGCGGAATCATCGACGTGTGCTCGGCGATGCGCTCGAGAAGGCCGCGCGCCTCGAGGTCGGCCACGATGCGCTTGCGTGCCTCGAATCGGTCGAGCCCGCGATAAGCCGGCGGCGCGTTGTCGTTGAGCGCTGCGTTGAAGTCGAGCACGGTGATCTGCGGCAGCTTGTGGCGTTGGCCGACTTCATAGTCGTTGAAGTCGTGAGCCGGCGTGATCTTGACGCAGCCGGTGCCGAATTCGGGATCGACGTACTCGTCGGCGACGATGGGAATGCGCCGCTCGGTCAACGGCAGCGCGACCTCTCTGCCCACGAGGTGACGATAGCGTTCGTCATCCGGGTGCACGGCGACGGCCGTGTCGCCGAGCATCGTTTCCGGCCTGGTGGTGGCCACCACGAGGGTTGTGTCCGGTGAATCGGCGAGCGGGTAGCGCAAGTGCCACAGCTTGCCGCGCTCTTCGGTCGTCAGCACCTCGAGATCGGACAGCGCCGTTTGCAGCACGGGGTCCCAGTTGACGAGGCGCTTACCGCGGTAGATGAGCCCCTCGTCATGCAAGCGTACGAACACTTCGGTCACGGCGCGCGACAAGCCTTCGTCCATCGTGAACCGGTCGCGCGACCAGTCGAGCGATGCGCCGAGGCGGCGCAGCTGCTGCGCGATCGTGTGGCCGGAACGTTCCTTCCACTGCCACACGCGCTCGACGAAGCGTTCGCGCCCCAGGGCATGACGGCTCGTGCCTTCGCGCTCGAGCAGCCGCTCCACGACCATTTGCGTGGCAATGCCGGCGTGATCCGTGCCCGGTTGCCACAGCGTTCGCCGCCCCTGCATGCGGTGGTAGCGCGTGAGCGCGTCCATGATGGTGTCTTGCAGCGCGTGGCCCATGTGCAGCGTGCCCGTCACGTTCGGCGGCGGGATTACGATGCAGTACGGCTCGCCGTTGCCGGCCGGCGCGAAATAACCCGCGCGTTCCCAACGCGCGTAATGGCGGCCTTCGATCTCGGCCGGTCGATAGTCTTTGTCCACGGTCGTTCCTAGGGGCTCTGCGCCTCGAAGTGCTCGCGCAACGTGGCGTCGATGAGCTCCGGCAGTTGCCGGCGGAGCTGGCTCGACACCCGCTCGAGCAGCGCGGCCTGCATTTCGGCGAATGCCGATCGCAGCAGGTCGTCGGTGAGCGTGAACGCTCGCGACGCGAGCTTCGTCTGCACTTCCGCGAGCAACGTATCGAGCTCGCGGCCTTGCGGGCTGCCGGCGCTGTGAACGACCTCGGTGAGCAAGGGCACGTTCAAGTCGAGCGGTTGCGGTTGAGGCATCGGTTCAAACCTGATGAGTGTTGAGCTTGTAGCCGCGGTCTCGATAGAAGCGGTAGCGCTCGCGGCTTTGCTCGCGCCGCGCGGCATCGGCGTCGACGACCTCGGCCACGCGCTCGTAGCGGCTGAAGAACTCCGGCACTTCGGCGCTTAAATTGATGAGCACGTCCCAGCGGCCCGGTGCCGGCGGTGCGCTCACGCCGATCAGCACGGGCTCGGCTGCCGGCTCGCTGAGCTCGCCGCGGACGACGCGATGCGGGATGAAGCTGCCTTGCGAGAACGTCCACAAAAGCTCGTCGAGCTGCCGCGCCTCGGCGTCGGACGTTGAATGGATGAAGACGTGCTGATCGCGCTGCGTGGCTTTGTCGACGATCTTGCACGCCAGGCGAAGTCGGGCGTCGTCGGTGTCGCTATCCGAAATGTAAAAATCGACCTGCGTCACTGCCCATCCGCGTTCAGTAAGAAGTCGACGAGCAGCGGCACGGGCCGGCCCGTGGCTCCCTTGGCCGCATTGGCGCGCCAAGCCACGCCCGCGATGTCGAGGTGCGCCCAGGGCACGCCATCGACGAACCGCGACAGAAAATTGGCGCCCACGCTGGCGCCGCCGTCCCGCGTGCCGGAGTTCGCGAAGTCGGCAAAATTGCTGCGCAGCGACTCGCCGTATTCTTCGTGAACCGGCATGCGCCAAGCGAGGTCGAGCGAGCGGTCGGCCGCCTCGAGCAGCGCTTTCGCGAGCGGCTCGTCGTTGCAAAACAAGCCCGTATACACGTGCCCGAGCGCGATGACGCAGGCCCCGGTGAGCGTGGCGATGTCGACGATGCAGCGCGGCTTGAAGCGCTTGGCGTAGCTGATGGCGTCGCAAAGGATGAGGCGGCCCTCGGCGTCCGTGTTGATGATCTCCACCGTTTGACCCGACAGGCTTTTGACGATGTCGCCGGGCCGCGTGGCACGGCTGCCCGGCATGTTCTCGCACGCCGGGATGATGCCGACTACGTTGATGTCCGGTTGCAGCTCGCCGAGCACGGTCATCGCGCCGAGCACGCTGCCGGCACCGCACATGTCGAATTTCATTTCGTCCATCTTCGCGGCCGGCTTGATCGAGATGCCGCCCGTGTCGAACGTAACACCCTTGCCGCACAACGCGATCGGCGCAGCTTTGGCGGCCGCGCCTTTGTATTCGAGCACGATCAGCCGTGGCGGCTCGGCCGCGCCTTGCGTAACGGACAGCAGCGCGCCCATGCCGAGTTTGCGCATCTCGGGCTCACCCAGCACCTTTACTTCCATACGCGCGAAGCGTTTGGCGATGGCGCGAGCGGCATCGGCCAGGTGCGACGGCGTGCAGACGTTCGGCGGGCGGTTGCCGAGATCGCGCGCGAGGTCGGTGCCGGCGGCGATGGCGCTGCCAAGCTTCACCCCCGCTCGCACTTCGTTGGCGTTCGTGCCGGCCGGGTAGCCGAGTGCCAGCCGTGCCAAGCGGGCCGGCGGCTCGCTGCGAGTTTTCAGCTCGTCGAAACGGTAGATGGCGGCGCGCGCCGCCTCCACGCTGTAGCGAGCCACGTCTGCGGCCGTGAGACCGGGAATCGTGTCGTAGCCCAACCAGCTCAGCGCTTCTTTGGTTCCGCCGGCGCGAAGCGTGCCGATCGCCGCACCGAGCGCCGTGGTCAAACGTTTGGCAGTGAAGTCGGCGCGCTTGCCGCAGCCCACGAGCAGCCAGCGCGCGGCAGCCGTGCCCGGCGTGCGGTGCACCAAGGTGCACGCGCCCACTCGTGCCGGCGCGTCTCCGGAGCGAATGAGCTTGGCGATGGCACCGCGAGCTGCGCCGTCGAAATCTTTCGTGACGCCGCGCAGCTGACCGTCGTCGAACACCGGCAAGATCGCGCACTCGGTTCGTTGACGCGTGGGTGCACCCGTTTTGACGGGAAAATCCATCCTCGCTCTCCTTCGCTCGCTTCGCCCTCGGCGTATGCGCTGCGCCTCGCGAGCGAACGCTTAAGCGGACGCCGCGCTGTGCTATGGTGTTGGAATATCGTGGAAAATCGAAGTGTAGTGCATTCGTTTCGCTGAAGGTACTGGCGCCGGACCGTAGTCGTGAACCTGATTGGCCGCTACATTTTTCGCGAGGCATTCGGTTCGTGGTTCGTCGTCATGGCGGTGCTGTTCCTGATCTTCATGACGAACCAGCTCGCCGAGATCTTGGGCGACGCTGCGGCGGATCGCCTCCCTCGCGACGCCGTGCTCGCGGTTTTCACGCTCACGGCGCTGCGTTATCTCACCATACTCGGGCCGATCACCTTGTTTTTGGGTGTGACGCTGGCGTTGGCGCGGCTCAACCGCGACGGGGAGATGGCGGCGCTATCCGCTTGCGGTGTCGGGCTCACGCGCCTCTTGGTGCCGATCGGCGCGTTTACGTTGCTGCTCGCAATCGGTTTGACGTGGCTCGCGCTGGTGTCGATGCCTGCGGCGAGCAGCCGGATCGAGGAAATCCGCTTCAGCGCGCGGCAAAACGTGGAGCTCGCGGCGATCGAACCCGGTAAGTTTACGTCTCCGGACTCCGGCGAGACGGTGCTCTACGCGCGCGAGGTGGTGGGGGACGAGCTCGGCGACGTGTTCATTCAGACGCAGCAAGACGATCGAGTCATCGCCATTCTGGCCGAGCGCGGCCGCCGCATCATCGATCCCGTCACCGACGAACAGTCGTTCGTTCTTTATGAAGGCCGCCGCTACGAAGGCGTGCCCGGCGAGGGCCAGTTCCTGGTGCTCGAGTTCGATGAGCACGGGATGCCGATTCGCCCCGACGACGACGACGAGCTGATCGAGGTGGCCGCTGCAAAGTCGACGCTCGAGCTCTTGCGTTCTTCAGACCTTGCGGATCGCGCCGAGCTGCACTGGCGCGTGTCGTTCCCGCTGTCGTTGTTCGTTCTGGCGCTCCTGGCCGTGCCGCTGAGCCGTACGTCGCCGCGCGAAGGGCGGTACGCGCGTCTCGGGATGGCGATTTTCATTTATCTGATTTACACCGGCTTGCTGGCCATTGGCCGCATATGGGTGGAGCGCGGCATCGTCGGGGATGCATTGGGCATGTGGTGGGTGCACGCCATCGTGGCGCTGATCGCCTTGTGGATGCTGTCCCGCGAAGCCGGTTGGTTCGTTCGCGCACGCGAAGTGCATCCGGCGGCCGCATGACGCTGCTGCGCGGCTATATCGTCAAGGCCGTGTTCCGCGGCGTGCTCACAGTGCTCGCCGTGCTCGTGGCCGTTACGTCTGCAATCGAGCTCGTGGGGCAGCTCAACGACGTGGGGACGGGCGATTACAGCCTGCAAGCGGCGCTCGCCTACGTGGGTTTGCGCGTGCCGCGAACCATCTTCACGACGCTGCCGATCGCCGCGTTGATCGGCGCGCTCTTGAGCTTGGGCAACATGGCCGTTCACCGCGAGCTCGTGGTGATGCGCGCGAGCGGCGTGTCGTCGTGGCAGCTGCTGTCGGCCGTAGGGCTCGCCGGCTTCATACTCGCCGTGCTCATGGTGCTGCTCGGCGAGTCGCTGGCATACGCGCGCCCTGCACGACAGCCTCGCCGTGGCGGACGGCCAGTCCACGTGGCTGCGAGAAGGCGATCGCATCGTGAGCTTGCGGAGGCAGGCCGGCGACTTGGGCTACGGCGGCGGCGTGCTGCTGTTCGAGCTCGGCCCCGATCGATCCCTGAGACAAGTGGCGCGGGCGGATTCGGCGGACCTCGACGCGAGCAACCGCTGGGTGCTGTCGAACTACGCCGAAACGTCGTTCGAGGAGGGCGGCGGCGCGGTGCGCAGCCAGCGCGAGTCGATCGAGCCGTACGGGTTGAATCGAGACTTGCTCGAGCTGTCGATCGTCCGCGCAGACTTGCTCGACACGCCGTCGCTCGTGCGCTACATCGGCTATCTGCAAATCAACGGTTTGGACGCGCACAGGTATCTCGTGGCGTACTGGTCGCGCATTGCCAGCGTCGTGTCCGTGGTGATCATGACCGTCTTGGCGCTGCCGTTCGTGTTCGGCGGCCTGCGCTCCGCGGGCGCCGGCGCGCGGCTGCTCGTGGGGCTCGTGATCGGCCTCACGTATTACGTGAGCGTGGACGTGCTCGCGAGCGGCGGCGAGGTGTACGGTCTTAACCCGTTGGTGATCGCCTGG
>CAMPKU010000157.1 GCA_946887385.1 uncultured Gammaproteobacteria bacterium
GAGCCGCCGACGCTGATCTCGCTCGGCTTCGAGTGGTACATCGAAGGCGACGCGGACCGCGACGCCGCGGTGGCGGTGGCCTATCGCCGCGCCGGCGAACGCGACTGGCGCGACAGCCTGCCCCTCTTACGCGTGCAAAACGAGCGCACGTTTTACGTCGAGACGCTCTACTACACCGCGCCGAACATGTTCGCAGGAAGCGTGTTCGAGCTTAACGAGAACACCGAGTACGAGGTGCGCTTCACGCTCACAGATCCCGACGGCGTGAGCGGAGAGGCACAGCGCGTCGTGAACGTGCGCACGCGCGCAGAGCCGCAGCCCTACGGCGGCGGCAACACCTACCACGTCTATCCCACCGACTACACGGGCCCGCGGCAAGAGCCGGCGTTCGGCGGGCTGCTCGCGGCGTACTACAAGAATGCGCTCGGCGGCGACTGGAGCCGCGCGGCGCCGCCGCGCGTGCAGCCCGGCGACACGATTCTCGTGCATGCCGGCGTGTACAAAGACTTCGACCGCTTCAGCTACAGCCACGAGATCCGCTCGCAGTACCGCACGTGCTGCGGCACCCCGTGGGACGGCACGTTCTACCTCACGCAAGACGGCACGGCCGAGCGGCCCATCGCCATCAAGGCCGCCGGTGACGGCGAAGTGGTCTTCGACGGCGACGGCAACACCGTGCTGTTCAACGTGATGGGCGCCGACTACACGTACTTCGAAGGCATTACGTTCCGCAACACGGCACTCGCGATCGAAGCCGGGCAGAAGAGCATCGCCGGCGCCGTGGGACTCACCGTGAAGCGCTCCACGTTCGACCAAGTGGGCGTGGCCATTCACAGCGACTGGTCCGGCTCGAAAAACTTTTACATCGCCGACAACGTGATGAACGGCCGCAACGATCCGACGTATCTGATCGGCTGGTTCAACGTGTGGCCGTGGAGCGAGGTCGAAGGACAAGCCGAGAAGCAGCGCATGCAGTCGTACTACGCCGTCGCCATCTACGGCTCCGGCCACGTGGTGGCGTACAACCGCGTGACGAATTTTCACGATGGCATCGATCACGCGACGTACGGCATGCCGGACGACTATCCGAACACGCCGCGCGACCGCATGCCCGTGTCGAACGACATCTACGGCAACGACGTCTCGAACATGCACGACAACTGCTTCGAGACCGACGGCGGCATGCACAACCAGCGCGTGTTCCGCAATCGCTGCTTCAACGCCGCCGTCGGCGCGATGAGCCCGCAGCCGATCTTCGGCGGCCCCGTCTATTTCATCCGCAACGTGGTTTACAACAGCGTGTACGGGCCGCTGAAAATTCAGGCCGATCCCTCCGGAATCCTCGTGTACCAGAACACGTACGTCGGCGAAATTCAGCAGATCACGCCGGCGTCGAATATGCACTTCCGCAATAACCTGATCATGGGGCAGAAGGCGCGGCCGCTGTTGTTCGCGATCGACACGCACACGCCGTGGAGCTCGTCGGACTACAACGGCTTCCATGTGAATGCCGATGCCGAATACTCGTTCCAGTGGAATTCGCCGCCGCGCGGCGGCCCCGTCGACTACGCTTCGCCGCGCGAGGTGCGGCGCTTCAAGACGCTGGCGGAGTACCAGCGCGCGACGGGCCAAGACCAGCACAGCCGTGCCGTCGACTACTCCGTATTCGCGAACGCAGAAGCGCCGGACTTCACGGACCCGACGAAGCTCGCGTCGCCCGACGAGGTGGACTTGCGCCTCGCGCCGCGCTCGGCGGCGATCGATGCGGGCACGGTGCTGCCTGGGCTTACGGACGGATTCAACGGCGCTGCACCGGATCTTGGCGCCTATGAGCTCGGTGCGCCGCCGGCGCAGTACGGCCCGCGCCCTTTGCGCTAGCGCTGCGGAATCTAGGCCCGGGCTTTCCATCGGCGGCGGTCGGCTAAGATTCGCCTCTCGGCACAGGGGGGCCACCATGACGACGGCCAGCACGAGCACGAACGCAGCTCCGGAAGCACTCGACCCGCGCGTGCACAGACGGATGAGGGTGCGCGCCATCGCGGCTTCCGCGGCGGGCACGACGATCGAGTGGTACGACTTCTTTCTTTACGGCGTAGCCGCGGCGCTCGTATTTCCGCAGAAGTTCTTCCCCGAGTCGGAGCCCTACGTGGGCACGTTGCTCGCGTTCTCCACGTACTTCGTCGGCTTCGCGGCGCGGCCGGTGGGCGCTGCGCTCTTCGGCCATTTTGGCGATCGGCTGGGCCGCAAAGTATCGCTGGTCGCAACGCTCGTGCTCATGGGTGCGGCCACCATCGCGATCGGCCTGGTGCCGAGCTACGAGCAGATCGGCATCTGGGGCGCCGTGCTGCTCACCGTGTTTCGCGTGCTGCAGGGCATCGGCGTGGGCGGCGAATGGGGCGGAGCCGTGCTCATGGCCGGTGAGTGGACCGACGCCAAGCGGCGCGGATTCACGACGAGCTTCGCCCAGTTCGGCGCCCCGGCCGGCATGGTGCTGGCCAACGGCGCGCTCGCGATCGTAGCGCTCACGACGACCGAAGACGTGTTTCTCGAGTGGGGTTGGCGCGTGCCGTTCCTCGCGAGCGTGCTCCTGCTCATGGTAGGGCTGTACATTCGCCTCGGCGTGCTCGAGACGCCGATCTTTGCGCAGCTGAAGTCGCAAGGGCGCGTCGAGCGCATGCCGGTAGCGAAAGTGCTGCGCGAGCATTGGCGCGAAGTCGTGCTCACGGCGCTGCTGCGCAGCGGTCAGCAAACGCCGTTCTATATCTTCACCACCTACGTGCTCACTTACGGCACGCAGCAGCTCGGCATGGACCGTGCCATGGTGCTGAACCTGGTCATGGTGCAGGCGCTCGTGTCGATGGCCGTGATTCCGTTCTTCGGCCATCTTTCCGACGTCATCGGCCGCCGCCGAATCACGGCCATCGGCTGCGTGGTGATGATGATCTTCCCGTTCGTGTACTTCGGCATGCTCGACAGCGGCGTGATGTGGGTGCTCGCGCTCGCGATTATTTTGGGCCTGCCGCTGCACGACTTGCAGTACGGCCCGCAAGCGGCCTACATCGCCGAGCGCTTTCCCGGCCGGCTGCGCTACAGCGGCGCGTCGCTCGGCTACCAGCTCGCTTCCATCACAGCCGGCGGCCCTGCGCCGCTCGTGGCGCTGTACCTGTTCCACACCTTCGGCACGTCGATGGCCGTGGCCGCCTACGTGGCCGCGTCGGCGGCCGTGAGCCTCGTCTGCGTGTGGCTGCTCAAGGACCGCGGCGGGTCGCTCGACCACGAGTGACGGCGTCGTCCGCCGCGCTCGGGAACGCCGGGCGGGGTGGCGGCATCGAATCCCGCGTATGAACGAAGCACCCTCGACTGCCGGCGCCCTCGACGAGACCGACGCCGCTCGCCGCATCGCGGCCGGCGACGCCGCTGCATTCGAGGCGCTGATGCGGCGCCACAACCCGACGCTCTTTCGCGTCGCTCGGGCCATCTTGCGCGACGACGCCGAGGCCGAGGACGCGCTTCAGGAAGCGTACCTCCAGGTGTATCGAACGATCGGCGGATTTCGCGCGGAGGCGAAACTCTCGACGTGGCTGGCACGCGTCGTGGCGAACGAGGCGCTCATGCGTCTGCGCAAGCGCAAGCGCCGCGCTGCCATCGTTCCGCTGCATCCAACGGCATCGCCCGACGAGCTCTACGAGATCCCGGATACCGACATGAACCACACGCCGGAAGCATCGGCGCAGCGCAGCGAGATGCGCCTGCTGCTGGAGCACGAGATCGATTCGTTACCCGACGCCTTTCGCGCGGTGTTCGTGCTGCGCGCCGTCGAGGAGCTGTCGGTGGAGGAAACCGCCGCCGTGCTCGCCATTCCGCCGCCCACGGTGCGCAGCCGTTTCTTCCGCGCGCGCGGTCTGTTGCGCGAGCGCCTGGCGGCCAAGATCGACGTAGCCTGCACGGAAGCCTTTTCGTTCGCAGGCGAGCGCTGCGACCGCATTGTCGCCAACGTGCTAGGGAGAATTCAGTGACCGCCGCACTCAAAGCCGTCCAACTCGACGATCCTCTCGAGTCTCACGTACGTGCGATGCTTGCGGAGCTTGGCGAGGAGCTCACGCGTGGCGGACTGCGAGAGACGCCCGCGCGCTACGCGAAAGCGCTGCGCTACCTCACCGGCGGCTATGCCGTCGACGTGGGAGCGGCGATCGGCAACGGCGTATTCCCAGCTGAAGGCACCGGCCCCGTCGTGCTGCGCGACGTGGATTTCCATTCGCTGTGCGAGCACCACCTGCTGCCCTTCCACGGCCGAATCCACGTGGGCTACCTGCCGAGCCGGCGCATCGTTGGCCTGTCGAAGATCCCGCGCATCGTGGACGTCTTCGCGCGCCGTTTCCAAGTGCAGGAGCGCCTCACGGAACAGGTAGCCGATGCGCTCATGGAGCTGCTCGCGCCGCGCGGCGTGGTGGTGATGGCCGAAGCGCAGCATCTGTGCATGGCGATGCGCGGCGTGCAAAAGCAAGGCGCATCCACGCTCACGCGCGCGACGCGCGGAGAGTGCGGCGAGCTCTTGGCGATGATGCCGACAGGCTGACGAGCGTCGGTATCGACTAGATTCGGTAAGTGCGAATGGAAGCGCCGAGCGCGCTCGAAAGCCGCTCGAGATCGTCGGCGTCGCTCGTCACGACGAGGTCCGCGCGAGCGAGCGCCCCGGCGACGACCGCTGCGTCGACGATATCGCGCGTACCGGAGCGCGCGCAGACGATACCGGCCGCACGCGCTCGCGGCTCGTCGAGATCCTCGATGCGGCACCCGGACAACAGGCGAGAGAGCGCGGCTTGGGGCCCGCCGCGCCAAGCCTGAGCCAGCACGGCCGCGGGGACGACGGGCTGTTCGCCGCGCAACAGCGTGCGCGCGTGGAGGACCCACAACTCGCGTCGATTGGCTTCGGCGGCGAGCAAGGCGCCCGTGTCGTACGTCGTGCCCATCAACGCGGCGGCGGAGGTCTGCGGGCGGCGTCGAGAATGGCGTCCGCTGCCGCGATCTCGTCGGCGGTGAACGCGCCGTGCTCGGCCTCCCATTCGGCCACGGCCGCCAAGCCGTCCTCGATGGCCAACGAATTCTGGGCGGCGCGATTCAGCCATGCCGACAGGCTCAATCCATGCCGTTCGGCACTCGCCGCCGCGGCCTCCGCTACGCGCTCGTCGAGCGCGATACTGATCTTCTTTACTCCCATGGCCGGCATGGTAGCACCGCCTTCCTACCGAAGGTCAACCGCTCGCAGGACCGCGCGGACGCCGAGCAGCGTATCGCCCGCAGCTCCTGGTTTGCCGCAGATGAATCTACTGCGATCGTTCAGATTAGGCGCCCGTCGCTTCGGCTCCGCTCGCTGTGACGAGTGAGTTAGGCGACGTGCTGGAGCTTGTTCGCGAGATCCCGCCCCGACGTTCGCGGAGGCAACTGTCGGCCATCGACCTTGTACAACGCGATGGCGTCCTCGACGATCTCGCAAAGCTCCGCGAACACTGCACGCTCGTCAAGGCCATGGCAGCCTCCATAAACTAAGCCGGGGGCGCTGCCGACGTAGCACTGATCCTCGTCGGACCACTCGACGATCTTCACGTATCTCGCGCTATCCCTCATCGCTGCAACTCCCGTATCGCCAAACGCACGGCCTTCACCTGATAAGGCTTGGCGTCATCGCCCGGACTGCCGGAAATTGTAACCGGCTTGCGCATGCGCGCATGCACGTAGTTCCGGTGGCTGCCGCGCCCGCCTCGGTCAACGAACCCTGCTCTCCCCAAGTCGGCGATCAATTCCCTAACCTTAGGAGGCACGACGTTCCCGGACGGAATTGGGCCTCCGATGCTGTAGTCGGTCACGACATGCGGCTAGGCGAGTTTCGAGCCGGTTTGACGCCTTTCTCGCACTAGGTTCGCAGCGCTTCGGCGGGGTGCAGCTTCGCGGCGCGCCAGGCGCAGGCGCCGACGGCGAGGCAGGCGAGCAGCCACGTCGCGATGAGCGCAAGCACGAACGGCAGCGGCGTCATCTCGACGCGTTCCGCGAACACGCTCAAGTAGCGATCGAGCGCGATCAGCACGAGCGGCCACGCGGCGAGATTCGCCCAGACGACCGGCTTCGAGAAATCCCAGAGCATCAGGCGCAGGATACTTGCCGGGGTCGCGCCCTGGACCTTGCGAATGCCGATCTCGCGTGTACGCCTATTCGCCAGATAGCTCGCCATGCCGAACAAGCCGATGCCGGAGATCAACAGCGCGAATGTCGCTAGTCCTATCAGCACGCGGTTGATGATGTCGAAGGTGCGATAGTAGCCCTCGAAAAGCTGGTCCAAGAACAAGCGGTTCGGAGGCTGCCCCGGAAACACGGATTTCAGAGTCTCGTCGATGTGCGCGAGCGCCGCGTCGACGCGATCGCTTGCGATACGCACGATGCGGAGGTCATTGGTCGACGGGCCGAACACGTACGCCGTCCCGCTCGTGTCGCCGGCGCGAATCGACATCGGCACAGGCTCTACGATGCCGACGATTTCGTGTGCCCCACCACCGGGCCCATACACGAGCTCGCCGACCGCGTCCGCCGGATCCGCCCACCCGAGCGCTCGCGCCGCGGCACGGTCGAGCACGATCGACGGCGGCCTACCGCGCCGTGCCTCCCGCTCCTCGCCGGTGCTAGGCAACTCGTCGGAACGGTCGGGTGCGAACACACGCCCGGCGACGAGAGGCACCTCCAGCACGTCGAAGTACCGGTCCCCTGTGTGGATCCAGTCGATCATGACGCCGGGCACCGTGTCGTCGCGACCGCGGCTGAAGCGCCGCGGCAAGGCATAGAACGGAGGCTGGCTCGCTCCCGCGGTACCCACGATTCCAGGTCCGCGCGCGAGCTCGTTCGCCAGCACCTCGCGGCTGGCGGACTCGCTCGGCGGGAGGAAAATGCTGACGTACTGATCGGGAAAGCGGCCGACGAGCGCCTCGTGGAGCTCGTTGCGTTGCATAAGCAACACGATCGCGGCGACGACGAGCGCGCTCGCCGCAGCGAATTGAAATCCGACTAGAACCGTGCGGATACGGGCGAGCGCATCACCGGCACCGCGCACGCTCGACGCTGCGGCGCGGCGTGCGCGCGCTGCCACGAGCGCCGGGTACAGCCCGGCCGCAACTGTCACGCCGCACAACGTGCCGGCCAAGAAAACGAACAGCTGCGGCTCGGACCAGGGAATCTCGAGGGATAACGACCACGGCGCCGCGAACAGCTTGGCCAACGGGACGACTACGGCCAGCGCAATCGCCAGCGCGAGCACGACGAGGAAGGCGGTGTGCAAAAGATCCTGGCGAACGATGTGCACCGTCTTCGCACCGAGCACTTTGCGCATACTCACGTCCAAGGCGCGGGTTGTACCTAGAGCGACCGCAAGGTTCAGGAAATTCAAGCAGGCGATCACGAGAATCGCCGCGGCGGAGACGCGCAGCGCCGAGAGAACGTCGATCCAAAGGCCACCGCCCCATTGGCCCTGGAACCAATTTTGAGCCGCGAGCTCAGTGACGGCTGAAACCGGACGGCTTTCGAGATCGATGTTGAGGAACTGCCACTCTCCCGGCACGCGCTCGGCCGCGATCGTGGCGAGCCGGCGGTCGAGCTCGAGCTTCGTCAACTCGCCATTTGCGGGCAGCAGCATGTAAGTCTTCATGCTGCGGGCGCCCCAGTTCAGTGGCACGGACTGCGGGAAGTTGTCGAGGACGTCCCACGACAGGAAAACATCGGGACCGACCGAAAGAAACATTCCGCTTCGCCGCAAGTGCGACTGCTGCGGAAAGTCTTCGATAACGGCTCGGACGGTGACGTCCACGGGCCGCGTCCCCGCGAGCGTCAACGACCGCCCGACCACATCGGCGGCGCCGAACAGTCGCTCGGCGCCGCGCCGGGTGACGATCGCCGAGCTCGGCATAGCGAGCGCTTGCCGGCCGTCGCCCGCGAGCGTCGTGAGCTCGAAGACTTCCGTGAACTCGGGCTCGACATAGGCAACCGCAAAAGGCACTCGCCGATCTTCGATCGAGACCAGCTGCTGTGCTCCATGCAGGCGAGCGACGGCCGCGAGCTCCGGGACTTCGACGCGCAACAAATCGGCGATCGGCGCGTCGCTTCCCGTATCGAAGGAAGGCGTTACACCGTAGTCTGCTGCGCGCAGGCGCTCCGCGACCACGTAGATTCGTTCGGCATTCGGCCAGTGCCGGTCGTAACCGCGGATGTAGCCGACGAACAGGTTCGCTGCGATGAAGCAGAAAAGACCGAGCGCCAACACGAGCACGCCAATGGCGGTATGAAGCCGATGCCGCGCGAAGCGCCGTAGAGCAATCGTCAGATCGTGCTTGAGCATGGTTTCCCTGCGGCTGCTTTCACTCGTCGTGCGAGGTCATTCGTAGCGCAAGGCGGTGACGGGTTTGGCGCGCGCCGCACGCCCCGCGACCGCCGCAACGGTTAGCGTCGCGATGGCGAGCGCCAGCAATCCGCTCGCGAAGAACTCCAACGGCCCGAGCTCGATGCGATATGCAAATCCGGAGAGCCAGCGCTGCATGGCGAAGTAGGCGATGGGCCACGCGATGACGTTTGCGAGCACGACGAGCCAGCCGAACTCCGCGGTGAGCAGTCGCACGATGTCGCCGACGCTGGCGCCGAGCGTCTTGCGAATGCCGATCTCTTTTGTGCGTACGACAGTAGCGAACGACGCTAGGCCGAACAGCCCCAGACTGGCGATGACAATGGCAAGCGCAGAGAACGAAGTCAGCAACTGCGCTTGACGACGCTCGCCTCGATACAGCGCCTCGAAATCGTCGTCTAGAAACCGGCGCAGGACGGGCGTACCGGGCCCGAGCCGGCGCCATACCGCATCGATGCCGGCCAACGTCCGTTCGAGGTCGCGCCCCGTGATCCGTATCGAGGCCTCGCGAATCTCGGCCGTTTCCTGCGGCGGTACCAGGTAGGCGACCGGCACGAGGGCGTCGCGCACCGATTCGAGGTGAACATCCTCCGCCACGCCGACGACGATTCCCGGTCTATCCGACCCATCTATCAGCCGCCAAACAGCGTCCTCCGCCGTCCACCCGACACGCTCGATCGCAAGCTCGTTCAAGATGAACGACTCCGGCGCCGCCGTGGCTGCGTCCGCCGCCCTCGGCACGGCGGGCTCGCCTGCGAAGGACCGGCCAACCCGAACATCGATCTCATAGGTCTCGAAGAAATCTCGCTCGACGAGCATCAGCGACGTGATGAAGCCGTAACCGTCCGCGCCAGGGGGTTTGACGAGCGTGCGCACCCCGCTTCGCGTGCCCGGAGTGACGTTCGACGCACTCACGGCGCGAACCTCCGGTAGCTCGAGCCACTGCCGCTTCATCGCTTCCCATTGCGGGCCGACTCCCCGACCACTCACCCCGGAGAGCACGACCACTTGGTCTTTGTTGTAACCGAGCTCGAACGCCCGCGCGAAGCGCGCCTGCTCGAGCACGACCAACGTTGCTACGGCCAGCGTGATCGAAATCGCAAACTGTAAAACCAGCAGCGCCTTGCGCACCGTGACCGCGGCGCCGCCGCGGGCCACATCTCCTTTGAGAACGCGAACGGGATGGAAGGCGGAAAGGAAGAACGCCGGGTAGCTGCCCGCCATGAGCCCGACGATCAATGTCGTGAGTAAAATCAACGTGACCATCCCGGGACTCGCCAAATCGCGCCAACTGATCTCCCTTTCGACGAAGCTTGCGAACGGCGGCAGCAGGGCAACCACGAGTGCCGTCGCGAGCGCCGAAGCGAGCACCGCAACCAGCAACGACTCGCCGAGAAACTGTGCGATCAGCTGCCGCCGTGCGCTGCCTGCGGCCTTCCGTACGCCGATCTCTTTCGCACGCTGCGCCGCCCTGGCCGTTGCCAGGTTCGTGAAGTTGATACACGCGATCAGCAAGATGAACACGGCTATGGCAGCGAATGTATAGATCGTTGTCGCGCTACCCGGTACGCGGATCTCGCCCTCGCGCGCGGAATGCAGATGAATGTCCGTGATGGGTACTGCGGTGAAACCACGCACGCTGCTCGATCCTGCGCTGAAACGATCCTCGAAAAATTGTGCCGATTTGCTTTGCAAAGCATCGAGCGCTGCGCGTTCGCGGAGCACGGCGTAGGTGTGGTAGCAATTGTTGCCCCAGCTTTCGAGCACCTCCGCCGGCATGGCCTTCAGCGACACCAGAAGGTTGAACAGGAGATGCGTGGTGTCGGGCAGGTCCCGCAGCACGCCTGTCACCTCGAACGGCATTTCGAATCCTTGAATCGCCACGGTCCGTCCCATCGGACTTTCGGCACCGAAAATGCGGCGCGCCACGCTTTCGGTGACCACCAGACCGCTCGGAGCAAGGAGCGCGGTTCGAGGATCGCCCTGTAGCCACTCGAAATCGAAAACGGCGAATAATTCGTTGTCTGCAGCCATGAAGTGCGATTCGAAGAACGTCGTACCTCCCCAGCTGATTACCGCGCCCTCGCTGAAGCAAGTGGACAGGCGAGCGGCGCGCTCGACCTCGGGGAAGTAGTCAGGGAGAAGCGTGGCCACGATCGGGGCGGTGCCCGCGAAGCGCAGTCCCGGCTCGGGCCCGAGCAATGCGACGTCGTCGGAAATGCGCACCACGCGATCTGCCAAGGCGTAATGCCGGTCGTAGCTGAGCTCGTGGCGCACGAACA
>CAMPKU010000158.1 GCA_946887385.1 uncultured Gammaproteobacteria bacterium
TCCAGGTTGCCTCCTACAAGATGACCGGCCGGCGCATTTTTCGCATGGCGCCGCTGCACCATCACTTCGAGCTCAAAGGCTGGCCCGAGCCGAAGGTGATCGTGCGCTTTTGGATCATTACCGTAATTTTGGTGCTCATCGGCTTGGCCAGCTTGAAGATTCGTTGATGTCTGCGATCGCGCTCACGCTCGAGAGTCCGCTTCGGCAGCGGGGCGAAGGGCGCCAGAAACGAAAAGGACCAGCGGTGCAAAAAGCCGCGGCGAAACACAGTCTCATCGTGGGGCTCGGCGCATCGGGCGCCGCAACCGCGCGCTATCTTGCAGCGCGCGGCGAACGCGTGCGCATCATCGACAGCCGCGCCGCGCCGCCGGGGCTCGCTGAGCTGCGCGCGGCATTGCCCACTGTCGACGTCGCTCTCGAGACGCTCGACGAGCGCTGGCTCGAGGGCGCGAGCCGCGTGCTGCTCTCGCCCGGCCTGCCGTACGACTTACCGCTCGCAGTCGAGGCCCGCCGCCGCGGGCTTGCGGTAATCGGCGACATCGAGCTGTTCGCGCTCGCGGTGCGTGCGCCTGTGATCGCCGTTACCGGCAGCAACGGCAAGAGCACGGTCACGACGCTCGCCGCGCAAATCCTGCAGTCGCAGGGGCTGCAAGCGCCCGCCGGCGGTAACTTGGGGCCGCCGGCTCTCGATCTGCTCGAGCGCGACGCCGACGCTTACGTGCTCGAGATCTCGAGCTTCCAGATGGAGATCACCGACAGCCTCGCGCCGCTCGCGGCCACGGTGCTCAACGTCTCGGCCGACCATCTCGACCGGCACGGCACGCTCGAGCTTTACGCCGAGCTGAAGGAAAAGTTGCTGAAGGCGGCCGAGCACGCTGTGGTCAACCTCGACGACCCGCTCGTGGCGTCGATGGGCGCCCGGCATCCGCGCGTCACGCCATTCTCGGTGCGCAGCGAGCTGCCGCACGGCTACTCGATCGCGGTGCGAAACGGCGAACGCTGGCTCGCTCGCAACCGCGAGCCGTTGCTGCGCTCGTCGGAGCTCAAGCTTCGCGGCACACACAACGAAGCGAATGTCCTCGCAGCGCTCGCCCTTACGGCGGAGCTCACGACGAATGTGCCCGCGGCGCTCGCGGCGCTGCGCGCCTTCGGCGGCCTGCCGCACCGTTGTGAGCACGTTACCGAGCGCGCGGGCGTCACGTTCATCGACGACTCGAAAGGCACGAACGTGGGCGCCACGCTCGCGGCGCTTCAGGGGCTCGACGGGCCGCTCGTGTTGATCGCCGGCGGCGTGAGCAAGGGGCAGGACTTGCGCCCGCTGGCCGTGGGTGCGCGCGGCAAATTACGCGCGGCCGTGTTGATCGGCGCCGCGGCGACCGAGCTCGAGGGTGTGCTGCAGCCTGTTTGCACCACGGTGCGCGCCGCGAGCATGAGCGACGCCGTGGCTCGCGCCGCCGAGCTCGCAAAGCGCGGCGACACCGTGCTGCTGTCGCCAGCGTGCGCGAGCCAGGACATGTTCCGCGACTACCGCGACCGCGGCGAGCAGTTCGCGCGCGCCGCGCTGGAGTTGCCGTCGTGAGCGCTGTCGTGAAGCCGAACGCCGTCGCCTTCGACACGCCGCTGATCTGCGCCGTCATCGGCCTGATCGCGATCGGCACGATCATGGTCGCGTCGGCGTCGGTGTCGATCGTCGAAGGCGAGCCGCTCTTTTACTTCATGCGCCACCTGGGCGCCGTCGCGGTGGGTCTCGCCGGTCTCGCGGTCGTCGTGTCGTTGCCCACCGATCTGTGGTATCAGCTCCGCTGGCTGCTTCTCGCCGTTGGCTTGGGACTGCTCGTGCTCGTGCTCGTGCCGGCGTTCGGCAATGCGGTCAACGGCAGCCGCCGGTGGCTCGAGTTCGGGCCGATCACCGTGCAGGCGTCGGAGCCCGCGCGGCTGTGTCTGCTGCTCTATCTCGCCGGCTACGCGGTGCGTCGCCAGGTGGAGCTCGGTGCGAGCTTGAACGGTCTCGTGCGGCCCATGTTCGTGGTGGCCGCGGCCGCCGTGCTGCTCTTGGCGGAGCCCGACTTCGGCGCGACGGTGGTGCTCGGCGCCACCAGCCTCACCGTGCTGTTCGTCGGCGGTGCGCGGCTGCGCGATTTGCTGCTCGCCGTGCTCGTCGGCGGAGCGGTGCTCACGGCGCTCGCGTTCTCGGCCGACTATCGCGTCGTGCGGCTCATGTCGTTCCGCGATCCGTGGGCGGACCCTTACGACACCGGCTTCCAATTGACGCAAGCGCTGATGGCGATCGGCCGCGGCGAGTGGGGTGGCGTGGGGCTCGGCGAAAGCGTGCAGAAGCTGTTCTATCTGCCCGAGGCGCACACGGACTTCGTGTTCGCCGTGCTCGTCGAAGAGCTGGGATTCGCCGGCGGCACGCTCGTGCTGGGGTTGTTCGGCATCGTCGTGTATCGAGCCATCACGCTCGGGCGCGAAGCCATGGTGAGCGGCATGCATTTCCAGGGGCTCGTGGCCACGGGCATCGGCGTGATGCTCGGCTTCGAAGCCTTCGTCAACATGGGGGTGAACGCCGGCTTGCTGCCGACGAAAGGGTTGCCGCTCCCGCTGATCAGCTACGGCCGCGCGAGCACCGTCATCACGCTCGTATGCTTGGGCTTCCTGCTGCGCATTCATCACGAGCTCTACGGCGGCCAGAAGCGCCTCGTGCAGCGGGGGTACGTGCGATGAGCGGCGGCCCGATCATGATCATGGCCGGCGGCACGGGCGGGCACGTGTTTCCAGGCCTCGCCGTGGCCGCCGAGCTCAAGGCGCGGCAGCGCGACGTGGTGTGGCTCGGCACGCGCCGCGGGCTCGAAGCGCGGCTGGTGCCGCAGCACGGCATCGAAATCGAGTGGATCACGATTGCCGGCGTGCGCGGCCGCGGCTGGTGGGCGTGGCTCTCGGCGCCGTTTCGCATTTTGAAGGCCGTGTTCGAAGCGCTCGGCGCGTTGCAGCGGCGCCGGCCTGCCGCAGTGCTCGGCATGGGCGGTTTCGTGGCGGGCCCCGGCGGCCTTGCGGCGTGGCTCACGCGCCGGCCGTTGATCTTGCACGAGCAAAATTCCGTGGCCGGCACCACGAACCGTTGGCTCGCACCGCTCGCTGCGCGCGTCTTCGAGGCGTTTCCCGGCAGTTTCCCGAAGCGGGCGCGTGCGCAGCTCGTCGGCAATCCCGTGCGCCGCTCGTTGACGCTGGCCGAGCCGCCGCGCCGGCGCTTCCTCGCGCGCCACGCCTCGCGCCGGCGCGTGCTCGTGATCGGCGGCAGTCAGGGTGCGCGCATCTTGAACGAGACGGTGCCGAAGGCACTCGCGGAGCTGCCGGCGGACGCGCGTCCGGAAGTTTGGCACCAGGCCGGCCGCGGCCTTACCGAGGCGCGCGCAGCCTACGACGCGGCGGGCGTCGAAGGGCGCGTCGTCGAGTTCATCGACGACATGGCGGCGGCGTATCAGTGGGCCGATCTCGTCGTGGCGCGCGCCGGCGCGTTGACGGTAACCGAGCTCGCAACGGTGGGCGTCGGCGCCATCCTCGTGCCGTTCGCCGCCGCCATCGATGACCATCAAACGCTGAACGCGCAGCATTTCGCGCGCGGCGGCGCTGCGCTCGTGCTCTCGGAGCGTGAGCTCACGGCCGCCACGCTCGCCGGCGCGCTCGCGGACTGCTTGAGCAGCGTCGAACGCCTCGCGACGATGGCGGAAGCCGCCCACGCGCAAGCGCACCACTCCGTGGCCGAGCAGATTGCGGACGCGTGTGTTGCAGCCGCGGAGGCGCGCGCATGACCACGTCGCGCATGGGCCGCATCCGCAACATTCACTTCGTCGGCATCGGCGGCGCCGGTATGGCGGGCATCGCCGAAGTGCTGCTGAATCTCGGCTACTCCGTGAGCGGCACGGATCTGAAGTTGACGAATGTCACGGAGCGGCTGCGTGCCCTTGGCGCGCACGTGGCCGAGGGCCACGCTGCGGACCACCTGCGCGATGCCGACGTTGTAGTAGTGTCGAGCGCCGTGGCCGCCGACAATCCCGAGGTGGTCGCCGCGCATGCGCGCCGCGTTCCCGTGGTGCGCCGCGCCGAGATGCTCGCCGAGCTCATGCGGTTCCGTTACGGCATTGCCATCGCCGGCACGCACGGCAAGACCACCACCACGAGCTTGATTGCCAGCGTGCTCGCCGAAGCCGGTGTCGATCCCACCTTCGTCATCGGCGGCCGGCTTGCGAGCGCGAACGCGAACGCCAAGCTCGGGTTGGGCCAGTACTTGGTGGCCGAAGCCGACGAGAGCGACGCGTCGTTCCTGCACTTGCAGCCGATGATCGCCGTCGTCACGAACATCGACGCCGATCATCTCGGCAGCTACGAGAACGACCTTGGCCGGCTGAAGCAAGGCTTTCTCGATTTTCTGCACAACCTGCCGTTCTACGGCCTCGCCGTGATGTGCAGCGACGATGCCAATGCGCGCGAGCTGATTCCGTCGCTCGGCCGCCGCGTCGTGAGCTACGGCTTGGGCGAGCGTGCCGACATCCGTGCGTCCGCCGTCGAGCGCATGGGCCTGCGCACCCGCTATACGGTTCAGTGGAAGGAGCGGTCGAAGCCGTTGACGGTCGAGCTGAATCTGCCGGGCGCGCACAACGTTTTGAACTCGTTGGCCGCGGTGGCCGTGGCGGCCGAGCTCGACATTGCGGATGAGCCGCTCTTGAAGGCGCTCGGCGAGTTTGCGGGCGTCGATAGGCGGCTCGAAGTGCAAGGCACCGTGACCACGGCCGCCGGCCGCGTGACGTTCGTCGACGACTACGGCCACCATCCCACGGAGCTGGCCGCCACGATCGCGGCGGCGCGCGATGCGTGGCCGGGGCGGCGCCTCGTGGTGTGCTTCCAGCCGCACCGCTACACGCGAACGCTGGCGCTGATCGACGATTTCGCGCAGGTGCTCTCGACGGTCGATGCGCTGATTCTCACCAACGTGTACTCGGCCGGCGAAACCCCGCTGGCCGGCGCCGACGGCAAGTCGCTCGCCCGTGCGGTGCGCGTGCGCGGCGCCGTGGAGCCCATCTTCATCGAAGACCTGGCGGAGCTGCCCGCCGTGCTCGCACAGATATTGAAGGCGGACGACGTGGTGCTCACGCTCGGCGCCGGCAGCATCGGCGCCGTGGCGCCTACGTTGCCGCGCGCGCTTACGGCTCGTGCGCCGGTAGGAGTGAAAAAGTGAACGCCGTGCGCGACGGACTTGGCTCCATCGAAGTGCTGCGCGACGAGCCGTTGCGCAAGCACACGTCGTGGCGCGTCGGCGGCCCCGCGGACCTGTTCTACGCTCCCACGTCCATCGATAACCTGAAGCGGCTCCTTGCGGAATTGCCGGCGGCCACGCCCGTGTATTGGCTCGGCTTGGGCTCGAACCTGCTCGTTCGCGACGGCGGAATTCGCGGTGCCGTGATTGCAAGCAGCAGCTTGCCGCGCGAGCTCGAGCGCCTCGACGACTTCCGCGTACGCGCAAGCGCGGGGCTCGCGTGCATGCTGCTGGCGAAGCGCTGCGTGCGCTGGCACTTGGGCCCCGCGGCTTTCTTCGCCGGGATTCCGGGCACCGTGGGCGGCGCGCTCGCCATGAATGCGGGCGCGTTCGGCGGCGAGACCTGGGCAAACGTGGAGAGCGTGGCGACGATCGATCGCCGCGGCGAAGTGCGCGAGCGCCGCAAAGACGAGTTCGAGATCGCCTATCGAACCGTGCGCGGCGCGGCCGACGAATGGTTCTTGGGCGCCACGTTCCGCTTCGAGCGCGACACCGCGAGCTCGATGGACGCGATCAAGGCGCTGCTTGCGCGGCGTAATGCCGCTCAACCCCTTGGGTTGCCGAGCTGCGGCTCCGTGTTCCGCAATCCACCGGGCGATTTCGCCGGCCGGCTCATCGAGCTGGCCGGGCTCAAGGGCCGCCGGCACGGCGGCGCGATGGTTTCGGACAAGCACGCGAACTTCATCGTCAACACGGGCGGTGCGACGGCCTCGGACATCGAAGCGCTGATCGAAGAGATCCGCGCCGCGGTGGAGCGCACGAGTGGTGCCGTCCTCGAGCTGGAAGTGCGTGTGCTCGGCGAGCCGCTTCCGGCAACACGAGGAGATCGTTGATGTTCGGACGCAAGGCCAACCGCCGCCGAACGGAAAGCCGGCTCGCGCGCGCGAAGCTGCCGGCGCTCGGCGCCGCATGGCTGCGCGGGCTACGTACGGCGCTCATGGTGCCGATCGCGGCCGTTGCGATGTACGGCGTGTTCAAGGGCGTTCAGCTCGTGCTCGATCAGCCCGTGCGCAATCTGGTCGTCGAAGGCACGTTCCAGCGCGTCACGCCGATTCAGGTGGAAGCCGCCGTCGCCGACGGGCTCAACGCCGGCTTTCTCACCGTGAACTTGAGCGAATTGCGCAAACGGGTGCAGGCGCTCGACTGGGTCGATGGGGCCAACGTCGGCCGCCGCTGGCCCGACACGCTGATCGTGCGCGTGAGCGAGCATCAAGCAGCTGCACGTTGGGGCGAGCACGGCTTGCTGAACGTGCGCGGCGAGCTCTTCACGGAGAAGTCGCAGCACGCGTTTCCCGAGCTGCCGAGCCTTGCGGGACCTCCGGGCACCGAGCGCGACGTCGCGCGCCGCTACCTCGCCGTGCGCGGCAAGCTCGCGGAAGCCGGCTTGACGCTCGAGCGCTTGGCTGTAGACGAGCGCGGCTCGTGGCAGCTCGTGCTCGGCGGCGGCCAAGAAGTTCGCCTTGGCCGACGCGATATCGACGAGCGGCTGTATCGCTTCTTCGACGTGGTGGCGCCCACGCTCGTTTCCGAGCTGAAGCGCGTGAATTACGTGGATTTGCGCTACACCAACGGCTTCGCCGTCGGTTGGCGCGATGGGCCGCCGGCGAGCCTAGCGGCCGTCGCGGTGGTTCCGGACGTGGGCTAGTGGAAAGCGCAGCAGTGCAACGGAGCTTGCATCGTGGGTAGACGAGACGACCGAAGGCTGGTCGTGGGCCTCGACATCGGCACGTCGAAAGTCGTGGCGATCGTCGGCGAGCTTTCGGCCGACGATCGGCTCGAGGTCATCGGCCTCGGCTCGAATCCGTCCCGCGGCTTGAAGCGCGGCGTCGTCGTCAACATCGAATCCACGGTGCAGTCGATCCAACGGGCCATCGAGGAAGCGGAGCTCATGGCCGGCTGCGAGATCAACAGCGTGCTGGCCGGCATCGCGGGCAGCCACGTGCGCAGCTTGAACTCGCACGGCATCGTTGCGATTCGCGACAAAGAGGTGAGCGCCGGCGACGTCGAGCGCGTGATCGACGCCGCGCGGGCGGTGGCGATCCCGGCCGATCAGCGCGTGATTCACGTGCTGCCGCAGGAATTCATCATCGATTCGCAGGAAGGCATCCGCGAGCCGATCGGCATGTCGGGCGTGCGGCTCGAGGCCAAGGTGCACCTGGTAACGGGCGCCGTGAGCGCGGCGCAGAACGTGGTGAAGTGCGTGCAGCGCTGCGGCCTCACCGTCGAAGACGTGGTGCTCGAGCAGCTCGCGTCGAGCTACGCCGTGCTCACGGAGGACGAGAAGGAGCTCGGTGTTTGCCTCGTCGATATGGGCGGCGGCACCACCGACATCGCGATCTTCTGCGGCGGCGCGATTCAGCACACGGCCGTCATTCCGATCGCGGGCGATCAAGTCACGAACGACATCGCCGTGAGCTTACGCACGCCGCTGCCGTACGCCGAGGAAATCAAGATCAAGTACGCGTGCGCGCTGTCGCAGCTCGCCAATCCCGACGAGACGATCGAGGTGCCGAGCGTCGGCGATCGGCCGCCGCGCAGGCTCGCGCGGCAAACGCTGGCCGAGGTCGTCGAGCCGCGCTACGAGGAGCTGTTCCAGCTCATTCGCGAAGAGCTGCGCCGCTCCGGATTCGAGGAGCTGATGGCTGCCGGCATCGTGCTCACGGGCGGCAGCGCCAAGATGGAAGGCGCGATCGAGCTCGCCGAAGAAGTGTTCCACATGCCGGTGCGCCTCGGTGTGCCGCAGTTCGTCGAGGGTCTTTCGGACGTCGTGCGCAACCCGATTCACGCGACCGGTGTCGGGCTGCTCCTTTACAGCAGGCAAGCGCAGCTGGCCAAGGCAGAGGCCACTGCGGCCAAGCTCGGGTTCGGCAATGCATTCGAACGTATGAGGGGATGGTTTCAAAAGAACTTCTAGGGCTTCACGTATCACTAACCACGGAGAATAGAGAATGTTTGAGCTAATGGACGGATACAGCCAAACGGCCGTCATCAAAGTGCTCGGGATCGGCGGCGGCGGCGGCAATGCCGTCGCGCACATGGTGCGGGCCGGGATCGAGGGAGTGGATTTCATCTGCGCGAACACCGATGCGCAGGCTCTCAAAGGCGCGAAGGTGAAAACGGGCTTGCAGATCGGCTGCAACATCACCAAGGGTCTTGGCGCCGGCGCCAACCCGGAAGTGGGCCGGCAAGCTGCGATGGAAGATCGCGATCGCATTCAGGAGGTCATCGAAGGCGCCGACATGCTGTTCATCACGGCGGGTTTGGGCGGCGGCACGGGCACGGGCGCGGCACCCGTCGTGGCGCAGCTCGCGAAGGAGATGGGCATCCTCACGGTGGCCGTCGTCACCAAGCCGTTCGGCATGGAAGGGCCGAAGCGTCTACGCATCGCGGAGCAGGGCATCGCGGAGCTCGGCCGGTTCGTCGATTCGCTGATCACGATTCCGAACGAGAAGCTGCTGTCCGTGCTTGGGCCGTCGACCACGTTGCTCGACGCGTTCCGCTCGGCCAACGAGGTGCTGCAAGGCGCCGTGCAAGGCATTGCCGAGCTCATCACGCGGCCGGGTCTCATCAACGTGGACTTTGCCGACGTGCGCACGGTGATGTCGGAGATGGGCATGGCAATGATGGGCTCGGGTGTGGCGAGCGGCCAGGATCGCGCGCGCATCGCGGCCGAAGCCGCAGTGTCGAGCCCGCTGCTCGAGGACATCAATCTCTCCGGCGCCAACGGCGTGCTCGTCAACGTCACGGCCGGCTGCGATCTGTCGATCGGCGAGTTCCAGGAGGTCGGCGATACGGTGAAGCAATTCGCGTCGGACGACGCCACGGTCGTCATCGGCACCGTGATCGATCCCGAGATGACGGACGAGATCCGAGTCACCGTGGTCGCAACCGGCCTCGGCCAAGCCGTCGGCATGACGGAGCGGCCGATGAAGGTGGTGCGCCGCAGCGCTCCCTCCATGCACAAAGCCCGCGAGCCGAACTACACCGAGCTCGAGAAGCCCGCGGTGGCACGCAAGCGGGCCGTCGGCGACGGTATGACGGGCAACGACAGCCTCGAGGACTTGCTCGACATTCCGGCATTCTTGCGGCGGCAGGCGGACTAACGGCGATGTCGCGTACGCCCGCCTCGTTCCTTGCCGGCGCGGATGGCGCTATGGTAGGTTCGTCGGCCGTTTCGCGCAGCGGCAGGGGTCCTGTCGCCGCTGGCCGGCCTAGCGCGGCTTGCGACACGGAGGCGAAACCCCATTTCTCGTTAAGGAGCGACGGCTAGCGTGCGGCAGCGCACCCTCAAGGAAGCGATTCGCGCCAGCGGTATCGGCCTGCATACGGGCGAGAAGGTGTATTTGACACTGCGCCCGGCGCCGGTGAACACGGGCATCGTGTTTCGACGCCTGGATTTGCCGGAGCCGGTTGACGTGCCGGCCGACGCGTTGCGCGTCACCGAGACCACGCTCGGCACCACGCTCGAGCGCGACTCTGCCAAGGTGGGTACGGTCGAGCACTTGATGTCGGCCATGGCGGGGCTGGGCGTGGACAACGCGTTCGTCGACCTCACGGCGGCCGAGGTGCCGATCATGGACGGCAGCGCCGCGCCGTTCGTTTTCCTGTTGCAGTCGGCCGGCATCGAAGAGCAAAACGCCCCGAAGCGCTTCATTCGCGTGTTGAAGCGCATCGACGTCGAAGAGGGCGACAAGTGGGTTCGTCTCGAGCCGCACGACGGCTTCCGCGTCAACGTCGAGATCGATTTCGAGCATCCGGCGTTACGCAAGTACCGCCAGGCCATGACGATGGATTTCTCCACGCAGTCGTTCTTGAAGGAAATCAGTCGCGCGCGCACGTTCGGCTTTCTGAAGGATCTGGAAGGCGCGCGTGAGCGCGAGCGCGCGCTCGGCGCGAATCTCGACAATGCCATCGTCATGGACGACTACCGCGTGATCAACGAGGACGGCCTCCGCTATCGCGATGAGTTCGTGCGTCACAAAGTGCTGGACGCGCTCGGTGATCTCTACCTCTTGGGATCGTCGCTGATCGGCGAGTTCTCCGGCTTCAAGTGCGGCCACAAGCTCAACAATCTTTTGCTACGAGCGCTGCTCGCGGCGCCCGACGCCTACGAGTCGGTCGTCTTCGACGAGGACGGCCCGCAGCGCTCGCCCGTCTCCTACCAGCTCGCCACCACGCACTGAAAAGGGCACGGATTTATTTTCTGACGTGACACGCTAGTCGGCTTGATCCGCCGTGGTCAGAAAATAAATCCGTCCCCTTTTCAGCACGCCCCCGTTTCAGCCGCCCCGCGGCAATACGCGG
>CAMPKU010000159.1 GCA_946887385.1 uncultured Gammaproteobacteria bacterium
GCCCGCAAGCGACGCATTGCAGGCGGTCATCGCGCTCTATCGGTTGTCGCGGAGCTTGCGAAACGCCGACGTCATTCGCGATTTGAGCTGGGAACGGCTGAGCACGTTGAGCGTCGTTGCGCGGCGGGAGCCGATCACCATCTCCGATCTTTCCGCGGCGGAGGAAGTCACGGCGCCCACCATCTCCCGAGCCGTAGCGGCTCTGCAAAATCAAGCGTTGGTCCGTTGCGTGGCGAATCGCAGCGACGGCCGCTCCGTGTTGGTATCGAGCACGGCGAAGGGCAGGGTTACGCTCCAGAAAGGCTTGGCCCGCACGCTCGAGCAGATCGCCGAGCTGCTCGGGCGGCTCGACGCGGCCGAGCTCGACGCGCTCGCCGACGTGATCCAGCAAGCCCGCGATTCGAAACGCTCGCGCTAACCCGCGCTCTTTTCTATTCCAGCCCCGACGCCCGCGCTTGCTCGCGCGCGAGCACAGCCTGATCGCGATCGCCATCGCCGTGCGCGACGGCGCCGAGCAGCCGGTCGCGATAGACGTTGTGGCTCGGCATCGGCACGCGCGCAAGATCGGCAGCAGCCGCGATGAGATTGGAGTCCTTCAGGCCCACGTGGATCGGCGAGCCCACCTGGTCGTAGCTTTCGTCGACCATCTTTTGGCCGTACACCTTGTACGCCGTCGCGCCGAACAGGCCTTCCGTCATCACGTCTTGAAACACCTGCGGCGTCACGTCGTACTTGCGCACGAGCGCAAAGCCCTCGGCCATGGCCACCATCGCGCAGCCGAGCACGGCGTTGTTCGCAAGCTTGATTGCCGTGGCCGACTCGGGCTTCACGCCCGCCGCGAAGATGCGCCGGCCCATCGCTTTCAATAACTCGTTGCAGCGTGCTGCCGCAGCTTCCGGCCCCGCCACGACGATGCCGAGCTGGCCCGAGGCCGCGAGATCCGGGCGTCCGAGCACGGGGGCGGCAACGAGCGTTTGGCCTGCGTGTTGGTGACCCGCCTCGAGTTGGCGCACGACGGCTACGCCGTGCGTGCCCATGACCAAGTGGATGGCGCCTTGCTTCATCGACTCGCAGAGCCCGCCGGCGCCGAGCGCAACTTGGGTGACGGCCGCGTCCTCGACGAGCATGGTGACAACCACGTCGCTGCTCGCAGCAAGCTCGCCGACGGACGCCGCTTGCGATGCGCCGGCCGCGACGAGCGGTGCGGCCTGCGCCGCGAACTGATCGAACACCGACAACTCGTGGCCTGCATCCAGCAAGCGACGAGCCATGCCTTGCCCCATGCGGCCGAGGCCGACGAATCCAACTTTCATGCGCGTGCCTAGTTGTGAGCTCTAGTCTCGCGGACTTTGACGCGCAGGCGGGCGTGTTGCAAGCCGCAATAGAGGCGCACGCGCGCTAGTTGCGATCGCGGCGCCGCTCGCGTTCGCGTTCCTCCTCCTTATCTTCCTGGCGGTCGCGTTCGGCCGCCACGCCAACCGCCGCGCCCACGCCGCCCGCGACGAGCGGTGCGCACGCGTACTGACTCGAGCCCAAGAGCAATACCGCTAGAACGGCCAAGATTTTCATCGCATTTCTCCGAATTGCTTTGCCGCACCGGGAGTTGCAGCAACCGTGCCAGCCGCAGGCCCGGCGGGGCGTGGCATGGAACTTGCTCCTCCCGGCTATCGAAGGTGTTTGCGGAGAATCTAAAGATGAAAGCGTTTACAAATTTCGCACTGGCTGCGTTTGCAACGATGACGCTTGCTTCGGTGGGCGCGCAGGATCGTCATGGCGACTCGGATGAGCTCGACGCGAACACGGTCGCCGAGCGTCGACAAGAGATCCTCGACATGTCGAAGGGCACGATCGATGAGCTGAAGGAGAATGAGTCCGCGAAGGACTTGATCGACAGCGCGTACGGTCACGCCGTGTTCGACACGACGAAGGGCGGGTTCATCGTGACGGGCGCAGGCGGCACTGGCGTTGCCATGCGCAAGAACGGCAGCGATCCCGTCTACATGCACTTGGGCGCAGGCGGTGTCGGGCTCGGTGCAGGGCTCGAGAATTACAAGCTCGTGATCCTGTTCGAGAACGAGGACGTCTATGAGCGCTTTATCGACGGCGAGTGGAGCGGCGGCACGAGCGCGCAAGCAGCGGCGGGCCGCGACGGCGCTGCAGTCGTCGGTAAGTTCAACAACGGCGTGGCCGTTTACCACATCACGGACAAGGGCTTGATCGCGCAAGCCGACGTGACGGGGGTGCGGTTCTGGCCCAGCGATCGCCTGAATCCCGGCGTCGCGTAATCCCAAGTTCTCACGGAGCGAGAACACCTCGCGCACGGCGTTCACACGAACGCCGTGCGCAGGTTTGTGCGAGGTCAGTCGATGATGGCTTGCCGCACGGCGTTCTCGAACGCTTGCCGCGCGGGGCCGCCTTGGCCGCCTTGGATGAAGTAAATCGAAATGAGCTCCTCGGCGGGCTCGATCCAGTGCGCGACGCCGGAGCCGCCAGGCCAGCTGATCGCGCCTTTCGACACGGCGATGTCTGCCGCAATTGGATCGAGCACCACTTGCATCCCTAGACCGAATCCCATGCCGCGAGCCGGCCGCCCGAATTGGCCGTTGACCATGTCGCCTGTGTGATTGGCCGTCATCATCTCCACGGTGCGCGGGCCCAATAATCGCTGCCCATTGAGCTCGCCGCGGTTCAGGAGCATTTGCGCGAATTGCAGGTAGTCTTCCACGGACGCCGACAGGCCGCCGGCGCCGGAGTGATACACCACCTGCGATAGATCGCGCGGGGTGGCTTGCAACACGCCGTCGCGCCGCGCGTGCACCGCTGCGAGGCGCTCGGCCTGGCGCCCCGTGTAACGGAATGCGGTGTCGGGCATGTCGAGCGGCTCGAAAACGCGCTCGCGCAAGAACTCGTCGAACGGCTGTTGCGCGGCAACCTCGACGATGCGCGACAGCACGTCGAAGCCCGCAAGCCCGCTGTAACGCCACAACGTGCCGGGTTGGAAATCGAGCGGCACGTTACCGAGCTTCGGTATGTACGTGGCGAGCGTATCCTGCGGCGTGCGCTGTGTCGCTCCCTGCGCCGCGCGTTGGCCCAAGCCGCCGCTCATGAGCCCCGAGCCGTGCGTCAAGAGATCGCGCACGGTGATCGGCCGAGTGGCCGGCACGAGATCGAAAGCTCCGTCGGCGCCGCCTTCCTTCGGCACGGCCACTTGCGCCGGCGCCGCGAACTCCGGAATGAACTTCGAGACCGGATCTTGCAGGAGGACTTCGCCGCTTTCGACGAGCATCAAGATCGCCACGGCCGTGATCGGTTTCGACGAGGATGCCAAGCCGAAAATGTGGTCGGTGCGCATGGGCGTGCGCTTCGCGCTGTCGGAATAGCCGTACGCCTCGAAGTGCGCGATGCGGCCGCGCCGCGCCACGAGCGTCACGACGCCCGCGATTTCGCCGGCGTCGATATGCCGTTGCATGGCGGGACCGATGCGCTGCAGGCGCTCCGAGGATAGGCCCACCTCTTCGGGCCGGGCTGTCGGGATCGAACCGGCCAGTGTGGCGCCAGGCCACGTGGTACCGACGATGGCAAGGCCGCAGACGAGCGCGGCCGCGCGCGTGATGACGATCGACATTTGCGAGTCCCCCCCTGCTGATCGCGTCAACGCATCCTAGCGCAGCTGCACCCGCGCCGGTTGCAGCGCGCGCGCTCTTGGTAAAACTCGTGACAGCGTTGCGCGAAACCTCCCTATGCTTTTCGATGGCCCGTTGGGATGCCATGTACTGGGGGAATCACGCCATGAAACGCTCGTTGCCGCTCCTCTCGACCGTCGCTTGCTCCGCCGCTGCCGCGATTCCCTTGTTCGTCGGGGCGCCCGCGTACGCCGCAACAGCCTGCGCCGATCTCGCCAAGCTCACGCTGCCCGAAACGAGAATTACGCGGGCCGAACGTGTGCCTGCAGGGGAGTTCACGGCGCCGGGGGTTCAGCAGCCGCTGAACGTGCCGGCACTGTGCCGCGTGGCGGGCACCGTGGCGCCGGCCATCAACTTCGAGGTGTGGCTGCCCGAGGGCAATACCTGGAACGGCCGTTTCCAAGCCGTCGGCGGCGGTGGCCTCGCGGGCATCATCAGCTACCCGGCCATGGCCGAGGCCGTGCGGGCGGGCTACGCCTCATCGTCCACGGACACGGGGCACGTGTCGACGGATACCACCTGGATGACGGATCGGCAGCGCGTCGTCGATTACGGCTACCGTGCCATTCACGAGATGACGGTGAAGGCGAAGGCCGTGATCGAGGAGCACTACGGGCGCGAGGCCGAGTACTCGTATTTCAACGGCTGCTCGACGGGCGGCCGGCAAGGGCTCATGACGGCGCAGCGTTTTCCCGACGATTACGACGGCATCGTGTCGGGTGCGCCGGTGAATCGCTTCACGCAGCTGCACATGGGACAGCTGTGGATGGCGCATGCCACGCTGAAAAAGCCCGGTGCGGTGTTGACGCGCGACGACCTCACGCGCGTCGGCGAGGCGGCGGTTGCCCAGTGCGATGCGAACGACGGCGTCAAGGACGGCATCCTCACCGATCCTTCCACCTGCAATTTCGATCCCAGCAAGGTGCCCGGTTTGAGCGCCGCGCAGGTCGAAGCGCTGAAGCTCGCGTATCAGGGCGCGGTAAATCCGCGCACGGGCGATCAGATCTATGCCGGTCTCGAGCCCGGCGGCGAAGGTCCGCAGCCCGGCAATCCCGGTTGGGGCATGCTCATGAACGGCCAAACCCCGTTTGCAATCTCGAGCTCCGTGCTCGGCGGCTTGGGCTTCGAGAACCCGAGCTGGGATTGGAAAACGTTCGACTTCGACTCCGACGTGGAGCTCATCGACGCGAAATTGTTCGGCGTGCTGAACGCCGTAGACCCCGACTTACGCGATTTCAAAAACGGCGGCGGCAAGCTGATCGTTTGGCACGGCTGGAACGATCCTGGCGTGATGCCGCAGCAAACGATCGAGTACTACAACAGCGTCGTCGAGTTCGCGAGCAAGGCAACGGACAGCGACGGCGCGGCGTTCACCGACGAGTATCTGCGGCTCTTCATGCTGCCCGGCGTCGGTCATTGCCGCGGCGGCGTGGGGCCCGATCAGGTCGACTGGATGGCCGCGCTTGCCGGCTGGGTGGAGAAAGGGCAGAAGCCCGCCACGATTGCCGCGAGCGCGGTGCGCGACGGCGAGGTTACGATGACGCGCCCGCTGTGTCCGCATCCGCAGGTTGCGCAATACAAAGGCCGCGGCGACACGAACGCCGCCGCGAGCTTCGAGTGCGCCGCGCCGCGCTGAGCTCTCGCTTATTCGCGTAGCCCCAGCGGGTCCGCTTCCTTGCCGTGCGATGCCATCTGTCGCACCACCATGCCGTGGTACGTTCCGCGCCGGGCCATCAGCTCTTCGTGCGTGCCGCGCTCGACGATTCGGCCGTCCTCCATCAAGAGGATCAGGTTCGCACGGCGAATCGTGGACAAGCGATGGGCGATCACGAACGTCGTGCGGCCCGCGAGCAGCTCCGCCATCGACGATTGGATGAGCTGCTCGCTCTCGGTGTCGAGGTTGCTCGTGGCTTCGTCGAGGATCAGGATCTGCGGCGCGGCCAGGATCGCGCGTGCGATTGCGAGGCGTTGCTGCTGGCCGCCCGAGAGCTTCACGCCGCGCTCGCCGATGAAAGTGTCGTACCGCTCCGGCAGATTTTCGATGAATTCGTGGGCATTCGCGCGCCGCGCGGCATCCTCTACCTGAGCGTTCGTGGTGTCCTGGCGCGCGTAGGCAATGTTGTCGCGCACGGAGCCGTCGAACAGAAACACGTCTTGCTGCACGATGGCGAGCAGATCGCGGTAGGTGCGCAAGCGATAGTTGCGGATGTCGACCCCGTTCAGCAGGATCCGGCCGCGCGTTGGATCGTGAAACCGCGCCACCAAGTCGGTGACGGTGGTCTTGCCGGCGCCGCTGCGGCCGACGAGCGCCACCACCGACCCGCCGGGCACGTTCACGTCGAAGTCGCGCACCACGGGCCGGCCCTCTCGATACTCGAACTCGACGTCTTGAAATTCGATTTTCTGCACGACGGTGGGCGCGTCGCGCGCGTCGGGACGATCGGGTTTGTCGCTCGGCATCGCAAGCACCTCGAACACGCGCTCCGTGGCGGCAAGCGAGCGCTGGAGCTCCGAAAACGAGTTCACGATCTGCCAGACGGGATTCAACAGCAAGAATGAGTACCACTGGAACGCCATGATGTCGCCGATCGACGCGGCGCCCTGCATGTACAAGTGGCCGCCGTACCAGACGATCGCCACGCTCACGGCCGACATCGCGAAACCCCACGACGTCCACAGCCACAGCTCGCGGCGGTGTGCGAAGAGCTCCTTGCGGACGATGGAGTTGCGGCCGCGCGCGTACTCGAGCATTTCGCGCAGCTCGCGGCCGAACGCGCGCACCACGCGAATGCCCGAGAACGTTTCGCCCACGCGCCCGTCGATGCGCTCCACGTCCTTGCGGATCGACCGGTAGATGGGCCGGATGCGTTTCGCGGACGTGAAACTGATCAGCACGGCGCCCGGAATGATCGCCAGCGCCACGAATGCGAGCTGCCAATTCAGCACGAACAGAACGGTTACTGCGATCAGCAGGCGGATCACGGAGATCGACGGCGAGACGATGGCCATCTGTAACAGGCCGGTCGTGGAGTCGATGTCGCCGGAGAGGCGCGACAGGATGCCGCCGGTCTTCATGTCCCACAGCCTGGAGAGAGGCAGGCGCAGCAGCCGCTCGAACAGCGAGCGGCGCAGCGACAGCATCACGCGCGTGTTGACCAGGCGCTGCCTGTAGTCGCGACTCATGTTCAACGCAGCGGACGCCGTAATGACGGCGAGGAACGCGCCGCCTGCGAGATTGAGCAGCGACAGCCGCTCCGCCGTGGGTGCCGCGTCGTCGAGCAACACGCGGTCTGTGATGAAGCGCATGAACAACGGCTCGATCATCTGAAGGCCGGCGGCCAAAATTGCCAGCACGAAGATCGCCGCGACGGCCCAGCGCTCCGGCCACAGCCACTGTAGGTAATCCTTCAGATACTCGCGGCGCTTCGAGCCCGTCTTGAGCTTGGCGTCGGCGGGCCGTTTTTCGACGCCCGCAGCGGTGTCATCGAGCGTGCCGTTGCGGTAGTCGCGGCGAAAGACGTCGTAGTGCTGGCGGGAAGAGCGCGGGCGATTCATGGCACGGACGATAACGGGCGCCGTTCGCGCTCGCAAACGGGGCTCGAGCTCGGAGTGTCGTGACCTGCGTCACGTTGTGGCCACGCGCGGACGAGCGCAAAGGGCAGACGCCGTATAACGAACCTGTGGAACGCCGCACCGACCCCGAGGGGGGGACGGCGGTACCCTCCCGCCCTTAAACGTTCGAACGCTACGCGTCGGGACTATGGGGAACGCACGTAAGTCGCTTCGTTCCGGTACGGAGTCAGCCGTCGGCGGCAGCCGGCGCGACGCCGCGCTGGCAACGCTGGAGTCGATCCCGGCGCCCGTCGTGGTCGTCGACCAACGGCAGCACGTGACGTTCGTGAATCGGCACGTCGTGCACCGATTCGGTTTCGCAACGGCCGAGCTCGTCGGCCACCCTTTGAGCCGGCTGGTCCCGAACGAGCAACGCGGCACCCTTTGGCAAGCACTGACCGAGGTGCTTCAGCGCAAGCGGCAGATCGCGGCCGGACTCGAAGGCAGCGTAGTCTGCAAAGACGGTGCCTCGTGCCCGGTGTCGATCGAGGCCGGTCTGCTCGAGATGGGCAACGGGGCGCTGGCGGTTTGCTTGCTGCGAGACGCACCCCTAGCGCAAGGCAGCAACCGGGATGCTGTCGCCGAGGCAAGCCTCAAGGAAGCGCAACGTATCGCGAAGCTCGGCAGCTGGACCTGGGACCCGCTCGCAAACGAGCATTGGTGGTCCGACGAGCTGTACCAAATGCTGCAGATCGACCGCGCGGAAGCTCGCCCGTTCGAGCGGTATCTTCAGATGATGGTGCACGCGGCGGATCGGGACCGCGTCCACGACAATGCGGCGAAGATCGCTAACGGCGGCAATGTCGAGCCGTTCGACGTGCGCGTGGCTCTGCCCGACGGCACTCAACGGATCTTTCACAGCAAGGGCGCCGCGTCTTTCGACGACGCCGGCCGTGCCGTACAGCTGCACGGCACGGTTCAGGACGTGACGGAACAACGAGCTGCGGAAGCGGCCTTGCGGCTCTCCGACATGCGCTATCGCGAGGCGCAGCGGCTCGCCAAGATCGGCAACTGGGAGTGGGATCTCGCCACGAACATGAGTTGGTGGTCCGAGGAGCTGTATCGGATCCTCGAAGAAGATCCGGCGTGCTATGCGGCCACCTTCGACAACTTCGTCGCCAAGATTCACCCGGAAGACCGCGCCGCGTTGATCGCGGCCCAGCAGCAGGACATCTCGACGGCCGCCTTTGTCCCGACAGAAAGCCGTCTGGTGTTCGCTGAAGGCCGGGAGAAGCGCGTCGAGCAGCTTGTCCAGGCGCGTGTCGACGGCGAGGGCCGGCCGATTGCCATCGTTGGCATCGTGCATGACATCACGGAACGCCGGTTGCTCGAGAACAAGTTGCGCGAAAGCGAAGCACGCTACTCGACCACCGTGGAGCTCGCGGCCGTAGGCATTGCCCACGTGGCGGCCAACGGCCGGTTCATTTGGTGCAACAGCCGCTTCCGCGAGATGCTGGCGTACGACAACGACGAGCTCCTCGAGCGCACCATCCACGACGTTTCGCATCCAGACGACATGCATGTTACGGACGGCGACCGTTCGCGGCTGCACGAAGGTTTCATCGACACCCTAACCGTCGAAAAACGCTATGTGCGCAAGAACGGCGAGACGATCTGGGTACGCATCACCGGCGCGCCCCGGCGTGCAAACGACGGTTCCTTGCTGTACGACGTGGCCATCGTCGAGGACATCACCGTTCGCAAGGCCGCCGAGAATCGGGTGCAGTATCTCGCGACGCACGACGATCTTACGGGCCTGCCGAATCGTGCGCTGTTCGGCGAGCTGTTGCAGCGCGCCGTCGATGCTGCGAAGGCGCACGATCGCCGCTGCGCCGTTTTGTTCATCGATCTCGATCGGTTCAAGATCGTCAACGACTCGCTGGGGCACGCGGCCGGCGACCTGCTGCTCAAGGAGGTTGCGACGCGCTTGCGGGACTGTATTCGCGGGTCCGATGTCGTGGGCCGGCTCGGCGGCGACGAGTTCGTCGTGCTGCTAGACAAAATCCAAACCGTAGAGGCAGCCGCCGAAACGGCCAAGCGTGTGCTGGCCAGCTTGCACACGCCGATCAGGATCATGGGTCAAGAGTGCCGCGTCACGGGCAGCATCGGCATCGCAACGTATCCTTGCGATGCACGCGATGCCGCCACGCTCATGAAGCACGCCGACATGGCGATGTATCTCGCCAAGGAAGAAGGCAAGAACAACTACCAGTTCTACACGGCCGATATGACTCCCATGTCCGTGGAGCATCTCGAGCTCGAAGTGCGACTGGCGCAGGCTCTGCAGCGAGGCGAGTTTTCGCTGCAGTATCAACCGCGCGTCGACATCGCCACGGGCCAAATTCTGGGCGCGGAGGCGCTATTGCGCTGGTGGAACGCCGATCTCGGCACGATGTCGCCGGCGCAATTCATTCCGCTCGCCGAAGACACGGGTTTGATCGTTGCGATCGGCCGATGGGTTCTTCGCACAGCCTGTGAGCAGAACATGGCGTGGCAAGCGCGCGGCATGCCGAGCATCGTGATGTCCGTGAACCTTTCGCCGCGGCAGTTCAAGGAGCCCGCGCTGCTGAGCGACATTGCTGCCATCCTCGCAGAAACCGGCATGGCGCCGGAGCTGCTCGAGCTCGAGATCACCGAGAGCATGATCATGCAGCACGTCGACATCGCAGCCGAGAAGGCCGCAGCGATGAAGAAGCTCGGCATCAAGTTGGCGATCGACGACTTCGGTACCGGATACTCCTCGCTGTCGCAGCTCAAGCGCTTTCCGATCGATACGCTGAAGATCGACCGGGCATTCGTGCGCGACATCCCGGCGAGCAGCGACGATACGGCGATCACGAAAGCAGTGGTGTCGCTCGGCAAAGCGCTTGGTGTGCGCGTCGTAGCCGAGGGCGTCGAAACGTCGGCGCAATATCAATTCTTGCGCGACAACGGCTGCGACGAGATGCAGGGGTTCTACTTCAGCAAGCCGTGCCACCCCGACGCGTTTGCCGTGCTGCTGAAGAAAAAGCCGCGCAAGCGGCGTGCTCGGGTGAAACGCTAGAAAGCAGCCGCCGTCCGAGCGAGTCTGCACTCCGCTGCTGCGGCTACGCTTTACGCCTCGCCCGCTAAATTGTTTCCGTGGAAGCGCGAAGGCCCCTCACGTGAGGGATTTTGCACCAAGCTGGTGCGCGATTCCGCGGAAACAGCGCTCGGGCGCTACTGCCCCACAGCTTCCGGTAACGCCTCGAAGTCGCCGCCCTTCATGAACACCATTTTCTCCACGTCGAGATGGCGGCGCATCGCATCGCGCACCTCCTCCACGGTCAACG
>CAMPKU010000160.1 GCA_946887385.1 uncultured Gammaproteobacteria bacterium
AGGCTCCACCATCAGAGCTTCACGGCGATACGCGCCGTGTAATCCACGCGATTCAAAAGCAGCGCCGGCGGGTGGGCCGCGAAGTATTCATCGACAGCCTTGCGTGCGCCGGCCCAGTGGCCGTAGTCGTCGATGATCAGCACGCCGCCGCGCGCGAGGCGTGGATAAAGATGCTGGAGCTCGTGGCGAGTCGACTCGTACCAGTCGGTGTCGAGGCGCAACAGCGCGATTGCACCGCTTGGTATCGTGGCCGGTATCGTCGCTTCCACTTTGCCTTTCACGAAGTGCACGCGATCTTGCGGATAGCCGGTGCTCTGCAAGTTCGCCCGCACGTCGTCGAGCGGCGCTCGGCACCAATCCGAAGAATCGTCGGTCAGCCGTGCAGCAGCGAACTGGCCGGCGGCCGAAACTCCATCCAAGGCGGAGACATCCTCTTCTGTGGGCGAGCTCATGCCCTCGAACGTGTCGTACAAATATAAATGACGGTGCTCCTCGCCGAGCTCTTTGAGGGCCAGCGCCGCCGCCATCGAGGAGCCGCCCCGCCACACGCCGCACTCCACGATGTCGCCGGCCACACCGTTGGCCACGAGGTAGCGAACGGCGTTCACGAGCGCCTCCACGGACTCGGGGTTCGTCATCGTATACGCGGACACCGCATGCAGAATGCGAGTCGTGCTCTCGTCGAAATCGGGCGGAACGCTCACGGCGCGCCGATCGCCGGCCCCCTTGATGCCGAGCGCGCGCGCGAAGCGCTTGACCTGGGTCTTCAGTGCCCTTCGCCGATCATCCATCGTCACGTCGCCGCAGTCGCTCGCTTATTGCTTGCGCGCGATCATGACCATGCCCTCGCCGAAGAGCAACGGCGTCGACCCCGTGACGCGGGCGCCCACGTGCTGCGGAGCCTGTTTCTGAACGCGCGCGCCGCAAGCTGAGGCTTGCTTGAATTCAATGCGGAGGGCTCGCCGACTGCGCGCTCCATACTCGGTACGAGCGCACCATACCAATCCTCGTTAAACGCGCGTATTTCGGTACAAAGCAATTAGCCGCTTCTGGCCCACATCGACGAGCTCAAAGCCGTTCGCTAAAAGGAAGTTCGTCACGGGCGCCATCGTGTTGGCCTCCGTCACACCGCGCTCGAATCCGACGTCTGCCGAAATGTACTCGATACGCGAAAGAATTCCACTACACCCCTCGATGACCTCGGGTTCTGCGCCTTCGGCTTCTACCTTCAATAACTTGATGGGCTTATCAGGCACGAGATTGTCGAGCCGTCTTACAGGCACCTTGATGATCTCTTCATAGCGAGGCGGCTCGATAAACGAGGAGTCGGCGGTCTGCGAACAAATGAAGAAGTCGAGGGTTCCTTCGGTGTTCCACAAGCCAACGTTGAAGGTCTCTGACGGAGCAACGTTGCCCTTGAGACAGTCATATTCCAACGGCGATGGCTCTATTCCGATGTACTCAATGGGTATCGCATTCTGTGTGAAGTACAGCTTGAGCTCGCCCACGTTGGCCCCACAGTCAACCACCACATCACCGGGTCGAAAGTCGATTTGGGGAAGAAAATAGGCATTACCCAGGAGCTCGGCTCGGCGTGCGAAGCCTCGCTTGCAGGCGTAAAACGCCTGGGCTTCGTGATAGAAGGCTAGAGAAGCTGTATTCGAATGCACCACAAACTTTCGGCCGTCCGGGGCGCGGCGAACGCGCGCATCCACGCCGCGCAGCCAAGAGTGTGTGTTGAACACCCATAGAAAGGTGCGACCTCGAGATTTGCGGATGAGGGACACTCGCACCTCCCACGAACGCGAGTTAGATTGCCCGCTTATTGCTTGCGCGCGATCATGACCATGAGCTCGCCGAAGAGCAACGGCGTCGACATCATGGCGCGCCACACGTCCAAGCTGATGGCGCGATTGATCTCCTGCTTGCGCGCCCGCGCGATGTTGAGCCGCGACGCCGCGGCCACCAGCGGCACCGGCAGCGCGTAGAGCCAGCTCATGGGCTTGATGCGGTTCGTGGTCACCGTCTCGATGCGAAAGCCGTTCGTGTGCAGGATGTAGCGCAAGCGGTGATACGACAGCATGTTGATGTGATGCATGGGGCTCGGCGCCGTTTCGTCCAGCGCATACTTCGCCTTGTGATGGAACCCCGTCAGGAACCAGCGCCAGCGCGAGCGCAGCGACGAAATGTTGGGTGTGGTCATGATCAGCAGGCCGTTCTGCGGCAGCACTCGGCCGCACTCGCGCACGAAATCGAACGGGCGCTCCAGATGCTCGATGCCCTCCACGCTCACCACCACGTCGACGGCGGCCGCGGCGAGCGGCAGCGCTGCGCTCAAGTCCGCCTGCCGAAACTCGAAGCCTTTGCCGTGCGCGGGCGCTTCGATGTCGAGCCCCGTCACCACGAGACCCGCGGCCGTCATCTCCGCCGCGAGGCTGCCGTCGCCGCACGGCGCATCCAACACGCGCGCGCCCGGCGACACACGCGCGAGCAACTCGCGCAACACGACTCGATGGGCGTTTCTCGCGGCATTACCTGGCATGGCGCGCATTGTGATGGGTTCCGATGATCGGCGCCAACGGCCGAAGGCGCTTGCGCTGGGCGGTTCTGGTCATCACCGCGATTGAATAGTGAACTGCTCCCGCTCCGGTTGAGGCGCCCTGTGGCACTATCGTGCCGGCGCTGCCGCGCCCTTTGAGGTCTGCTACGAGGTCTCACCACATGTGCGTTCTTTCACTTCGGGCCGGCATCGCCGGCGCTGCGTTTGCCATTTGCCTCTCTTTGCCGATGCCGCCGCTGCACGCGCAGCCGGACTTCGGCGATAACTCGAGCGAGTGGGCCGACGACGGCGAATGCGACGATCCGCGCTTCGAGGGCAACGGCAGCGCAGCCACGCTGCTCGACGAGGACCTCGGCCACGATGCCGCCGATTGCCGCACGCTCTTCGATGCCGGGCGCATCACACTGCGCGTCCCCCGCGTGGTTACCGACGGCACCATCGACTTCGGCGACGACAGCAGCGAGTGGGCGCGCGATGGCGAGTGCGACGATCCGCGCTTCTCAGGCAGCGGCGCCGCCGAGACGCTGCTCGATGTCGACGCCTACCACGACGCCACCGATTGCCGCAGCCTGTTCGAGCAGGGACGCATCGAGCTCAGCAGCAGCGAAATAGCCGTTGACGGGCATCTGAAGCGCGGCCGTCTCGAGGAAGGCGACGAGACGCTCGAATCCGGCGAGTACGCCGATCACTACTCGTTCACGGGCAGTGCCGACCAGCGCGCCGTAATCGATCTGCGCTCCGCCGACTTCGATCCCTACGTGTTCGTGCGCGCGCCGAGCGGCGCGCAGTTCGACAATGACGACTTCGAAGGCGATCCCGGCCGCTCGCTGCTCACGCTCGATCTCACCGAGAACGGCCGCTACAACCTGACCGTCACGAGCTACGCCGCCGGCGAGACCGGCAGCTATACGCTCTCGGTGGACGTCGACGGCAAACCCCAGCTCACCGCTCGCCTGAAGCTCGATCGCTAGCCGCGCGCGCGCCCGCGCGCGCGTCAACGCCGTGGACGGCTCCCCGCGGCGTCGGCGATCATCGGTATCGTGAGCCTTCCGCCGCAACAAGACGAGGCGCGGCGCCACGTCGAATGGCGCGCGCTGCGGGACCTGGCGCCGCACCTGTGGCCGCGCGGGAACGTGGGCGTGCGCCTGCGCGTGGTGCTCGCGCTCGCGCTGCTGGCGGCCGCAAAAGGCGCCACGGTCTACGTGCCGCTCCTGCTCCGCGACCTCGTGGATGTCTTCGCGGATCCCGCGAACTTGCCCATCGTGGTGCCGCTCGGGCTCGTGGTCGGTTACGGCGCGCTGCGAGTGGCCGCGATCGCCTTCGCGGAGCTGCGCGACGCCGTGTTCGCGAAAGTCGCCCAGCGCGCGATCCGCACCGTTGCCCTGCAAACCTTTCGCCACCTGCACGGCCTGTCGCTGAAGTTCCATCTCGAGCGGCAGACGGGCGGGCTATCGCGCGCCATCGAGCGCGGCACGAACGGCATCGACACGCTGCTCACGTTCATGCTGTTCAACATCGTGCCCACGCTGCTCGAGATCGCGCTGGTCTGCGGCATTCTCTGGAGCTTCTTCGGCGCGCCCTATGCGCTCGTGACGTTGGCCTGCGTCGTCGGCTACGTGGCCTACACGTTCGCCGTCACCGAGTGGCGCATCAAGTATCGCCGGCAGATGAACGAGACGGACCAGGAAGCGAACACGCGCGCCATCGACAGCCTGCTGAACTACGAGACGGTGAAGTATTTCGGCAACGAGCCCTACGAGGCGAACCGGTTCGATCAGGCGCTCGCCCGGTACGAGCGAGCCTCCGTGGCGAGCAAGAGCTCGCTGTCGCTGCTCAACATCGGCCAGGCCGCGATCATCGGCATCGGCCTGGCCGTGCTGATGTTCATGGCGGGCCGCGGCGTGATTGCCGGCGCCCTCACGGTAGGCGACTTCGTGCTCGTGAACACCTACATGATTCAGCTCTACATACCGCTGAACTTCTTGGGGTTCGTTTATCGGGAGATCAAGCAGTCGCTCACGGACATGGAAGCCATGTTCCGCCTGCTCGGCGTGGCCGCGGACGTAAAGGACGCGCCCGGCGCGCAGCCCTTGCCGCCCGGCCCCGGGGAAGTCGTGTTCGACGGCGTAACGTTTGCATACGACCCGCGCCGCACAATTTTGCACGACGTCTCGTTTAGCGTGCCGCCGGGAGGCCGCGTGGCGATCGTCGGCGCCAGCGGCGCCGGCAAGTCCACGATCTCGCGCCTCCTGTTCCGCTTCTACGACGTGACGGCGGGCTCGATCCGCATCGACGGCCAAGACATCCGCCAGGTGACGCAGCACAGCGTGCGCGCCTCCATCGGCATCGTTCCGCAAGATACGGTGCTCTTCAACGACACGATCTACTACAACATCGCTTACGGCCGCCCCGGAGCCTCGCCGTCCGAGGTGGAGGACGCGGCGCGGCATGCGCGCATCCACGACTTCATCATGGCGTCGCCGGACGGCTATCAGACCATGGTGGGCGAGCGCGGGCTGAAGCTTTCGGGCGGCGAGAAACAGCGCGTTGCCATCGCGCGCACGATACTGAAGCGCCCGCGCATCTTGCTGTTCGACGAGGCCACATCGGCGCTCGATACGCGCACGGAGCGAGCGATCCAAGCGTCGCTACGCGAAGTGTCGCGGGGCCATACCACGCTCGTCATCGCCCACCGACTATCGACGATCGTGGATGCCGACGAGATCATCGTGCTCGCCGACGGCCGCATCGCCGAGCGCGGCTCACACGTGAGCTTGCTCGCCGCCGGCGGCGCGTACGCGAAGATGTGGCAGCGGCAAGCTCTGAGCGCCGCCGAGGGAGAGGAAGACGACACCTCCACCGCTGCGCCCGATGGCCTCAAGCGCACGGAGCTCAGCGCGCGGCCGGCTCCGCATGACGCGGGAGCCCTAAGCTGATCGCATTGGCGATGAGCGACACGCCGAGCATCATGGCCGCGAGCGGCAGCAGCGTGCCGTCGTTCAGCGCGCCGCTCACCCAACCGAACAGGCCGCCGAGAAAGAACATCATCGTCGTGTAGACCGACGAGGCACTGCCGGCCAGCTCGCGAAAATACGCCATGTAGCGCGACGAGCCTGCGGGGCCCACGAGCCCGAGCGTGGCCACGGTGAGCACGATCAACGGCACGACGACAATGAGCGAAGCCCTCCCCGTCGCGATCACCGCCAGCAGCGCTGCCACGGCGAGCACCTGAACGGTAAGCCCTACTCGGAAAAACGTGCCGGCGTTGTAGCTCTTGAGCCGCCACATGCTGAACAGGTTCATGGCCATGACGCCGAGCACGCTGGTGCCGAACAGCAGTGAAAACGGCCCCGGCCCCACGCCGAAGTACTGCATGTACATGAACGACGAGTTCGTGACGAAGATCATCAGGCACGCCGCCGAAAACGCCATGGCCGTGGCATAGCGGATGGGCAACAGCCGCCCGCCAACGCGCCGGCGTACCACGTCGAAGCATTGCCGGAACACGGAGCCGAGCGACAAGCTCGCGAGCCGCCCCGGCCGCGTCTCGGGCACGATCTTGGCGTATGCCGCGAGCAGCACGCCGGCATACACGGCCTTGAACAAGAAAATCGTCTCCCAGCCGAGCGGCAGCATGGCGTAGCCGAGCGCCGGGGCTACCAAGGGCGCCACGAGCAGCACCATCGTCACCGTGGCGAACCGCCGCCCGAGCTGCTCGACGGGATAGATGTCGCGCACCGTGGCCATGCAGATCACGGTCGAGAAGCCGCCGCCGATCGCCTGGAAAAACCGTAGCGTCAGCATCTCGGTGAGGCTGCCGGCGAAGGCGATGGCGATCGACGTTGCGAGATACACGGCGAGCCCCACGTAGCCGATGCGCTTGCGCCCGATCTGGTCCGACAGCGCACCGCCGAAGAACTGCCCGATGCCGTAGCCGACGAGAAACACGTTCAACGTGTTCTGCAACGCGAGCACCGTCACGCCGAAATCGGCAGCGATGGACGGAATCGCCGGCAAGTACACGTCGATGCTGAGCGGGCCGAGCGCCGCCAGCGCGCCGAAGAAGAAGATCAAATACCAAGGCGGTGGACTCCGCCCTGCGACGCCCGGCGTGGCGGACATCAACGCGCGCCGTGCTGCTTCAGGTAGCGCCACATCGCGCCGGCGACGAGCGCGTGATCGATTTCACCGGACACCAGCAGGGCTTCGAGATCGGCAACCGGCACCAGCACTACCTCGGTCACCTCGGTGCCGGTGTTCTGTATCGGGCGCTCGAGCTCGACGCCCGTGGCGTAGAACGTGAACAGCCGGTTCGAGAACAGCGCGGGATTGGGCCGCACCACGCCGAGCGGCTGCGCCGTGCGCGCGCGATAGCCCGTTTCTTCGAGGCATTCGCGCAGCGCCGCTGCCGCAGGCTCTTCGCCCGCGTCGATCAACCCGCCCGGCATCTCGAGGGTCACGCGCCGTGCGCCGTGGCGATACTGGCGAACCAGCACGGCCTCGCCCGCCGCCGTGATCGGCAAGATCTGCGCCCAGTCGACGGACTGGATGCGGTGAAAGGCATACGTCTGCCCGTCGAGCGGCGACACCGCGCGAGAGCGCTCGAGCGTGAAGATGCGGCCGTCGGCGACCTGCTCCCGCTCCACCTCCGGCCACGCGCCGAGCTTCGAGGGCGGCAGCGGTTTCACGCCGTTCCCAGCTGATAGATCAGGAAGGCTCCACCGTAGCCGAGCGCCGTCATGTAGCTCCAAGCGAATATGGGCCAGCGCCAGCTGTTGGTCTCGCGGCGAATCACGGCCAGCGTGGCAGCGCACTGCAAGCACCAGGCATAGAACAGCAGCAAGCCCAGCACCATCGGCAACGTGAACACGGGGCTGCCGTCGGCGTGCTCGGCGGCGCGCAGCCTGCCCGCGAGCGTCTCCTCATCGGCCTCGCCGCCGACGGCGTAGATGGTGCCGAGCACGGCCACGACCACCTCGCGCGCCGGAAAGCCGGCGATCACGGCCGCCGAGATCCGCCAATCCCAGCCGAGCGGCCGGAACGCCGGCTCCACCCATCGCCCCGCACGGCCGAGCCAGCTCTGAGCGAGGTGATCGGCGCCCGCCTGATTGTCGAGCTCCGCGAGCCGCTCTTCGAGCGCGGGGCCCACGAGCGTGGCTTGCGCTTCAGCGGCCGCCTCCGCACGCGCGGCTTCCACTTCCGGCGAGCGCGGGAAATACGCCAGCGCCCAGACCACGACGGCTACGGCGAAGATGACGGTGCCGGCGCGCCGCAGGAACACGCGCGCGCGATCGAGCAGCTTCATGCCCACCGTGCGCAGATTCGGCACGCGAAACTCGGGCAATGCGAGGATGAAGGTGGGGTTCTGCCCGCGCAGCACGGAGCTGCGCAGCAGCAACGCCGTACCCACGCCGCCGGCGATGCCGATGGCATAGAGCCCGAATAGCACGAGCCCTTGGAGATTGAACACGCCTATGGTTTGCACCGGCACGAACGCGCCGATCAGCAACGCGTACACCGGCAAGCGCGCCGAGCAGGTCATGAACGGCGCGGCGATGATCGTCGCGATGCGGTCGCGCCGATTCGGAATCACGCGCGTGGCCATGATCGACGGCACTGCGCACGCGAAGCTCGACAGCAACGGGATCACCGATTGGCCGGAAAGGCCTACGCTGCGCATCGCCCGATCGACGAGGAACGCCGCGCGTGCGAGATAGCCCGTGTCCTCCATCAAAATGATGAACAAGAACAAGATCAAGATCTGCGGCAGGAACACCACCACGCTGCCGACGCCGGCGATGGCGCCGTCGGCCACGAAGCTGCGCACCGCGCCCTCGGGCAACAAAGAGCCCACCGCGGTGCCGATGCCGCTCACGCCGGCATCGATGAGGTCGACGAGCGGCGTGGCCCAAGCAAATACGGCCTGAAAGACCACGAACATGAGCGCGATCAACAGCACCGTCGCGGGCCACGGGCGATTGGCCCAGTCGACGAGCCGCGCGGCTTGCGTGACCACGCCGGACCCCGGCGACTCCACGCGCTCGAGAGTGGCGCGCACCCACGCGTAGCGCCGGCGCGCCTCGGCGGCGAGCGGCGGCTCGCCCGCGAACAACGCGGCGCGCGCAGCGCTGACGTCGGCGCTGGCTTGCGGGCTGAGCGGCGCGGCCGGCGAGTCGATCAAGAGGCGCTCGGCTTCCGCCCGGTGCAACTGCGTGCCGTGGGCGCGCCAACGTTCGACCAGCGACTCGGCCGCCGCTTTGAGCTCCGGCCAGTGGCCGCCGTCTCGCGGCGGTGCGACCGTCAAAATGCGCGCAAGGCCCTCATTGAGCGCCTGGAAACCGCGCCCCGACGTGGCCACCACGGGATACACCGGCACCCCGCCGAGCGCGTCGGTGAGCGCCGCGTAGTCGATCTTGCGGCCGTCGCGCTCTGCGGCATCCGTCATCGTGAGCACGGCGATCATGGGCTTGCCGAGCTCGACGAGCTGTTGCAGCAGGTACAAGCCTTGATAGAGCCGCGTGGAGTCGATGACGGCAAGAATTGCGTCGGGCTCCGGCGTGCCGGCAACTCGGCCGAACAAGACTTCCACGGCAATGCTCTCGTCGGCCGAGGTTGGGCTCAACGAGTAGGTGCCGGGCAGGTCGACAAGATCGAGCGTCGTGGCACCGAACGTGCCGCGCCCGATCCGCCGCTCGACGGTGACGCCGGGATAGTTCGCCGTATGCTGGCGTAACCCCGTGAGACGATTGAACACGGAGCTCTTGCCCGCGTTCGGGTTGCCGACCACGGCGATCGTGCCCACCGCCTTGCGGCGCACGGCGATTCGCTCGAGCGGAACTACCCGTTCAGCCGGCGCGGCCATTCGGCACCACGTGAAACCGCCGGGCTTGCTCGTCGCGCAGGGAGATCGCGGCGCCGTAGATGCGCAGCTCGAGGGGATCTCCGCCGAGCGATCGGCGTAGGAACGTGATCTCGGCCCCTTCGACGAGACCCAGCACCATCAGTCGTTGAACGGCCGGGTCGGCGGTGTCGATCGATTCGATGCGCGCGCGGTCACCCGGCTTGAGATCGGCAAGTGTCAGACGTGGGCTCCGTGGCAGGCGTGCAAATAAGAATCGTTGTCATTCTCCACGAGAGCGCCTTCTCAATCAAATGGATGCCGCCGCATGATCACGGCGTCGCGGCTGGGGCCCGTGGAGACGATATCGATCGGCACGCCCGCAAGCTGCTCGATCCGGCCGAGATAGGCCTTGGCTTCCTTGGGCAAAGCCGCGTAGGACGTGATGCCGGCCGTGGGCTCACGCCAGCCCGGCACGGATTCGTAGACGGGCTCGCAGTCGCCGATCCGCTCGACGAGCAACGGCAGCGTCTCGAGCGCTTCGCCGTCCAAGCGGTAGCCGACACAGATCTTGATCTCGGGCAGGCCGTCCAAGACGTCCAGCTTCGTGAGGCACAAGCCGGCCACGCTGTTCGTGAGCGCCACGCGCTTCAGCACCACGGCATCGAGCCAACCGCAGCGGCGCGGCCGGCCTGTGGTGGACCCGAACTCATGGCCCACGTGCCCCAAGTGGCGGCCGACGTCGTCGTGCAGCTCCGTGGGGAACGGCCCGGCGCCGACGCGCGTGGTATACGCCTTCACGATGCCGAGCACGTAGTCGATGGACCCGCAGCCCACTCCCGCCCCCGCAGCGGCGCTGCCGATCGTCGTGTTCGACGAGGTGACGAACGGATAGGTGCCAAGATCGATGTCGAGCATCGCGCCTTGCGCGCCCTCGAACAGCACACTGCCCCCGCGCGCACGCACATCCTGCAGCGCTTCGGTAACGTCCACGACGAGCGGCTTCACCCGCTCGC
>CAMPKU010000161.1 GCA_946887385.1 uncultured Gammaproteobacteria bacterium
AGCCCGACCTTGCCGCAGCGGACGTCGCGCGTGGCGAGCTGCTCGGCCTGGCGTGCGCCGCCTGTCATCGGTTTCGGGCCGCGGAGGGCACCTTGATTGGGCCGCACTTGCAAGGGGTGTTCGGCCGCCCGGCGGCTACGGTGGAAGGGTTCAATTACTCGCCGGCGCTCAAGCAGTCCGGGCTCGTGTGGACGCCGAAGTCGCTGGAAGCGTGGCTTGCAGACCCCGCGGGGTTCGTCCCCGGCACGACGATGGCGTTTACGGGCTATCGCTCGCGCGAGGATCGGCAGGCCCTGATCGCGTACTTGCTGCACGCCACCCAATAACCCCAATTGCGCTCGTCGGAAAAGTTTACAGCGCCGGCTTCAGTTGCCGTCGCAACTGCCTGAAAACCGAAACAATGTGACATACGTCACAGGCGGCTTGGTTCTTGCATCCCTTCGAAGGTACTCATTCGTATTACTGGGTTTTCGAGCTTGAATCATTCTTTCGATCGCGTGGCTGCGAGTGGCGCGGTTCGCGCCGGGACGGGACCGGAACGGCGCACCGGCGTCGATCGGCGTCATCTTTCCATGCGCAGCTTCGTGCGCGGCGGCTTCACGCCCCGGCGGCGCACCGGCCGGCGTGCCGGCGAGCAGCACTTGCCCGTCGACTGGCACGAGCCCTATCTGCTGTTCCTGTCCGTGACGATTCTGCTGCTCAGCGTGGCCGATGCGTTTCTGACGCTCACGCTGATCATGGGCGGCGCTCAAGAGGCGAACCCGTTTCTCGCTTACATTCTGCGCGACCACCCGGAGCTTTTTGCCGTGGTGAAAATGGGCCTCACTGGCACCGGCGTGCTCGTGCTCGTCGCGGTCGCTCGGCAGCGCCTCTTTCGCATCATGCGGGCCGGTTTTGTCCTCCAGGGTCTTTTTGTGGCGTACGTCGCATTGATCGCGTACGAATGGTGGCTCCTGCGCACTTTCTTGTGACGCAAGCGCGTTTGAACTTAATCCCTGTTTGGCTACACTACGCGCGCCTTCGGGTCGGGGCCTGAATCTTCGTTCGCTTTTTGGCCCTGTTGCCCACGCTCATGAGCACAGAATTCAAGCAGCAGTACGATACGTCGCACTTGCAGGGAGCCAACGCGACCTACGTCGAATGGCTCTATGAGCAATTCCTCGCCGAGCCGGGCAGCGTGCCTCCGGAATGGCGTCAATATTTCAATACGCTCTCGGCCCCCGGGGCCGAGGTTCCGCACGGGCCCATCGTGCAAGCCGTGGCGCAGCGCTTGCGTCAACGCGGCACGCCGGGCGCGTCGGCGGCGCCGGCGGCGGCGGACGGGGCTCCGGCCATCGAGAAGCAAGCCGCCGTCTCGCGCCTGATCCAGGTGTACAGCCTGCGGGGCCACCAAGTGGCCGACCTCGATCCGCTCGGAATCTGGGAACGCCCCGCGCCCGCGGTGCTCAGCTTCGACTTCTTGGGGCTCGACGAGTCCGATCTGCAGCGCGAGTTCTCCACGGGCGGGTTGGCCGGCACGGGCCACACGCGCATGAAGCTGCAGGACATCCTGGCGCTGCTGAAGAACATCTATTGCGGCAAGCTCGCGGCGGAGTTCGCGCACATCTCGCGAGCGCGCGAGCGGCTGTGGCTGCGCGAGCAGTTCGAGGCGTGCCGCGTGCACTGGACGTTCTCGCGCGATGAGCAAACCACGATCCTCGACAGCCTCACGCGCGCCGAAGGCATCGAACGGTACTTGAACACGCGCTTCGTCGGCCAGAAGCGCTTCTCGCTCGAAGGCAGCGAGACGCTGATCCCGGTGCTCGACGATCTCATCCAGCGCGCCGGCGAAACCGGCGTGCAGGAGCTGGTGATCGGCATGGCACACCGCGGCCGGTTGAACGTGCTCGTGAACGTGCTCGGCAAATCGCCTTCCGACCTGTTCTCGGAGTTCGAGGGCTCGTACGACTTGGCGCGGCTCAAAGGCTCGGGCGACGTGAAGTATCACAAGGGCTACTCCGCCGACGTGCGCACGCCGGGCGGTAACGTGCACATCGCCCTCGCGTTCAATCCGTCGCACCTCGAGATCGTCAACCCCGTGGTGGAAGGCTCGGTGCGCGCGCGCCAGGATCGGCGCGGCGATTCGCTCGGCGAGCAGGTGCTGCCGCTTCTGATCCACGGCGACGCGGCGTTCGCGGGGCAGGGCGTGGTGGCCGAGACGTTCCAGCTATCGCAGACGCGGGCGTTCTACACGGGCGGCACCGTGCACCTCGTGATCAACAATCAGATCGGCTTCACGATGAGCGATCCGCGTGACAGCCGCTCGACCACGTACTGCTCCGACATCGCGAAGATGATCGAAGCGCCCGTGTTCCATGTGAACGGCGACGACCCGGAAGCAGCCGTAGCCGCCGTGCGCCTCGCGCTGCGCTACCGGCAGGTGTTTCACAAGGACGTGGTCATCGACCTCGTGGGCTATCGACGCCTCGGCCACAACGAAGCCGACGAGCCGTCGGCCACGCAGCCGACGATGTACAACGCCATTCGCGAGCATCCAAGCACGCGCGTGCTGTACGCGCGCAAGCTCACCGAAGCCGGTGTCTTGGCCCAGGAAGCCGTGGACAAGCTCGCCGACGACTATCGCGCGGCTCTCGACGAGGGCCGCAATCCGAATCGCGCGGCGCTCGGCATGATCGGCAACCAGTACACGGTGGACTGGAGCCGCTATCACCAGGCGTCGCTCAACGACTCCACGAACACAGGTCTGCCGGAAGCCGAGCTCAATCGGCTGGCCGGCCTCATCAATACGGTGCCGGCCAGCCACAAGCTGCACCCGCGAGTACAGCGGATCATGGAAGACCGGCGCCGCATGGCCGCCGGCGAAATGAGCTGCGATTGGGGCTTCGCCGAGAACTTAGCGTACGCATCGCTGCTGGCCGCGAATTTTCACGTAAGGATCATTGGGCAGGACAGCCGGCGCGGCACGTTCTTCCACCGCCATGCCGCGTTGATCGATCAGGCGACGGGCGATACGCATGTACCCCTTGCGCACGTGTCCACCGATCCGCGCGCGTTCATGATTGCCGACTCGCTGCTGTCGGAGGAGGCCGTGCTCGGCTTCGAATACGGCTACAGCACCACGGCGCCCGACACGCTGGCGATCTGGGAAGCGCAGTTCGGCGACTTCGTCAACGGCGCGCAAGTGGTCATCGATCAGTTCATCAGCTCCGGCGAGGCGAAGTGGGGGCGACTGTCGGGCCTCACGTTGTTCCTGCCGCACGGCTACGAGGGCCAGGGCCCCGAGCACTCGTCGGCCCGCCTGGAACGGTTCCTGCAGCTGTGCGCCGAGCACAACATGCAGGTGGTGGTGCCGTCCACGCCGGCGCAGATGTTTCATCTGTTGCGGCGGCAGATGCTGCGCCATCTGCGCAAGCCCCTCATTGTTCTTACGCCGAAGAGCCTGCTGCGGCATCGGCTGTCGGTGTCGACGATGACGGAGCTTGCGCGCGGCCGCTTCCAGCAGCTCATCGAAGAGGTGGAGCCGCTCGCCGACGACGCCGTGACGCGCGTGGTGTTTTGCAGCGGCAAGGTCTATTTCGATCTCGCCGAGCACCGGCGCACCGAGAGCGTGACGAATGTCGCGATCGTTCGGCTCGAGGAGCTGTATCCCTTCCCGATCGAAGAGTACGCGCGCGTGATCGCGCGCTATCGCAACGCCACTGAAATCGTCTGGTGCCAGGAAGAGCCGCAGAACCAGGGCGCCTGGTATCAAATCCGCCACCGGCTGCAGGAGCCGCTCGGAAAATCCCACGAGCTCTTCTACGCCGGCCGTCCCGGTGCCGCGGCGCCCGCCTCGGGAATTCACGCGTTGCACGTGCGCCAGCAACAGGCGCTGGTCTCCGCGGCTTTGACTTCGTCGTCCAAAGAACGCACCGCCGGTCTTTCACCGGTCGGCAAACGCGCCTAGCATCGATGCGAATCCAAGCTAAGGTAGGTCGGCAGTGAGCATCGAGGTCAAGGTTCCGCAATTGCCCGAGTCCGTGGCCGACGCCACGCTCGTTACCTGGCACAAGAAGGCCGGCGAGGCCGTGCGCCGCGACGAGAACCTCGTCGACCTCGAGACCGACAAGGTCGTGCTCGAGGTACCGTCGCCCGTTGACGGCGTGCTCAAAGAGATCGTGGCCGCGGACGGCGCCGTCGTCACCAGCGGCCAAGTGCTCGCAATCCTGGACGCCGGCGCCGCGGCGCCGGCGCAAGCCCCTGCGGCCGCGAAGCCGGCGCAGGCTCCGGCCAAGCCCGCGGCGCCGCCGAAGGCCGCACCCGCTCCCGCCCCCGCACCGAAGCTCGCCCCGCAGCCCTCGGTGAGCGCAGCCGCGCCGCCCGAGTCGCAACGTTCGGCCGCCTCGGCGAACAGGATGGGACCGGCGGTTCGCAAGCTCGTCGAAGAGCACGATTTGGACCCCGCCTCGATCGCGGGCTCGGGCCGCGAGGGCAGAATCACGAAGGGCGACGTGCTCGACTACCTGGCCGATCACCAGGCCACGCACGTGGGCATCGAGCACGACGTCGAGAGCCGCGACGAGGATGACGAGCCGACGCCGGCGCCGGCGGCCGGTTTGGGCTCACGCGACGAGCACCGTGTAGCGATGACGCGCCTGCGCGCGCGGATCGCCGAGCGCCTGCTGCAAGCGCAGCAGCAAGCCGCCATGCTCACCACGTTCAACGAAGTGGACATGACGGCCGTCAGTGCGCTGCGGCAGCGCTACCAAGAGCAGTTCACCGCGAAGCACGGCATCAAGCTCGGCTTCATGTCGTTCTTCGTGAAGGCGTCGATCGAGGCGCTGCGCCGGTTCCCGCTGCTGAACGCCTCCGTGGACGGTAACGACGTCGTCTACCACGAGTTCTTCGACATCGGTGTGGCCGTGTCCACCGACCGCGGTCTGGTCGTGCCGGTGCTGCGCAACGCCGAGTCGATGGCATTCGCCGGCGTGGAGCACGCGATTCGCGATTTCGGCGAGCGGGCCCGCAAAGGCGCGCTCCAGATGGAAGAGCTCACGGGCGGCACGTTCACGATCACCAACGGCGGCATCTTCGGCTCGCTGATGTCCACGCCGATCTTGAATCCGCCGCAGAGCGGGATCTTAGGCATGCACAAGATCCAACCGCGGCCGATGGTAGTGGACGGCAAGATCGAAGTGCGGCCGATGATGTATCTAGCCCTCACTTACGATCATCGCATCGTCGATGGCCGCGAGGCCGTACAATTCCTCGTGCACGTGAAGGAGCTGCTCGAGGATCCGGCACGGTTGCTGCTCGACGTCTAATCATTGAGCTGAAGTCAACACAATGAGCGAGAAGAAATTCGACGTCGTCGTCATCGGCGGCGGCCCCGCAGGCTATCCCGCCGCGCTGCGCGCTGCGCAGCTCGGTCTCTCGGCGGCGTGCATCGACGACTACAAGAACGAGGAAGGCACGCGTCTTTTCGGCGGCACGTGCTTGAACGTGGGCTGCATCCCCTCGAAGGCGCTGCTCGAGTCTTCCGAGCTCTATCACCGCGCGCACACGGAGTTTCAGGCACACGGTATTCACGTCGCGGGTGTGGGCATCGACGTGGAAGCCATGCAGGCGCGCAAGAAGGGCATCGTCAAGCAACTCACGTCGGGCATCGAGGCCATGTTCAAGGCCGGCAACGTCGTGGGGTTCAAAGGGCGCGGCAAGCTGCTCGCCGGCAACCGCGTGGAGGTCACCACCGACACCGGAACGGAGACGCTGCAGGCGCAGCACGTGGTGCTCGCCACGGGCTCGGCGCCCATCGAGCTCAACATCGCGAAGTTCGACGGCCAACGCATCGTCGACTCGACGGGCGCGCTCGACTTCAATCACGTGCCGCAACGCTTGGGCGTGATCGGCGCCGGCGTCATCGGGCTGGAGCTGGGATCCGTGTGGAAGCGGCTCGGCTCCGAGGTGGTGATCTTGGAAGCGCTCGACACGTTCCTGCCGATGGCCGACCAGCAAATCGCGAAAGAAGCGCTGCGCCATCTGAAGAAGCAGGCGCTCGATATTCGCCTCGGTGCGAAAGTCACCGCCGCCAGCGTGGAAGGCAACGCCGTCAAAGTGCGTTACGAGGCGGGCGGCGGGAGCCAAGAGCTCGTCGTGGATGCGCTCGTGGTGGCCGTCGGGCGGAAGCCTGTCACCGCGGGCCTGTTCGGCTCCGGCGTGAACGTGCCCCTCGATAAGCGCGGGTTCATCGAGGTGGACGAGCAGTGCCGCACCACGGTGGCGAACGTCTGGGCCGTGGGCGACGTGGTGCGCGGGCCGATGCTGGCGCACAAGGGAATGGAAGAGGGCGTCATGGTGGCCGAGCTCATCGCCGGTCACGTGGCCGAAGTGAATTACGCAACGGTTCCGTCCGTGATCTACACGGCGCCCGAGATCGCCTGGGTGGGCAAGACGGAAGAAGAAGTCAAAGCCGCGGGGCGGCCTTACAAGGTGGGCACGTTCAGCTTCGCCGCGAACGGCCGCGCCAAGGGCATGCAGCAGACGGCGGGCATGGTGAAGCTGATCGCCGATCAAGAGCACGACGACGTGCTCGGCGTGCACATCGTGGGGCCCGTGGCCGGCGAGCTGATCGCCGAAGCGGTGCTCGCGATGGAGTTCTCGGCATCGGCCGAAGACATCCAGCGCACGATGCACGCGCATCCCACACTCAGCGAGGCCTTACACGAGGCGTCGCTGGCCGCCGACAAGCGCGCCATTCACGGCATCAACCGCTAACGCTAGCCTTCCGTCTGCCGGTATCATTGGCCGCGGGTGGCTTTGGGGGCCACCGTCGGAGTCAGGAGTTTGCGGCAGCCAGCGGCCGGCCTTTAAGGGGCCGGCGGCGCTGTAGTGGTGCGACATGCCGGTAAGCCGAAGGGCTACGTTCGCGCGGGAGTGCTCGTGAGCACACGGGCGGCGACTCCCTTTCAATCAGCGCCCCTCGATCACGTCGAACGTTCCGTGCGGATACTGGGAATCGATCCCGGCTCCCAAATCACGGGTTTTGGCGTGGTGGACGTGGTGGGCAATCGCACCACGGCCGTCGAGTGGGGCTGCATCCGTACGGGCGGTGAGCACAGCGAACGCCTGCGCAGCATCTTTGCAGGCTTGGGCCACATCGTGCGCGAATACCGCCCGGCCGAGATCGCGATCGAACGGGTGTTCTTGAGCCGCAACGCCGACAGCGCACTGAAACTCGGTCAAGCGCGGGCGGCGGCCATCTGCGCCACGTTCGAGGCGAACGTGCCCATCTACGAGTACAGCGCGCGTCACATCAAGAAGGCCGTGGTTGGCCATGGCGGCGCCGAGAAAGACCAGGTACAGCGCATGGTGCAGATGATTCTCGGGCTTAGCGAAGTGCTGGCGGCCGACGCCGCCGATGCGCTTGCGGCCGCGATTTGCCACGCCAACGCGCGCACGCTGCACGGCGCGTTGCACGCCGTTGAGCAGGCGCGCGCATGATCGGCTTTCTGCGCGGCACGCTGGTGTCGAAGCGCCCGCCGTCGTTAACGCTCGACGTGGGCGGCGTGGGCTACGAGCTCGAAGCGCCGATGTCCACATTCTACCGATTGCCCACTACAGGACAGCCGTTGTCGCTGGTCACGCATCTCGTCGTGCGCGAGGACGCGCACATCCTGTTCGGCTTTTTCACCGAAGCCGAGCGCTCGCTGTTTCGCGCGCTGCTCAAGGTCTCCAACGTCGGGCCGCGCAGTGCGCTCGGCGTTCTGTCCGGCATGAGCGTGGACGGCTTTTACCAATGCGTGCGCGACAAAGATCTCGCCAGCCTCACGAAGATCCCCGGCGTGGGCCGCAAGACCGCCGAACGGCTGCTGCTCGAGATGGCGGATCGCTTGCCCGAATCGCTCGGCACGGAAAGCGCGGCGCTGCCGGCGCGCTCGGCGGCCGAGGGCGAGGCGCACGGCGCGCTGCTCGCGCTCGGCTACAAGCCCGGCGAGATCGCGCGCATGCTGAAGGACTTGGACGGCGTGCGTCTCTCCACCGAGGAGATGATTCGCGAGGCGTTGAAGCGTGTGCATCGCGAGCGGGTGGCCGAGCGATGAGCGAAGCGTTCAACATCGAGAAGGGCAGAGGTGTGGTCACGCCGCTCGCCGCGCGCGACGACGAAGCCTTCGACCGCGCCGTGCGGCCGCGCCGGCTCACGGAATACATCGGCCAGTCGCGCGTCAAAGCGCAGCTCGAGATTTTCATCGCGGCAGCGCGCCAGCGGCGCGAGGCGCTCGATCACACGCTGCTGTTCGGACCGCCGGGCTTGGGTAAGACCACGCTCGCGCACATCATCGCGAACGAGCTCGGCGTGAACCTGCACCAAACATCGGGCCCGGTGCTCGAGCGGCCGGGCGATCTCGCGGCGCAGCTCACGCGGCTCGAAGAGAACGACGTGCTGTTCATCGACGAGATTCACCGCCTGAGCCCCGTGGTGGAGGAAGTGCTGTACCCGGCGCTCGAGGACTATCAGCTCGACATCATGGTGGGCGAGGGCCCCGGCGCGCGCTCGATCAAGCTGCCGCTCAAACCCTTCACGCTCGTTGGCGCCACCACGCGCGCCGGGCTCCTGACTTCGCCGCTGCGCGACCGTTTCGGCATCACGCAGCATCTGGAGTTCTACGCCACGGGTGAGCTCACGCAAATCGCAAAGCGCACTGCGAGCATCCTGGTGCTGCCGATCGACGATGCAGGCGCGCACGAGATCGCGAGCCGTTCGCGCGGCACGCCGCGCATCGCAAACCGGCTGCTCAGGCGCGTGCGCGACTACGCGCAGGTGAAGGCCGACGGTACGGTCGACGAGCGGGTGGCGAAGGCCGCCATGGACATGCTCGAGGTCGATCCGCAAGGGTTCGACACGATGGACAGGCGGCTCCTGCTCGCCATCATCGAAAAATTCGAGGGCGGCCCGGTGGGCATCGAAAGTCTCGCTGCCGCGCTCGGCGAAGAACGTGAGACGCTCGAGGACGTGGTGGAGCCGTATCTCATTCAGGAAGGGTTTCTGCAGCGCACGTCGCGCGGCAGGCTCGCCACGCGCGCCGCGTACCTGCATTTCGGCATAACGCTGCCCTCGTCGCGTAACCGCCCCGACGCGCCGGAGCTCTTCGATTGAACGGGCACGAAGGGTCGATGACTAAGTACGTGTTGCCGGTCAGGGTGTATTTGGAAGACACGGATGCTCAAGGCGTCGTCTATAACGCCAGCTATTTCAGGTTCATGGAGCGGGCCCGCACCGAGTGCCTGCGCGCCTGCGGCATCGACCACGACCAGCTGCGCGAGGCGCACGGCGTAGTGCTCGTGCTCTCGGCGATCGAAGCTCGGTTCCGCGTGCCGGCGCGCCTGTCCGACATGTTGTACGTGTCGGCTCACGTGGCCGAAGCGCACGGCGCCCGCATGCGCTTCAAGCAGAATGTGCGGCGCAACGGTCCCGACGGCGACGTCATCTGCGAAGGTTCCGCCGAAGTGGCTTGCATGGACGCACGCGGCGGCAAGCCGCGGCGTATCCCAAAAGCTTTACTCAGTGAGTTAAACCAATGAACAACGATCTTTCGATTGTCCGGCTGCTACTCGATGCCAGCCCCTTCGTGCAGCTCATCATGGTGCTGCTGCTCATCGCCTCGGTGGCCTCGTGGGCCGTCATCATCGACAAGAGCCGCGTGCTGAAGCGAGCCGCGGCGGCGGCGCACGACTTCGAGACCAGCTTCTGGTCCGGAGTGGATTTGAACTCGCTGTACCGCGAGATGGCGCGCTCCGACGAGACGCCGCAGGGCATGGCCGGCATTTTCGAAGCGGGCTTCCGCGAGTTCGGCAAGCTCAAGCAATCGAGCTTGGGCTCCGAGCAGGTCATCGAAGGCTCGCGGCGCGCGATGCGCGTGTCGCAGTTGCGCGAGATGGACAGGCTCGAGCACAACCTCGCGTTTCTCGCCACGGTGAGCAGCACGAGCCCGTACGTGGGGTTGCTCGGCACCGTGTGGGGCATCATGAGCTCGTTTCAGGCGCTCGGCGGCATGCAGAGCGCCACGATCTCCGTGGTGGCGCCGTACATTTCCGAGGCGCTCATGGCCACGGCCATGGGCCTCATCGCGGCCATCCCGGCCGGCGTGTTCTTCAACCGCTATGCGGATCAGGTCACGCGGATCGAGGTGCGCTACGACACCTTCATGGAAGAGCTGTCGGCGATCTTTCAACGCAATGCGGGACGGCGCGACGCTGCAGGCCGCGCGGCGGGCGCGGGCCCCCTCACGGGCGAGCTCGCGGAGATCGAGACATGATCGCCACCAAGGGCAAGCGCAAGTTGATGTCCGATATCAACGTGGTGCCGTACATCGACGTGATGCTCGTGCTGCTCATCATCTTCATGATCACGGCGCCGCTT
>CAMPKU010000162.1 GCA_946887385.1 uncultured Gammaproteobacteria bacterium
TTGCCCGGCATGTTCCATACCCGGGCCGGAGGGCAGTGAGATGCGCCCCGTTCTAGTCGATAAGATTGCGTCGGTCGCCATCCGGGCCGAATTGGGCCAAGAGATTCGCGTCAGCGACGAGATTCCGTGCGACGAAGGCGTGCTGATCGCCGTCGAGGTGCTGAACAACAAGTCGCGCTACAACACCGTCGAGCTCACGAGCGGCCGCATGGCCGAGATCAAGAAGGGCGACGTCGTCGTCGGCGCGCTCGGCCATCGCAAGGCGCTGTTCGGCTATTCCGGTCACCTGCCCACCGAGCTGAAGCCCGGCGACGTGGTGCAGCTCTTGAACTTGGGCGGCGTGATCGGCCTGTGCGACTCGATCAACCCGTCGCACGGCGAGCCGTTCAACTGCAAGGTGTTGGGCTGCGTGCTCGACTTTCCGTACTTGGGATCGCGCGTCGGCGTGCCCGCACGCGTGGCCACGGAGCCGCTTCAGCTCAACGTGCCGCTCGACACGCATGGCGTGCCCGTGGTCGCAATCGCGGGTACGTGCATGAACTCCGGCAAGACGGCAGCCGCGTGCGCGATCGTGAGCCGGTTTCGGCACAACGGTCTCGTCGTGGACGCGTTCAAGTCGACGGGCGTTGCGCTGCGCCGCGACATCCTCGCCATGGAAGACTCCGGCGCCCGTCACGTTGCGATGTTTTCCGACTTCGGCATCTGCGCAACCACGTCGAAGAACGCGCCGGCGCTCACGCGCTGCCTGCTGAACGAGCTGTCGGACGAGAAGCCCGACGCGATCGTTTTCGAGCTCGGCGACGGCCTGCTCGGCGCCTACGGTGTCGAGGCCATCTTGCGCGACAAGGACATCGTCGACCGGATCACGGCGATGGTGCTGTGTGCGAACGATCCCGTCGGCGCCTGGGGCGGCGCGAAGCTGCTGCGCGAGGAATTCGGCATCGAGCCCACCGTGATCTCGGGTCCGGCCACCGACAACCAGGTGGGCATCGACATCATCCGGGCGCACTCGAACGTTGCGGCCTTCAACGCGATGACGAGCGCGGCCGAGCTCGGCGATCTGTTGCAGTCGAGCATCGGCTTGGGAGCAAGGACGGCGAAGTCGGCATGAGCGACCACGGCAAGATTCCGGCGATCGTGCTCGGCGGCTCCGGCTACGTCGCCGGCGAGTTCCTGCGCCTGCTCGCTCAGCATCCGCAGCTCACCATCGGCGGCGTCGTCTCGACGAGCCAGGCCGGCGAGCCCGTCGCGAAAACATTTCCGCATCTCACGCCCGCGTTCCCCGACACGCTGTTCGTCTCGTTGGACGCCGTCATCGGCCGGCTCAATACGGCGCCCCGCTGGCTCGTGCTCTCCGCCGCGCCGCACGGCGCGTCGGCCGGCCTCATCGACAAGCTGCTGGCGGCGGCTGCGAGCGCCGGCACCGAGCTGGTCGTGGTGGATGCGTCGGCGGACTTCCGCTTCGCGGACCCGGCCGCTTACGCGGCGGTTTACGGCCATGCGCATGCTGCGCCGGCCAGGCTCGCCGAGTTCACGTGCGCCGTGCCGGAGCAGCGGCCTTCGATCGAGACGCCGCACGCGGCGCACCCCGGCTGCTTCGCCACCACGATGCTGCTGGGGATCGTGCCGCTGGTCTCGCAGGGTCTCGCCGACGAGATCTACGTGAGCGCCGTCACCGGCAGCACGGGCGCCGGGCGCACGCCGCGCGACACGACGCATCATCCGCTGCGCCAAAGCAACTTGTTCGCATATCAGGCGCTGAAGCACCGGCACGAGCCCGAGGTGCGGATGCTCATCAAGGCCGCAACGGGCCGCGACGTGGGTCTGCATTTCGTGCCGCACTCCGGCCCGTTCGCGCGCGGCATCCACGCCACGATGTTTCTGCAGGCCAAGCAACGCACCACCGCGAGCCAGGTCAACGAGGCGCTGCGCGAGTACTATCGCGGCGCGCCGTTCGTGCGCGTCGACGACGAGCCGCCGAAGATGAAGGACATCGCCGCCACCAATTACGCGGCGCTGCACGCCGTGGTCGAGGGCGATACGATCGTCGTCTGCTCGGTGACCGACAATCTGCTCAAAGGCGCGGCCGGCGGCAGCCTTCAGTGGGCGAATCGGCTCTTGGGTTTTCCGGAAGTCACCGGCTTGAGCGCGCCGGCGGCAGGATGGCTATGAACATGAATGTGGCAACGAACGAGATCGCCGCCGTGGGCGCGCATCTCGACGAAGTGTATCCGATGCTGCCGTTCACGCCCGTGCGCGGCATGGGCGTGTATCTCGAGAACGCGGCCGGGCGCCGCATCCTCGATTTCTACGGCGGCCACGCCGTCGCGGCGCTCGGTTACGGGCATCGCGATTTGAGCGAAGCGCTCGCGCGCGCGAGCCGCGAGCTCGTGTTTCAAACCAACGCGCTGCCGCTGAAAATTCGCGACGAGGCCGCCGAGAAGCTCGCGGCGTTCGGGCCACCCGGCTTGGGCCGCGTCTTCTTCGTGAACAGCGGCGCCGAGGCCAACGAGAACGCGCTGAGACTGGCGCTGAAAACCACGGGCCGCACGAAAGTGGTGGCAATGGAGCATAGCTTTCACGGCCGCACCGCTGCCGCCGCCGCCGTCACCTACGGCGCCGCGAAGTCGTGGTACGGCTTTCCGCGCACGCCGTTCGACGTGTTATTCGTGCCGCGCAACGACGCGGCGGCGCTCGCGGCCGCCGTCGACTCGAGCACCGCGGCCGTCATCGTCGAGCCCGTGCAGGGTTTGGCCGGCGCGTTCGACTTCGAACCGTCATACCTGCACGCGATCCGCTCCGCCTGCGACCGCGCGGGCGCGCTCATGATTCTCGACGAGGTGCAGACCGGCATGGGGCGCCTCGGCGCACCGTTCGGCGCACAGCTCTACGGCGTCAATCCCGATCTGCTGACGGTGGCCAAAGGCTTGGGCGGCGGCTTCCCGTGCGGCGCGGTGCTGATGCCGCACGCAATCGCAACCGAGCTCAAGGCCGGCGTGCTCGGCACCACGTTCGGCGGCGGCCCCATGGCATGCGCCGCCATCAGCACCGTGATCGACGTCATCACGCGCGACAACCTGCTCGCGAACGTGCGCGATGTGAGCGCAGCCATACGCGCGTCGTGCTGCGTGGGCCCCGTCGAGAGCATCCAAGGGCGCGGCTTGCTGCTGGGACTTGCGACGCGGCCGCGCGCCGCCGCCGTGCGCGACGCCCTGCTCGCGCGCGACATACTCGTCGGCACGAGCGCGGACCCGCACATGCTGCGCCTCTTGCCGGCTTTGATCCTGTCGACCGAACACGTGCAAATCCTGGCGACCGCCCTGGAGGACTTGACCGATGCGCCGCTTTAACGACCTGGCCGACTTTTCGCGCGACGAGATTGCGGATCTCATCGCGCTCGCAGCGCGTCTCGATGCGAAACCGGAGCCGCGCGCCCTCGAAGGCAAAGTGCTCTCGCTGCTGTTCTTGAGCCCGTCGCTGCGCACGCTGTCGTCGTTCCAGGCCGCCATGGTGCGGCTCGGCGGCGGCTCGTTCGTGATCTCGCCCGAGATGTCGATCCATGGGCTCGAGTCGCGCTCCGGCATCGTCATGGACGGCGCAGCGGCCGAGCACGTGCGCGAAGCGATTCCCGTCATCGCGTCGTATGGCGACGCCATGGGCGTGCGCGCGTTCGCCGAGCGGCGCAACCTCGCTCACGATATCGCCGACACCGACTTCAAGGCGCTCACGGGTCTGATCGACAAGCCGTGGATCAACATGGAGTCGGCGATCGACCATCCGTGTCAGAGCCTGGCCGATTGGAAGACGCTCGACGATCTCGGCGTTCCGGCCAACGGCGGCAAGTTCGTGATCTCGTGGGCCTACCATCCGCGGGCGTTGCCGCTCGCCGTGTCGGCCGCCACGATTCACATGGCGGCCAAGCGCGGCATGAACGTCGTGCACCTGCGGCCGCCGGGCTTCGAGCTGCCGCCTGCGGTTTTGGACAAAGCGCGGAAGGCCGCGGCCGAATCCGGCGGCAGCCTCACGGAGACCACGGAGCGGCGCGAGGCGATGGAAGGCGCGCACGTGATCTATGCGAAGTCGTACTCGTCGACGCGCCACTACGGCGACAAGCTCGGCGATCAGGCGCTGCGCGAGGAGCTCGTGCACTGGTGCGTCGACGAGCCGTGGTTCGTGAACGCGCAGCCCGACTGCCGCTTCATGCACTGCCTGCCCGTGCGGCGCGGCGTCGAAGTTGCCGACCGCGTTCTCGACGGGCCCCGCAGCACGGTCATTCAGGGCGCTCGCAACCGGCTCTACGGACAAATGGCCGTGCTCTATCGAATGATGAAAGGCTAGCACCATGAACGCGAGACTGAACAACAACGAACGGGCGCTCGTCATCACGGCCTTGCGCCACGCTCTGCCGTACCTGCGCGTGTACAAGCGCAAGGTGTTCGTGCTGAAGGCCGGCGGCGATGCATTCATCTCGCCGGAGATGACGCGCGCGCTCATGGAGCAAATCGGCATCCTGCATCAAGTCGGGATCCGGGTAGTGCTGGTGCATGGCGGCGGGCCGCAGTCGACGGCGCTGTCGAAGCGCTTGGGACTGACCACGCAGATGGTCGAAGGCCGCCGCGTCACCGACGCGCAGACGCTCGAAGTGTCGACGATGGTGCTGAACGGCGAAATCAACACGCGGATCGTTGCGGCCTGCGGCGCGCTCGGCATTCCGGCGATCGGTTTGAGCGGCGTCGACGGCGGCCTCATCAAGGCGACGAGACGGCCGCCTGTCCAAGTGGGCGGCCAAACCGTCGATTACGGATTCGTCGGCGACATTCTGGGCGTCGACACGAGCATTCTGGTCAAGCAGCTCGACAACGATCTCGTGCCGATCGTGAGCCCGCTCTCCGCCGACGACCAAGGCACGCTGCTCAACATCAACGCCGACACCGTGGCCGCGATGATCGCCTGCGAGCTCAAAGCCGAGAAATTCGTGCTCGCCACGGGCACGCCGGGCATCTTGGAGTCGCTCACGGATCCCCGCTCGCTGATCTCCTACGTGGACCGCGCGGGCCTGAGGCGGCTGCGCGACGAAGGCAAGATCTCCGGCGGAATGCTGCCCAAGGCCGCGGCGATCGAGCGCGCACTGTCGGGCGGCGTGCCGCGCGTGCACGTGATCTCGTACTCGCAGCCCGACAGCCTGCTGCTCGAGGTGTTCACGAACGAGGGCACGGGCACGCTCGTCGTCAACGACACCAAGGCGCTGCGGCCCGAGGAGCAGGCGGGCTAGCGCCATGGCACGCCTCTGGGACAAAGGGCTGCCGCTCGACGAACGCATCCTGCGCTTCACGGCCGGCGAAGATCACAAGCTCGACGAGCGGCTCGTGGCGTACGACGCGCGCGCGTCGACCGCGCACGCGCGTATGCTTCAGCAGCAGCAGCTCTTGAGTGCGGCCGATTGCACTGCGATCTGCGCCGGCCTCGAAGCGCTGGCCGCGGCACACGCGGCCGGCGACTGGTCGATCGAGCTCGCCGACGAGGACGCCCACAGCGCGCTCGAGCGGCGGCTCACCGAGCGCATCGGCGAAGCCGGCGGCCGCGTGCATCTTGGCCGCTCGCGCAACGATCAGGTGCTCGTGGCGCTGCGCCTCTATCTGCGCGACGCGATTTCCGAGCTTGCTGCGGGCGCGGACGGCGTCGTGGCCGCGCTCGAGCGCGTGGCAGCGGAGCAAGGCTCGATCGCGCTGCCGGGGTATACGCACATGCAGCCGGCCATGCCGAGCTCGGTGGCGCTGTGGGCGCGCGGCTTCGGCGCCGAGCTCGCGGACGACCGCGCGGCGCTCATGCGCGTGCTGCACCGCACGGAATTGAACCCGCTGGGATCGGCTGCCGGTTACGGCGTGCCGAGCTTGAATGTGGATCGCGAAGCCACGCGCGCGGCGCTCGGCTTTGCGCGAACGCACGAGCCCGTCACGGCCGTGCAGCTGTCGCGCGGCAAGGCCGAGGCGGCGCTCGTGTTCGAGATCGCCGTGCTGCTCGGCGACCTGGGGCGCCTAGCGTCGGACTTGCTCCTCTTTTATACGAGCGAATTCTCGTACGTGGCGTTGCCGGCGCAGATGACGACGGGATCGTCGATCATGCCGCAGAAGCGCAATCCCGACGTCTTCGAGCTGGTGCGCGGCGCGCAAGCCACGGCCGCCGGCGCGCTCCAGGAGATTCTGGCGCTCACCGCCAAGCTCACGTCGGGTTATCACCGCGATTTGCAGCGGTTGAAGGCGCCGCTGTTCCGCAGCATCGATCTTTGCGGAGAGGTGCTCGCGATCATGGCGCACGCGCTGCCGAACGTGCGTTTCAAACCCGAGAACATCGAGCTTCCGCCCGAGCTCCATGCCGCCGAGCAAGCCAACGCGCTCGTGGTCAAGGAAGGCCTGCCGTTTCGCGAAGCGTATCGGCGCGTGGCGGCGCTGCTCAAGCGCAACGACGAGTCATGACGCCGCGTCTGCCGAGCGCGATCCTTGCGGCGCTGCTGATCGGCGGCGCGGCGGGTTGCGGCCAGCAGGGGCCGCTCGTTTTGCCCGGCGACGCACGGCCGATCGAGCGCGTCGATCCGCCGCCGCCCGCCCAGGGCGAACCCGACGACGGCGATGAGCGTGAGCGTGAGCGATAGCCCGCTCGTTCTCGTCGACGGCTCGTCGTATCTGTATCGCGCCTTCCACGCGCTGCCGCCGTTGTCGACGGCCGCGGGCCAGCCGACCGGAGCCGTGCTCGGCGTGGTCAACATGCTCTACAAGTTGCTCGACGAGCTGAAGCCCACGCACATGGCCGTCGTGTTCGACGCGCCGGGCAAGACGTTCCGCGCGGACCTGTACGCGGAGTACAAGGCGAACCGGCCGCCGATGCCCGACGAGCTGCGCGCGCAAGTGGGGCCGCTGCTCGAGGCGATCGAGGCCATGGGCGTCCCGTTGCTGCGCATCGAGGGCGTGGAGGCCGACGATGTGATCGGCACGTTGGCGCGGCAAGCAGCCGCGGCCGGCTCGCCGACGGTCGTGTCGACAGGAGACAAGGACCTCGCGCAGCTCGTCGACGGGCACGTCACACTCGTCAATACGATGGACAACACGACGCTCGATCGCGCCGGCGTCGAGAAAAAGTTCGGCGTCACGCCGGAACAAATCGCCGACTATCTGGCGCTCGTCGGCGATTCCATCGACAACATCCCGGGCGTTGCAGGCGTCGGTCCGAAGACGGCCGCGAAATGGCTGCAGCAGTACGGCGATCTCGACACGCTGAAGGCGAAAGCCGGCGAGGTGCCCGGCAAAGTCGGCGAGCGGCTCCGCGAAGCGCTGCCGCTGCTCGATCTTTCGAAGCAGCTCGCAACGATCCGCTGCGACGTCGAGCTGCCGTTGAACGTGCAAGACCTTGCCTTGCGAGCACAAGACGCCGCGCGCCTCGCGGAGCTATTCGAGCAGCTCGAGTTCACGCGCTTGCTGCGCCGCGTGCGCGACGCCAACGTGGGCGCCGCCCCGCTGCCGCCGGCGCCGAGCGCACCGGCGCCGCCGCGGCCTGCGGCGCGCTACGAAACGATCGTCACGCTCGCGGAGCGCGAGCGCTGGCTCGAGCGCGTGGCAGCGGCACCCCTCGTCGCGGTGGACACGGAGACGACGAGCCTCGCCTACATGCGCGCCGAGCTCGTCGGCATCTCGTTGGCCGTAACCCCGGGCGAAGCCGCGTACATCCCGCTCGCGCACCGCTATCCGGGAGCGCCGGATCAGCTGAACCGCGAGGCCGTGCTCGCGCGCATGAAGCCCTGGCTCGAAAGCTCGGCGCCGAAAGTGGGCCACCACTTGAAGTACGACGCGCACATCTTTGCGAACCACGGCATCGCGCTTCGCGGCATCCAGCACGACACGATGCTCGAGTCCTACGTGCTGAACTCGACGGCGACGCGCCACGATCTGAACTCGGTGGCCGCGCTCTATTTGGGGCTTACGGTCACGTTGAAATACGAGGACGTCGTCGGCAAGGGCGCGAAACAAATCACCTTCGATCAAGTCGATCTCGAAACCGCCACCCGCTACTCCGCCGAGGACGCCGACCTCGCGCTGCAGTTGCATCAAACGCTCTGGCCGAAGCTCGAGGCCGCGCCCGATCTCGCCCGCGTGTACAAGGAGATCGAGTGCCCGCTCGTGCGCGTGCTCGAGCAGATGGAATACACGGGCGTGATGGTCGACGCGGGGCTACTGCGCCGGCAAAGCCAGGAGCTCGCGGAACGGATGGCCGAGACCGAGAAAGCCGCGCACGCCGCCGCCGGCGGACCGTTCAACTTGGGCTCGCCGAAGCAGCTGCAAGAGGTGCTTTACGATCGGCTGCACCTGCCGGTGCTCGGCAAAACTCAGAAAGGCCAGCCGTCCACTTCCGAAGACGTGCTCGAGCAACTCGCCGAGGAGCACGATCTGCCGCGGCTGATTCTCGAGTACCGCGGGCTCACGAAGCTGAAGTCGACGTACACCGACAAGCTGCCGATCGATATCGACCCCCGCACGAAGCGCATCCATACGTCGTATCACCAAGCCGTCGCGGCCACGGGCCGGTTGTCGTCTTCGGATCCGAATCTGCAGAACATTCCGATCCGAACGGCGGAAGGCCGCAGGATCCGCCAAGCGTTCATTGCGCCGCCGGGCTTCAAACTGGTGGCGGCGGACTATTCGCAGATCGAGCTGCGCATCATGGCGCACCTCTCGGGCGACGAAGGTTTGCTCGCGGCGTTCGCGAACGACCTCGACGTGCATCGCGCCACGGCTGCCGAGGTGTTCGGCGTACCGCTCGAATCGGTCAGCCACGATCAACGCCGGTCCGCCAAGGCGATCAACTTCGGGCTCATCTACGGCATGTCGGCGTTCGGCCTTGCCAAGCAGCTCGGCATCGAACGCGGCGAAGCGCAGGCGTACGTCGAGCGCTATTTCGAGCGCTATCCCGGAGTGCGGCGCTACATGGACGAGACGCGCTCGAGCGCCCGCCGCGTGGGGTACGTGAGCACCGTGTTCGGCAGGCGCCTGTACCTACCCGACATCAATGCCCGCAATAACCAGCTACGGCAATATGCCGAGCGCAGCGCGATCAATGCGCCGATGCAGGGAACCGCGGCGGATATCATCAAGCGCGCCATGATCGACGTGGCCGCTTGGCTCGACGCCGAGCAGCCGAGCGCTCGGCTCATCATGCAGGTGCATGACGAGCTAGTCTTGGAGGTGCCCGAAGACCTCGTTGCCCCCGTGGGCGCGGCCGTGGCGCGCATCATGGAGTCGGCCGCGGATTTACGCGTGCCGCTGCGGGTGGATCGAGGCGTGGGCGCCAACTGGGACGAAGCCCACTAAACGGCGGCAGGAACTTTTGCGGAGGGCCCCGGGACTAACCCTGCGGCACTCAGGATGGGTGCCCCCGCTATCCTCCCTAATGCGGGGTCTTGTGATCCCGGCCCACCCCGCCGGGATCGATGCCCCGGGTGCGTCCCCTGAATCCCGCACCCGGGGCGTCTTTAATCCTTAAATTACTCGAGACGGCCGTTGAGCCAACGCAGCGCGTCGGTCACGCCCTCGCCCGTCGGGGCAGAGAACCGCACCACGCTCGCGGCCGGCCCAAGCTCCGCGGCCACGCGCCGCTCTTGCAGGAGGCCCTCGCTGCGGGTCAGCTTGTCGGCCTTCGTGAGCAGCACGGCCAATGGCAGCTCGCGCGGCTGCAGCCAGCGCAACAATCGCGCATCGAGCTCCGTCACGCCGCGGCGAATATCCATCGTGACGACGAGCCCGACGAGCGACGCTCGTGCGCCGAGATACGCTTCGAGCGCGTGCTGCCAGCGCGCTTGAGTTTCCGGCGTCACGCGCGCGAAGCCGTAGCCCGGTAAGTCGACGAGCCGGCGATCCTCGCCGAGCGAGAAAAAATTCAACAACTGCGTACGCCCCGGCGTCTTGCTGACACGTGCGAGCTTGCGTGCGCCCGTCAACGCATTCACCGCCGTCGACTTGCCGGAGTTCGATCGGCCCACGAACGCGACTTCGCGGCCGGTGTCGGCCGGGAAATCGGCCGGTTTCGCGGCGCTTTTGATGAAAATCGCGGTGGGCACTTCTGCGCGGGTCGCTGCTTAGGATGAGGCCCTAGTGTACAATCGCGGCCGATTTCACGGACTTACGACGGCGATGGCGACGACGAACAGCGCACGATTCCTGTGGCTCGGCCTCTTGCTCGGCGGCTCGCTGACCGCGGCGTCGGCCGGCGCTCAAGAGGGCGCCGCCGCGGCTCCGCAGGGGTCGATCGAGGCGGGCCGCACCAAGTCGGCCACCTGCGCCGCGTGCCACGGCGTCGACGGCAACAGCGTGACGCCCGACTGGCCGATGCTGGCCGGCCAGCAT
>CAMPKU010000163.1 GCA_946887385.1 uncultured Gammaproteobacteria bacterium
TGCTCGTGGCGGGCGCGCGCGTCGACGCGCCGGGCGCCGACGGGCAGACCGCGCTGATGGTCGTGGCGCGCAGCGGCAACACCGCTGCCGCTGAAACGCTTCTCGAGCATGGTGCCGACGTGAACGCGCGAGAGCGCTGGCGCGAGCAGACCGCGCTGATGTGGGCCGCCGCGCAGAATCAACCTGCGATGACGCAGCTGCTCATCGAGCATGGCGCCGACGTCGACGCACGTTCCGCCGTCAACGACTGGCCGCGACAAGTCACCGGCGAGCCGCGACGCATGTATCGGCCGTTCGGCGGTCTCACGCCGCTGCTCTTCGCAGCACGCGAGGGGTGCCTCGAGTGCGCGCGTGCGCTGCTCGAGGCCGGTGCGAACGTCGATTTGCCGGATCCGAAAGGCGTGACGCCGCTGTTTCTCGCCATCGACAATTTTCACTTCGACACGGCGAAGCTGCTCATCGAAGCGGGCGCGAATCCGAACAAATGGGATTGGTGGGGCCGCACGCCGCTCTACTCCGCCGTCGACGTGAATACGCTCCCGCACGGCGGGCGCGCGGACCGGCGCTCCGTCGACGAGACCGCAAGCGTCGAGATCATCGAGCAGCTGCTCGAGGCCGGCGCCTGGCCGAACGTGCAGCTCAAGCTCTTGCCGCCGTACCGGCACATCGGCGACGACCGCGGCTGCGATCTCATGCTCGTGACGGGCACCACACCGCTGCTGCGCGCCGCGAAGACGTTCGACACGGCCGCGATGGAGCTGCTGATCGATTACGGCGCGAACGTCGACCTGCCGAACGATGGCGGCATCACGCCCGTGATGGCCGCGGCGGGCCTCGGCTCGGTCGAATGCGACGCGCGCGGCTACGGCCCCGGCATCCCGCACTTTCTGACGCCGGACGTCGAGGCCCAGTCGATCGCGGCGCTCGAGCTGCTACTCGAGGCCGGCGCCGATCTGCACGCGCGCACGCTGAGCGGCCGCGCGGGCGCCCGCAGCCCCGGCCGCACGGCGCTGTTCGGTGCCGCGTTCTGGGGGTGGAATGACGTCGTCGACTACCTCGTCGAGCGCGGCGCCAAGATCGACGTGGCGGAGCGCGGCGGATTGACGCCTGTCGACGCGGCGCTGGGCCGCGCCGGCGGCCACGGCCGCGGATCGACGATCGAAGTGTTCGAAGACACCGCCACGCGGCTCCGTGAGCTCTGCGCACGGCAAGAAGACTGCGACCTCTCCACACCCGACGGTGCACCCTAGCGCCGTTAAGGAAGCCGGTTCAGTGCTAAAAAGCATGCTCGGCAGCCTGCTACTCGTCGTTCTAACTGCGAGCTGCACGTCGCGCGACACGGATCTCGCGCATCCCGATTTCTCGGGTCTTTACCGCCCCGCCGGACTCGAGGTGCAGCCGTGCGGCCGCAACGAGTGGATGCGCCGCTCATTCGAGACCGACACGTTCTGCGCCGGCGACTCGAGCGCCTTTCCGTTCACAGCGGCCGGGCTCGAGCGCTGGAAGCAGTACAACGTCATCGACGACCCCGTGCTCGGCTGCGTCGAGGACTTCCCGCGCAACGCCATGCGCGGCCGGCCGATGAGAATCACGCTCGGTGAGGACATTACCGAGATCGCGTATTGGTTCAACAACCAGTGGTTCGTGCGCACCGTGCACATGAATGGCGCTGCGGCTCCGGCCGATACGCCCTACTCGGTGACGGGCTACTCGTGGGGCCGCTGGTCCGGCGACACGTTGATCGTCGAGACCACGCACACGCGCGGCGGGCCGATGTTCAACGACCACAAGCCCAACAGCACGGCGGCCACGTTCACGGAACGCTTCTGGCGCGCGCCCGACGGAGCGAATTTGCTGATGGAGATCGCGATCGACGATCCCGAGATCTACAGCAAGCCGTTCGTGCTCAATCGGCAGGAGTGGCTCGCCGCCGGCGCCGATTACGAGCTCAGTCAAGACAAGTGCGAGCCAAGCTCGATCTGGGAAAGGCGGATGCGCGCCAAGGCCGAAGCCGAACCCGGCCAATGAGGAGAAGATCATGAGACACGCAGCTCACGTCTGCACCGTCGGCGTCTCGGTCACCCTGCTCGTCGGCGCCGCCGCGGCGCATCACTCCGATTCGTTGTACTTCGTAGACGACCGCTCGGCCGACGGTGGCGCCATCCGCATCGAAGGCACGATCTCGCGCGTGCGCTGGATCAACCCGCACTCGGAGTTCTTCGTCGACGTGCCGAGTGCTACGGGCGGCGAACCCGTGGTATGGGCCATCGAAACCGATTCCGTGAATCAGTTGCGCGCACTCGGCTGGGACGAGAGCACGCTGCAAACCGGCGACAGAGTCGTGGTTGTGGTGTCGAAATCGAAATTCGACGACACGGCGGGCCGTTTGCGCGACATGCTCGTCTACGGCGCCACGCCCGAGGAGCCCGCCGCCGTCTATCTGGAGTTCAAGGGCGACGGTAAGCCTGGGTGGCAAGCGCCGTACGAAATCTACAAGGCTCACCCGCCGTGTCCAGGCACCGTGCCGTTCGACGCCGAGCGTCAACCCGGCAAAGAAACGCTGCTCTGTGCGCGGCTCAGCGCTGACGAGCTCGCTGCAGCAAAGCGCGACTTCGGCGCCCGCGTGCCGTTGCTGCGCGACGCAAACTAACCCGATGTTGGAAGTGGGCAACAGTTCGGGGCGAACCCGCATTTCGCCCCAGTAAGACTAGTAGTTTCCCTAACACCCGAAGTGGGCCATACTCGCCCCACGGCTTCGTTCGCGCGGTGTTTTTTCTGAGGGGGAAGAATCGCATGCGTATCCAAGACCGACGCTTCACTGCTCTTTCCACGGCCATCCAGGCCTGCATTCCATCCCGGGGCGGCATTTCAAGACGAACACTCACGCTCGCGCTAGCACCGTTGCTGGCGGGCGGCGTACCGCTGACCGCGGTCGCGCAGCTCGAAGAGATCGTGGTCACCGCACAGCGGCGTGAGACCAATTTGCAGGCCACGCCGATCTCGGTTCAAGCATTCACCGCGGAGGACCTCGAGCTAGGCGGCATCACCCAAGGCGCCGACCTCGGCATCATGGTGCCGAACGTCGTGCTGAACCCGTCCACCGGAGGCGGTCAGGCCGAGTTCTACGTGCGCGGCACGCCCGGCGTCGGCATCTACGTGGACGGTGTGTGGCAGGGCGGCTTCGGCTTTCGACAAACCAATTTTGTCGAGATGGAGCGCGTGGAGGTGCTGCGCGGCCCACAGGGCACGCTGTTCGGCCGCAATACGAACGGCGGCGCCGTCAACATGGTCACGCGGCGACCGGCCGACGAGTTCGGCGCACGGGTCAACTTCGAGATCGGAGAGTTCGACCGCCGCAACATGACGCTCGCTGTCGACGTACCGATGAGCGACACGTTGAAGACCAAGTTCATGGCCTCCAGCCTGAAGAACGAGGGGTTCCTACGGAGCTTGTCCGTACCGCGCTCGTTCGGCGATCAAGACGACACCTTGGTGCGTGCCGACGTGCTCTGGGAGCCCGGCGACCGCTTTTCGTTGCGGTTCACGGCCAACGACGAGGACAAGTCCAGCTCCGACGCGCGCATCACGAACTTCAGCAACCTCGATCATGCGCGTTACATCGCCTACAACATCCTCGCCGGCAATCCGGACTACGTGAACCGGCCAGGCTTCGTCGCGCAGGACTTCGGGCTGCCCTCCGATCGCTTCACTCCCGAAACGCACGAGCCGGGATTTCCCGGCGGGCAGGTCGGCAAGTGGGAGACGCGCTCGGACACGATGGACGGCGGCATTCGCGCCGACTTGAAGTACTACACGCTGACGATGGACTGGGAGATCACCGACAACATCTCGCTGGAATCCATCACGTCGGCTTGGGAGCTGAACCGCCGCCAGGTCATCGACTTCGACGGCTCGGAATTCACGATCACCACAGACGACATCTATAACTTCGACGACAACACCACCCAAGAATTTCACCTGACGGGATCGAACTTCGACGGGCGCATCAGCTGGCTTGCGGGGTTGTACTATCTCGACCAGAAGAGCACGCAGCGCTTTCATCGCTGGGCGATGTACGAGTTTGCGATTCCGAATATCGGCCCCGGCGATCCAGCGCCGAACCTCGCTGCACGCAACTACGTGCGCTCATGGGGCGCCATGTTCGATCCCGATCCGTTGTGTTATCGGCCGCGCCCGCTCCCGCCCGGCGCACCGCCGGATCCGATCATGTGCCTGCAGAACTTCAACGCGCTGATCGGCGCCAACGACGACGCGCTAACCGGCAACGAAGACGAGGACCAGGCGTTCTTCGGCGAGGTCGTGATCGGCTTGACCGAGAAGCTCGACATGACCCTGGGTGTGCGCGTTACGGCCGACGAAGGCCGCGCGCTCACGTACATCGAGACCGACGGGTTCCGCAACAGCAACGTGCAGCTGCCGCCGGTCGGCGACGTATTCGGCGGCACGGTGGAAACGGTTACCGAAGACGCCGATCTCGGCAATATCACGACGAACAAGTTCGCGCTCACGTATCAGTGGACCGACGATCTCATGGTCTACGGGAGCTGGGGAGAAGGCTTCACGTCGGGCGGCATCACGAACGTCAACAACGTGGGCCTCGTGCTATTGAATCCGGAAGTGGTCGTCACGCGCGAGGTAGGCGTGCGCTCCGACTGGCGCAGCGGCACGTTGCGGCTCAACGCCACGTACTTCGATTCCACCTGGGACGGCATGCGCGTGGAGCAACTTCCGCCGGACGGCGCGGGCGGGTTCCTACCCTTCCCCTATCCGACCAGCGATGGCCTCGGAAACGTCAGCGGCTTGGAGCTCGAGGTGGTATACGCGCCGAACGACCGCTGGCGGCTCAATGCCGGGCTCGGCGTGATCGACACGACGTACCGCGCGAGCGGCGCGTTCGACGGTCAGACCGGTATCGCGCCGGACTCGCCGTTCGCGTATGCACCCGATAACAGCGCGTCACTCGGCATCCAGTACGACCTGCCGCTCTCCAACGGCAATCGCTTGCGCTTCGCCGGCAACTACGGCTGGATGGATGACTACGTGCGCAGCGCGGCCAATCAACGCACGCAGCGCAATCCCGACGGATCGATCGCCTATGAGCCCGCATACGGCATCTTCAACGCGCGTGTCGTGCTCGAGCCCGAGGACGGCAACTGGAACGTCGCGCTCTGGGGCACGAACCTGACCGACGAGCGCTACATCAACGGCGGGTTCGACGCGCGCTTCGTGTGGGGCTACGACTTCAGCTTGATCGGCCGCTCGCGAGAGGTGGGCCTGAGCCTGGGCTTCACGTTCTAGCGGGTTGGGTTTGCCATGCTAGCGGCGGCGAATGTCCGAGCCGCCGCTAGCGTTCACGTTCACGGAGCGCGGCTCGCCCGAGTACGTGATGTCACTGCCGCCCGAGGCATTCGCCACGATGCGGTCGCGCACCGCGATCGACAGGTCTGAGCCGCCGCTGCTATGCAGGTCGGCCTCCTCCGTCTGCAAACCGCTGGCATTGAAGTCGCTGCCGCCGCTCGAGTGCACGTTCGCCGAGCGCGCGCTACCGCTCAAGCGCACGTCGGAGCCGCCCGACGCCTGCACCTGCAAGGTGGCCGCCGCAACCTCCATGTCCACGTCGCTGCCGCCGGAGGCGACGAGCGAAAGTGAGTCGCTCGTGAAAGGCCCCCCGCTTCTTGCATCCGAGCCGCCGGATGCCGTCAATGAGACCAGCTTCGGCAGCGTGACGGACACCGAGCCGTGGTCGCCCCAATCGAAAAAGCCGAACGACCGCTTGCGCTTGATCTCCAGCGTGCCGGCGCGCACCTCCGTGACAATCTCGTCGAGCTCGCCGTCCGACGACTCCACCTCGACGAGAAACGTATCGCCCTGACGGAGAAAGAGATCGATGCCGCCGCCGACGCTGATGGCATCGAACCCCGAAAGCTGCCGGGTTTCCCGCTGCTGCGCATCCACGGGCGACGGCGCTACGAGCCATGACACCAGCGCCAGAGGAACAGCCAACGCACACGTGTCGGTTCTCATGCTTGCCCCTGCTATTGAAGTTCGGCCCATGGGGACGATACTCCCGCTTCCGAGCGCAGTCGAGACGGCGAGGGCTGCCCTCTCGTCCGGTGCTTCCCTTGCCTACGGCGGCGCCTAAAGCGACTGCAACGGTAGCCGCACGTCAGGCGCTTTTGAGGAACTGCTTGAACATGCCGGGGCGGTAGCCGCCCGCCTCCATGCGGAACGCGATGTTCAGGCGATTCCAGCTGTTGACCGTCGCGATCGCGAGCGTCAGCGCGACGAGCTCCTGCTCGGTGAAGTTGTTGCTGACTTCGTCGTAGGCCTCGTCCGGCACGTGGCCGTCCGCGACCAGCGTTACCGCCTCCGTCCAGGCGAGCGCGGCTCGCTCGCGCTCCGAGTAGAGCGACGTCTCGCGCCAGGCGTCGAGCAAATACAGGCGCTGCTCGGTCTCGCCCGCCGCACGCGCGTCTTTGCTGTGCATGTCGAGACAGTACGCGCAACCGTTGATCTGCGACGCGCGCATCTTCACGAGCTCGAGCAGCGAGTGCTCGAGGCCGGATGCTTCGATCTGCGCCCCGAGAGCGAACAGCGGCTTTACGGCCTGCATCGAGACGCGGGTGAAATCGATACGAGTTTTCATGTGGGGCTCCTTTGAGTTGGTTCGCCCCTTAGACGAACGAGGTCCCGTGCGTGTGACAGCCGCGATCAGTGCGGCGCGGCAGCCGGAACGCTGCGCAGCTTGTCCGGATTCAGCACGCTATACACGCCGAGAATTCGGCGCCCGTCCGTGAGAAGCGACATTACCGCGACGAGCCGGCCGTCCACGCGCAACGCAATGCCGGTTTCGCCGTTCACAGCGATTTTTTGCAGCGTGAGCCCGTGTTGGGCGCCGCGCAGCACTCCGAGCAAATAGCGCGCGACGCTCCGGCCGCCACGCACCACCTTGTGCGCAGCCCTGGCCTTGCCGCCGCCATCGGACGTAAGCGTGGCCTCCTCCGCAAAAATTTCGAGCAGCGCGTCTCGGTCGCGAAGCTCGATGGCGCGCATGAACGTCTCGACGAGCCGCTCGCGCGCCGCAGCGCTCATGCGCACACGCGGCCGCTCTTCACGTACTCGCCGGCGCGCGCGGCTCACGATCTGCCGGCAGGCGGTTGCGCTCTTGCCGAGCGCCGCCGCGATCTCGTCGTAGTCGGAATCGAACACGTCGTGCAACAGGAACGCGGCGCGCTCCTCGGGAGCCAGCCGCTCGAGCACGGCCAGAAACGCCACGGACAAGTCGGACGCGAGCTCGGTCGCCGCGTCCGGCGCCGCCGACTCCTCGATGAGCGGCTCGGGCAGCCATGGGCCTACGTAGGCCTCGCGCTCCGTGCGCAGTTGGCGCAGCCGGTCGATACAGAGTCGCGTGGTGGTCGTGACGAGCCAGGCCTCCGGCGTGCGGACCTGCTCGGTGGGCGTGCCGTGCCAGCGCAAGTAAGCTTCCTGCACCATGTCGTCGGCGTCGGCGCGTGAGCCCAGCATGCGGTAGGCCACGCCCCACAGGCGCCCGCGATGTGCCTCGAATGCCGTGCGTTGGCTAGCGGCGTGTGCGGATTCGAGCTCCATGTCTGTTAGACGATCCAGAGCGAGTTTTGTGACAGGCGACGGCGTTTCCGAGGGGCAGCGTTCAAACGTCCAGGCCGATCGAGCGCATCAGCTCGATGCCGTTGCTTTTTGTGACCACACCTTCGCGCAGCTTGAAGTCGAACTGCATGCGGCCATCGACGAGCTGGTCCTGAAAGTGCAAGTTGCGCAACCGCTCATGGCCGCCGACATCGATCGCGGTGAGCGCCAGGTCATGTGTCGTGACCAGACCGATCGCACCGCGGTCGATCAGAGCGCGGATCACGCCCTGCGCTCCGATGAAGCGGTCGTGCGAATTCGTGCCCTGTAATACTTCGTCGAGCAGGAACAGCAACGCCGGCTTGCGCAACGCTGCTTCGTTCAGAAGCCGAAGCCGCGTAATCTCCGCGTAGAACCTGGAGCTGCCCGCGTGCAGCGAATCGTTGATGCGGATATTCGCTCCCACCTGCAGCGGCGACAGGCGTAGATGCCGCGCGCGCACAGGTGCTCCGGCCATGGCAAGCACGGCGTTGATGCCCACTGTTCGAAGAAGCGTGCTCTTGCCGGACATGTTCGAGCCGCTGATGAGCAGCACCCGGGTGGGCGCATCGATCGTGACGTCGTTGCGCACGCAAGTTTCCTGCGCCAGCAGCGGATGGCCGAGCGCAACGCCGACGAAGCAAGCGTCACCGTCGATGAGCTCCGGAAACGGATCGTCGGGGTGCTCATGACTGTATGCAGATAGGGAAATCAGCGCTTCGAATTCGCCGATGGCCTCCAGCCAGCCAGCAACCTCGCGGCCGTGGTCGCGGCGCCAGCGCTCTGCGGCGAGTGCGGCGTGCACGCTGTAAAGCAGCGGCAGATCCAAGATCTGAATGAGCGGGTTGCGGCGCGATTCGATGAACTGAACGGTCGTAGCGAGCCGAGCGATCGCGCGCGATGCCCGAACGCCTGAAGGGTGCAGCCGCTGCAGCAGTTGCTTCGAGAGCGGCGCCTGCAGCGGCTCGCGCTCGAGCCGCGCCGTTAGGCCGGCGAGCAGCCTGAGCTTGTCGAATGCCTGCTCGGTGCTGCCGAGAACCGCGGTGAGGCGCTTACGAAGCAGGCGCACGACGGCGAGCTCCAGCAGCAGAATCGTGACGAACGGCGAGGCGATTCCCATCACGTTCCAGACAATCGCTGCACCGATGAGCAACACCGGGAGGAGCAGCGCGGCCGGCAGGATCCAGCGCTGTGTCAATTGGTTGGCGGACTCCGCCCAGCGCGTCAGCTCCGCAGGGCGAACACCGGCTTCGGCGGTTTCGCCGAGGACCGCCAAGTCCTCTCGAAGGTCCAGCCTGTCGCGCAGCTCTGCAATGCTCCGCTGGCGCTGCAAAACCACCGACGTGGGCGCCGCGGCCAACAACCACTGCGCCAGCGTGCGTTCGCCCATGCGCGTTCGCGCGATCGACAGCAGCTCGAACAGGTTTCCTGGTCCGAACAGATCGAGGTCGGCTGCATACGCATGGTGTGCATCCTCGAGCTCGGTGCCAGGGTTACCCAGTCCGCTCCAGCGATCCTCGATGCGCGCCAGTCCGACACGGTAAAAGGCCGCCGCGCGGTCGGTTCGAGCACGGGCGCGGCGGACGCGAGAGTGATAGGCGACAGCGACCACGAACAGCGCCAGGGGCACGAGCCATACGAACCTGAGCCAGCTCGTGGATTGTGTGCCCCACCAGATCGCGGCGATTCCGACGATGGCGAGGACTATACGGCTAGTGGAGATCCGCTCCGCGAGCTTTTCGAGCCGGGCGATCCGCGCTTCGAACGCACGCAAGCGCCGACGGTACTCCTCGGCGTGCGAAGTCGAAGCGGGCGCACGTCCGTCCATGGCAGGCGTGCCTCTTTGATCTGACGCGAATGCCACTGGCTGCGCTCCCGAGGAGGTCGTAGCATGACCGGTCCGTTCGGAAAGGCGCAACGCATCATGACACGACCGAGCTGCCGAGCCTCAGTGCCTTTCGCCACTCTCGTCATCGCGACCAGCGCAACGGCCTTCGCTCACCACGGCATCGGCCGGTTCGATCCCAGGGGCCGCCTCGAGGTCGAAGGCACGCTCACGGGGCTCGACTTCGTCAATCCACATTCGTACGTCTATTTCGATGCCATCGACGCCGCTGGCGCTACCGTCAAAATGCAATGCGAGATGCGGGCGGCCACGGTACTGCGCCGCTCGGGCTGGTCACCGGACATGTTCGTGCCGGGCGTCTCGATCAAGATCGTGGGTCGGCCCCACCGCGACGATCCGCACTATTGCCACGCGGATACGCTCACCATCGGCGACGCGTCCACGCTGGAACGATATCAGCAGCTGCGCACCGACGCTCCGGTGGATCGCAGCAACCGCCCGCTGCGCCTCGCATCCGGCGCGCTGAACCTGGCCGGTGACTGGGCGCAAGAGCAGTACATCATGGCGCAGCCGCCGAGCGGGCCCGTCGGCCTCGTGCCGAAGAGCCGGCTCGCCGCCGTCAACGCCGGCGAGCTCGCCGTGGCCGACGTGCCGGATGCCGGCTGGTTCCCGCCGCCCGTGACGTTGACCGAAGCCGGACGCGCAGCTTCGCAAGCGCTGAATGATCGACCGCCCGAGGAAAACCCGCGGTTGAGCTGCCAGATCACGAGCATCCTGTTCGACTGGGTGTTCGACGGCACGATCAACCGCATCAC
>CAMPKU010000164.1 GCA_946887385.1 uncultured Gammaproteobacteria bacterium
CCGCACGACCACCGGTTTGGTGGCGGATCGGGCGTTCACAGATCCACCGTGCCCGTGCTGACGCCGAACGTGTCGTGCGCCACGTCGAACTTGTGCGACAGGGAGAGCAGCAGATTTGCCGTCGGTGTTTGCGCCGGCGTCTCGATGTGCCGGCCGCCCTGCACGCGGCCCGCACCGCCGCCGACCATCGCGAGCGGCAGCGGTCCGCCGGTGTGCCCGTTGCCGTCGCTCATGCCGGCGCCGTAGACGAGCAGCGAATGATCGAGCAGCGAGCCGTCGCCATCGGGCGTCGAGCGCAAGCGCTCGAGGAAACGCGCGAAGAGCTGCATGTGGAAGACATTCACCTTCGTGTGCGCGGCAATCGACTCGGCCCGGTTACCGTGATGCGAAACCGCATGGTGCGGCTCGGTGACGCCCAAGTCCGGATAGGTGCGCTGGCTCACCTCGCGCGCCAGCATGAACGTGAAGACGCGCGTGAGGTCCGTCTGGTACGCGAGCGCGAGCAGATCGAACAGCAGCGCGACATGCTCCTCGTACGACTCGGGCACGCCGACCGGCTCGGGCGGCACGTCCGGCTGCGTGTGCGCCTGTTCCTCGGCCCGCTGAATTCGCCGCTCGATTTCGCGCACGTGCGCGAGATAGTCATCGAGCCGTGCGCGGTCGCTCGCACCGAGCCCGGCGTCGAGCGTGCCAAGATCCTCCACCACGAAATCGAGAATGCTGAGGTCCGTACGCATGCGCTTCAGGCGCGCCTCCGGCGTGCTGCCGCCTCCGAACAGCCGCTCGAACACGACCCGCGGATTGATCTCCATCGGCAGCGGCGAAGTCGGCGACTGCCAGCTCAGCGTGTTCATGTAGGCGCAGCTATAGCCGGGATCGCAGGTGCCCTGCAGGCCCGTGAAGTCCTCCGTGGCTACCTCCAGCGACGGCAGAATCGTGTCGCGGCCGATGTGCGCCGCCACCACCTGATCGATCGACGTGCCGGCGCGAAAGTCCGGGCCGTCGGTGCGCTTCGGCGGAATGCCCGTGAGCCAGCAAGCCGACGACACGGCGTGGTTGCTGTTGACCTCGGCGCGTACGAGGTTGCTCACGACCACGAGCGAGCTCTTGAACGGCTCGAGCGGCTACAAGATCGTCGGCAGCTCCAAGCCGGCGGCACCGCTCGACGGCGTCCACTGATCCATGATCACGCCGTTCGGCACGTAGACGAATCCCAGGCGGCGGCGAGCCGCCGGCGTGACGGCCAACGCGGGCACCATCGCATCGAGCAGCGGCAGCGCGAGCGTTGCGCCGATACCGCGCAGAAAGGTGCGCCGCGGCAGCGCGCGCTTCGTCACGAACGTGGGTAGCTTCACGGCGCCTCCTCCGCAATGCGCTGCGTGAACGGCGCGCTGCTCACGACACCGGCGATCAGCGACTCGAACCGGTAGCCGTCGTCTTTCGCCGCGCGCACGATCGCGCGCACGGCGGGCATGTCGTGCGGCTCGAGACCGCGGCCGAGCGCGTACGTGAGCAGTTTCTCGGTAGCCGTGTGCACCAGCACCTCCGGCCGCTGCAGAAGCGCTGCGCGCAATCCCGCCACGCCGTCGAGCGTGGTGCCGTCGGCGAGCTGCCCCGACGCGTCCACGAGCTTCCCTTGATCGTGCGTGCGCCAGCTGCCGACAGCGTCGAAGTTCTCCAGCGCGAGGCCAAGCGGATCCATGACGTTGTGGCAGCTCGCGCAGACCGGGTTGGCGCGGTGCTGCGCCATGCGCTCGCGCATCGTGGCGGGCGCCGCGCCGTCGGTCTCCGGCAGCGACGGCACTTCGGGCGGCGGCGGCGGGGGCGGCGAGCCTACCAGGTTGTCGAGAATCCACTTCCCGCGCACCACGGGCGAGGTGCGATCGGCGTGCGACGTAACCAACAAGATGCCGCCTTTGCCGAGCAGCCCGCGACGCGTGTCGTCGAGGCCCGAGACACGCCGAAAGTGGCTGCCGTAGACGTGCGGAATCCCGTAATGGTGCGCCAGGCGCTCGTTCACGAACGTGTGGTCGGCCGTGAGCAGATCGAGAACACTGCCGCCGCCCAAAATGATGCTGCTCAAGAACAGCTCGAGCTCGCGCTCGAACGCCTGCCGCAGCGTGTGATCGAAGTTCGGAAAATCGTTCTTGTCCGGCGTTGCGCTGCGCACGTTGCGCACGTGCAGCCACTGTCCTGCGAAATTGTCGACGAGCGCTTGCGACTTCGGATCGGCGAGCATGCGCTCCACTTGCCGTGCCAGCATTCGGGGCTCGCGCAGCCGGCCTCGCTCGGCTACGTCGAGCAGCTCGTCGTCGGGGATGCTGCTCCACAGAAAGAACGACAACCGCGATGCGAGCTCGAGATCGCCGAGCGCGTAGATTTCGCCGGGCGCGGCGCCGGCCGGATCGCGCTCTGCGCGGAACACGAACTTCGGGCTCGCCAGCATTGCACGCAGCGCGAGCTCGATGCCCGCCTCGAAACCGTCGCGGCTGCCCTCGTCGGCAACTGCTCCCTGCGTTGCTCTACCTCGGGCATCCATGCCCTCGTGGTAGAAGCGCAGCAGGCCCGCAAGATCCGCCTCCGTCACCGGCCGCCGATACGCCCGGCGCGCGAGCGTCGAGAGAATCGTCGCGGCACAGGGCCGCGCGTCGTCGGCACCGGCGGGCCGGCAGATGAACACGCGTTCTCGGCTCGCCGTGTCGCCGGGCCCGGTGGCGTTGAACGGGCCGCTGATCGTCATGTGCTCGACATGCGGCACGCCGAGATGATCCGTGGCCACGATCGTGCTGCGCAGAAAGGGCTGCAAGCGAATGGGGCCGAGCGAGGACGAAGGCTGCAAGAACGCGGCCGTCACGGGATGCTGTCCCGCACGCACCGACACGCGCGCCTGCAAGCGCGCATCGAGCGAATTGACGATGTCGGTGGCATTGATCGACGACGCGATGTAATCCTCCGCGCCGCCCACGGGCGCGAGCAGCACGCGCCGGCCGTCCACGGCGATCTCGAGCGCGCTTTCGTGCTCCAAGCCGCGGATGGAGCCGAGATTCGTCTCGAGCAGCTTCACCTTGATCAGATACTCGCCGTCGAGCGGAAATAAATGCCGCGCAACCACGCCGCCACGCGTGCCGAGCGGCAGGCCCTCGAGGTGCTCGGTCTGCGACGTGTCGCCGCGGACGCGGTACGTCTCGGAGCTGGCCGAAATCGTGGGGCTTCCCACGGCAAGCGCGCTGATCTTCGCCGCCGCTGCCAGATAGCGCTCGAGCAACGCCGGCGACAGGCTCAAGCTGTCGGCGATGTTGTCGAAGCCGTCGGCCGAATCGTCGGGCGGCAGCAGCGTCGCCGCGTCCACCTCGAGCGCCAGCAGATCCCGGATGGCGTTGGCGTACTCGGCGCGATTCAATCGATGGATCGCGGGGCGCCCGGGGTTCGGGTGTTCCAGAGCGGCACGATCGAGGCGCGACTCCAGCCAGCCGGTAAGGGCCGCGTACGTGGCTTGATCCGGCCGCTCCATTCCGGCAGGCGGCATCTCGCCCGCCTTGAGCTTGCGGATCACCCTCTCCCACAGCGCGGGATCGCTCGCGACGTCGTTCAAGTCCGCGCCGTCGAGAACGACGCCGGTGGCCGTGGCCGGCGTGGCGACATAACGGTTGTGGCAGACGACGCAGTAGCGATCGACGGCCGCGCGCAGCTCGACGGCCTGCTCGGGGGAGAAGTGCGGCTCCGGCGCGACTTCGTCGGCGCGCGCGCTGCCGTGCGGAAGGTGCCATGCAAGCACGACCGCCACGACGACCGCCGCCGGGAATCTCCGTGGCTTCATCCGCGCTCCGCGAACCCGAAGGGCTATTGGTACTTCGAGCTCGTGAGTATAGCGCCCGTGCTCGCCGGCATCGGAGCGGGACCGTGCCTACGCGATCCCCGGATTGGGGCGACCGCTAGTAGCGGAACGCGTCAAGCCTGCTGGGTGACTCTGTGACCTGAGTGTTGGGCCAGATTCCGCCGCCTGAATTGCGCGAAACGCGCCGCACATTCTCGCGGCTCGGATCGCCAGGTTCGAAAAGTATGGCGTAGGCCCGACCCCAATAGCGGTCTGCCGTCTCGCCGGTGGGATCCGTGAATGCGATGACATCCTTGTAGCGCAGGCCATCGACCTGCCGCAAATAGTCGGCGAGGGTGTATTCGCGCTGCTCGGCTTCGGCCGCCTGCATGCCTTCGGCCCAGATGTCTTGCAGCGACCATGCGAGCACGTTTTTGCGCACCCCCGGAAGCTTCTCCTGGAGCGCAGCTACCGACCGATCAAAACTGGCCTCATTGCTGGCGCCGATGCGCATCGAGCGCCATCCGGCGCTGGCGGTGCCCGCAAGCGCGACAGCGAACACGGCGACGGTGAGCTTCAGCATGCGACGCCCTCCGAATATGAACGACGACTAGAAGTGGGTACCGCCGATGCGGCCGTTCGCCCGATAACTTTGGCCGGCGTCTAGCGTCTTCGATCCGCTGTAGGCGGTCGACGAGTTCGTCGGACCACGTGAGATAGCACCACGGTTTTGAGGCGCCGCATTGCCCCTTCTGTACAGGTTGACGTAGGCCTGGTCGAAATAGCGCCGTGCCGTGTCGCCGCTCGGATCCGTGAACTCGACGACCTCCTTGTACTTCAAGCCGTCGAGTTGGCGCAGGTAGTCGTTGATCGTGAATTCACCTTCGCCGGCCGCGGCGGCTTGCGTGCCTTGCGCCCAGATGTCTTTCAGCGACCGCTCGAGCACCAGGCGGCGCGCCCGCGGCAGCTTCTCTTGCAGCGCCGTGACCGATTCATTGAAGCTGGCCTCGCTACTCGCGTCGATGCGCATCGAACGCCACCCGGCCGCGCTTGCGGAGCCGGCGAGAACGAAAGCCAACACACTCACCGTGAGCTTCAGCATCTGAAGTCCTCCTGTTTTCGGTGATGAATGATCTTCAAGATCTACAGCATACCGCCGGAGCACGGCCGATGCAGCCTTCCTACGCCAACGGCCGAATACCGGGCCGAACGGCAAACGTCCGCGCCGGCCTTGTGAGCACCCGACCGCGGATCACGACGCGTTCAGCGCTTGTCGACGACGATCTCGCCTTCTTTGATCGTCACCTTGGTCTTCAGCCAGTTCCAGTAGCCCTCGAGCGGGTCGCCGTCGAGCAGGAGGATGTCGGCGAGCTTGCCGGGCTCGAGCGTACCGAGCTGGTCTTCCATGCCGAGATAGGCAGCCGTGTTCGGGCCCATGATCTTGACCATGTCTTGCATCGAGAACACCACGTTCATCGACTTCAGCTCGTGCTCGAGGCCCGCGAGCGCATCGTACGTGGTGTCCGTGCAGTAGCCGATGATGCCGCCCGCATCGAAGATCGTGCGTGCGTTCACCATCGCGTAGCCGGCCTCCACGCCGCCGCCGACGCCGTCGACGATCGACTCGGGCCACGGCTTGCCGTCGCGGAAGCGCGGCTCGTTGTCGTCGGCGAACACGCCGAACACGGGGGCGCCGAAGCCGATCGTCATCAGAATTTTCGTGCCGGCCGCGGCGAGCTTCTCGGCGTCGGCCTTGCTCACCCAATCCTTGTTCGGCAGGTGCACGAGCAGCGGGATGCCCATCTCGACCGCGGCGTTCATCGCGGGCGAGCTCACGGCATGCACCTGCACGTTCACGCCCACCTTCTTGCCTTCGTCGAGCACCGCGCGCAGCACCTCGAGCTCCTGCGGCGTGGGACCGGGCACGGGCGTGAGCGAGATCTCGCCCGTGTAGTCGATACCGTTCGCCTTCATCTCCCGAACCGCCGCGCGCGCCGACTCCGGCGTGTGCTGTGCGAGGCGGATGCGCTCCGACGGAATGATGCGCGGCCCGTTGATCTGTCCCGACTCGATGTGCTCGCGGAGCGTGAGGTTGCCGTCGCCGGGGCCGCCGCCGGAAAGGATGGTGGTGTAGCCGGCCTCGAGCTGGCGCTGCATTTGCGCCTTCTCCTCGGGCCCGGTGTTGATATGCCGGTGCGCATCGATGAAGCCCGCCATGGCGCTCATGCCTTGCGCATCGATGACTTGGCCCACGGTGCGCGCCGGCGCGCCGGACGCCACGGACTCGATCCTGCCGCCGCGCACGACGATCGAGCCGCGCTCGATGACCTGGCCGTTGCCGACGACGATGTGGGCATTCGTGATCGTGAGGTCTTGGGCCGCGAGCGGAGCGGCGGCGCCGAGCGCCAGGCCGGCTGCGAGCACGGCCGAAGTGAGCGTTTTCATGTCGTATCCCCCTTGGATGGCCTCATCTTAATACGCCTGGGTCGCAACCCGGCGACAGTCGCAACCGAAGCCGGGACCGATTAGGCTGCGCGCCTTAACTCCGGGGCAGCGACCGATCTCACATAAAATCGGCGCCCCGACGGCCAGGCCGCTTTTTCTGCGATCCACGTCGACGCCCCGGCGCCGAAGACCGTAGACTCTGCGGCCTCTCAAGGAGGAGAACTCGTTGCTTTCCAGCCCGCGCCATCAGGCGCTTCGCACCGTCTGGTTATCCGACGTCCATCTTGGCTCGCGCGAGTGCCGCGTGAACCTGCTGCTCGACTTCTTGCGCCACACCCGCTGTGACGTGCTCTATCTCGTCGGCGACATCGTCGATATCGAGAGCCTACGTAAGAACTTTTACTGGCCAGTGAGTCACACGGAAGTCTTGCGGTTGCTGTTGAAGAAGAGCCAGGAGGGCACGCGCATCGTCTACGTGCCGGGCAACCACGATCACGACCTGCACGCGCTGGCCGGCGTGAAATTCGGCAACATCGAGTTCGCGAGCCACGCGATCCACACGACGCGCCAAGGCCGGCGCCTGCTCGTCACGCACGGCGACCAGTTCGACGCAGTCGTGCGCCGTCCGTCGCTCGGAGTTTGGCTCGGCGGTTTCGCTTGCCGGCGTCTGCTCACGCTAAACCGGCTCGTGCATTGGCTCCACGACGTCTTCGACCGGCCGTACTGGTCGCTTGCGCAGCACTTGAAAGCGCGCTTCCCCGGCGCACAAAGCTACGTCGATCGCTATCGCAACGCCACGCTCGCCGCCGCCCGCGAGATGGGCGTCGACGGTGTCGTGTGCGGTCACATTCATCGCGCCGCGCATATCGAGATCGACGGCCTTCTCTACTGCAACGACGGCGACTGGGTAGAGAGCTGCACGGCGCTCGTCGAGGACCGGCACGGCGAGCTGTCCTTGCTCGAGTGGCGGCCGACGGCCGCGACGATTGCCGCGGCCGCCGTGTCCATTTCGGTTTGGGCGCAAACCATTACGAGCGTGGACTCCGAGCAGGAAGCCGCCTAGCCTCCCGACACGGTCATTGCGGCTTCATTTTCGCGCGGCCGCGCACTCGGCCACGCCAGGATCGCCACGCCGGCAACCGCCGCCGCAAACGATGCTGCGAACACAGCCATCTTCGCCGCCGCGAAGTCGGCCGCGAGCGGAAACGCTTCCGCGGCGATGAACAGCGACATGGTGAAACCGATCCCGGACAGCGCACCCGCGCCGGTCAACTGCCGCCATGAGTACTCTGCCGGCTTCACGGCAAGCTTGAGGCCGACGGCCGCCGCGCAGAAAAGCACCATGCCGAGCGGTTTGCCGATCACGAGCCCCGCGAAGATCGCCACGAACAATCCCTCGCGTCCCTCGAGGACCGTAGCGTCGAGCACCACGCCGGCGTTCGCGAGAGCAAACAGCGGCAGAACCACGTAGCTCGACCGCGGCGCCACGTTGCGCAGTAACCGGTCCGCCGGCGATTCGAGCCGGTCGTGAATCGCGTCGAGCGAGCGCAGTGCGGGCAACGACGGTCCGTGCCGCAGCACTTCGTCGCCACGCTGGGCCTCCGCCCCGATGATCGCGTCGGCCTGCGCCATGAGCGCGCTCAGGTTCGGCGGCTTCCGCGTAGGGATCAGGACGGCCAGGATGACCGCCGCAAGCGTGGAGTGCACACCCGATGCATGCATGAAGATCCACAGCAGCAATCCCATCGCCGCGTAAGGCGCAACGCGATACACGTGCGCCCGGTTGAGCAGCACGAGAATGCCAGTCGAGACGCCCGCGGCTGCGAGATAGCCGAAATGGATCTCGTCGGAGTAGAACACCGCGACCACGGAAATCGCGCCGATGTCATCCACGATCGTGGCGGCGGTGAGGAAGATTCTGAGCTCGATGGGCACGCGTGCGCCCAGCATGGCGATCAGCGCGATGGCAAACGCGGTATCCGTCGCCATCGGTACGCCCCAGCCGTGCGTCCACGCGCCCGACGAGACGAGTGCGGCATAAAGGGTGGCCGGCACGACCATGCCGCCGATCGCCGCGGCCACCGGCAACGCCGCCGCGCGCAGGTTCGCGAGATGGCCCACGCTGAACTCGCGTTTGATCTCGAGCCCCACAACCAGGAAGAACACCGACAACAGACCGTGATTGATCCAATCGAGCAGCGGCAACACGTACACGGCGTCGACGGCGGTGACACCCCACGCCTGCTCCCAAAAAGCCGTGAACGCCGGCCCCAAGCTCGAATTCGTCAGTGCCACGGCGACGATCGACGCGAGCAACAGCAGCAAGCCCGCCGACGGCGCCCACGCAGCAAAATCAAGCGCGGCGGAGCGAATCTTGTAGCCAAGCGAGCCGAGCATCGCATCCTCGAACGCGCTCTCGTCCCACGGCCCCTCGTAACGCCGGCCGTTGATGAAAAACGTGGGCGTTACCGTGACGCCGCTCGCCTTGGCGCTGCGCTCGTCCGCCGCTACTCGCTCCCGAGCGCTCCGCGCCGCGTCGCTCGAGTCGTCCACGTCGATGTGGAGCTCCTGCGCGACGGCCGCGATATCGTCCTCCGTGAGCTCCGTCGAGCGGGTCATCAGCGCCACGTGCGCTTTCCAGAAGCTGTCGGCATCCGGGGCGCGCTCGATGAGGTTTGCGGCGCGCCGTGCCACCTCGCTGCCGGTCAACGGCCGGTGCCTGAAGACGTACCGCAGCCGGTCGCCGAGCTGATCGCGCAGGCTCGCTAAGCGTTCATTGGCCGCCCGGCAGTAGCTACAGGCATAGCTGCCGTACTCGACGAGCGTGATGGGTGCGCGCGGCGCGCCCAGCACGTGGTCGCGGGCGGAATCCACTGGTCTATCCAGTCTCGTGGAGAGCATGGTTAGAGCGGCGTGCGGATCGTCAGCGCGGCATGGTCGGCAGCATGTTGCGGATCGCCGCAATTTTCCAGGCGCCGCCCTCGCGCCGCAGCACCATCGACGTGAGCATGTGCCGATCCGTGCCGTCTGCTCGGCCCAGGCTGTCGTAGCGCCCGTCCGCAATTGCAACATCGGGCCCTAGAAAGCGCAGTGAATCGACGCTGATTGTGCGCCGGCCGCCCGTGCTCTCTTGCGTCGCGAGCGAGCCTGCGACGACGGCCTCGCGGCCGCTGCGCAAGTTGCCCGAGGTTTGAAGTTGATCCACGTCGGCCGTCAGCAACGCCGCTAGGCCTGCGGCGTCGTTTCTCTCGCGCGTGTCGAGGAACGCTTGAATGACTGCGCGGATCGCGGCCTCGTCGGCGGCCCGATCCGCACCTTGAGCGAAGGCGGGCGCAGCCGCCGCAAGCCACAGCACGCACGCGACGAGCCTGCCGATGGCGACGGCCGGCGCCATCAAGGCGAGCGCATCGACGTGGCGACCAATGAGATCTCGGCGACTGGATCCACTCGCAACTCGAACACGTGCCCGGCTTTCGTGCTGCCGTCCTTCAGCGCCACGATGGCGTGCAGATGCACGTACGGCGCGCCATCGCGCATCTGAATGTGGCCGGTCAACGAGACGAGCTCGCATTTCTCGTCCACCGGAATCCTCGCGAAGGCGCCGAGCGCAGGGTCGCCGAAACCGAGCAACGCGCCCGAAAGACCGCCGAGCCCCGTGACGTAGCCGGACGTAACGCCGTGCTCGCGCGCAAGATCCGTGAGGCCCGACAAGACCTCGTCGCCGGGGCTGAAGATCGCGTCGAAGACGTGCGCCGTGCCTTGCGTCTCGGTGACGTTCATTTGCGGCGCGAGCCCTTCGGGTACCGGCGGCGCGCGCATGTAGCCGTCGGGCAACGGTTCGGCGGGCGTTTGTGCGTGCAGCGCGTGCATGGGCAGAAGGAGCAGGCTCAGCGCGCTCGCGAGCCACGGGATACGACGTGTGCCGTTCATGGCGCCCCCATTTGAACCATGGGTAGAGATGCAAAACATACCACGCGCTCTGGCGGCACGCCGCTAATCTGCGAGCCCCATTACGAACGCCAAAGCGATATTGAGCCGCAAGACATCTCGTTCGTCGAGACGTCCG
>CAMPKU010000165.1 GCA_946887385.1 uncultured Gammaproteobacteria bacterium
AGACGCGTGCTTTTGCCGGCGCTGGCGTTCCATGCGGCGATGTCGCGCTGCAAAGACGACGTGCCGGCCGGGTTCACGCTCTGGAGCACCTCGAGCGCACGCTCGACGCAGTCTTCGGGCAGCGCAACGCCGCGGGCGCGTGCAATCGATTCGATCTCGCGCATGCCGGCCATGAGCAGCTCGCGCGTTGGCGGCGACAGCAACACGCCAATCGGCGCACGCGTTACGGCACCGAGCCCGCCGAACGGCACGACCAGCAAGAATTTCTCCCACAGCGCGACACGAATGTCGTCCGGCACGATCGCGTCCACCCCTGCGCCAACGAATGCGTCGCGCAGCGCCTCGACGCGTGCCGACTTCGTGCCGTCGAGCTCGCCGAACTTGATGAAGGTGACGCCGCCGATGTGCTTGATGTGCCCCGGCGCAACGATGAAGCAGAAGCCGCTGCACAAGCCACCCGCGACGTGCTTCGAGCCGAGCGTCTCCGCAAGCTCTTCGACGGTTTCGACGCCGTTTTGTAACGGCACGACGAGCGTGTCGGGCCCGAGCAACGGCCCCAGCGACGGCACGGCTTCGGCCACTTGCCACGTCTTGACGCCGAGCAGCACGACATCGACGGGACCGATGTCGGCCGTGCTCGCGCTCGCGATCGCGGGCTCGATGAGTAGGTCGCCGAGCACGCTGTCCACGCGCAGCCCACCGGCGCGAATCGCCTCGAGATGCGCGCCGCGCGCAATGACGGCGAGCTCCATGCCTGCGGCTGCGAGCCGCGCACCGAAGTACGCGCCGACGCCGCCCGCTCCGAATACTGCGACTCGCATGCGCTTCAGCCCTGTGTGCCGCTATTGCGCCAGTATGCCTTCGGCCCGGCGAGGACGGCAGTTTACCGGCGTGAAACGGACTTCTTCTTTTGCTTGCCGCTCTCGCGCCGGCTGTGAGAGCTCGTTTGCCGTAGCGGCGCATCGGCCTGCACTTCGGCGTCGAGCCAATGGCGCAGCGCGTCGCCGCCGCGAAATCCGTATTTCACCGCGCGGAAATGCGCGGCCTCGGAGATCATCTGGCGGCGCTTGCGATGATGCGAGTCGTCTCGAGCTCTCATGCGTCCATCCTCCTCGTCGTTCGCCTCGACAAGTATGGATGGAGCACTCGGGGACGGAATTGGTACAAACGCGTACACGTGCATGTAGCACCGCTATGCGTAGCTACACCGGCCGCGTTCGCGCGGACACATCGCTACTTGCGGAGGCGCGCCCTCGATCTTCGTGGCTTCATGCGCCGGGTTTTCACGGCCTGCCGTACTGTTCGCTCGACTCGCGCGAGCGCGACGTCGATGGCGTCCCACAGCGCGCGCCGACGCTCCTCCACCACGACACTCGGCAGCCCGCTCAGCACGACTTTGATCCGGCAGCGCTTATCGATGCCGCCGCGCGGGCCGTTCACGTCCTCGATGCGCACACTCGCGCGCTCGATGCCGGGAGAGAACTTGCCGAGCTTGCGGCCGAGCTTGCGCCGCAGTTGAGCCTTGTCGGCGGCATCGAGCTCAACGCCGACGGCTCGGATGTACGCCGGCGTATCGGCTACGGCTGTGCGCCCCGCCGTGCGTTTGACGGGCCGCGCGACGGCCGCGGCCATGGGCGCGCGTTTGGCGCTGTCGGGCTTCGGCACCCGGCCACGCGGCGGCCGCCTGCGCGGCTTCCGAGGCGCCCGAATGCGGCGCGTGTCGGCCCCATCTGGACCGCCGGAATCCTCGGACTCTAGCGTGGACGCGGCGCTGTTCATGATTGCTGCCATCGCCTGAAAGTGCTCCCACCGACAGCATCCCGTCAACCTGGGGCGCGCCGGCCAGGCTGCGGCACGGGCCGGTGGTATTCTAGAGGCCGCAAAGCTCTCTGAATTCAATCGCTTCCCATGAGTGCCACCCCCGCCAGCCACCGCCCGCCGGCACCCGATCTATTCGGGTACCGCAAGTATTGGGCCCATCGGCTCACGCCGGCGCCGTTTCTGCCGATGTCGCGCGAGGAAATGGACGTGCTCGGCTGGGACCAGTGCGACGTGATCCTCGTAACGGGCGACGCGTACGTCGATCACCCGAGCTTCGGCATGGGCATCGTCGGCCGCGTGCTCGAGGCGCAGGGGTTTCGAGTCGGCATCATCGCGCAGCCGGACTGGCGCTCGACGGCGGATTTCGAGCGGCTGGGTGCGCCCGCCCTCTTCTTCGGCATCACGGCCGGCAATATGGATTCGATGGTCAATCGCTATACGGCCGACAAGCGCGTACGCAGCGATGACGCGTATACGCTCGGGGGGATCGGCGGCCGGCGGCCCGATCGCAGCGTGATTGTTTACGCGCAACGCGTGCGCGAGGCATTCGCTGCAACCCCGATCGTGATCGGCGGCATCGAAGCCAGCTTGCGGCGCATCGCGCACTACGATTATTGGCAGGAGAAAGTGCGGCGCTCGATCTTGCTCGATTCCCGCGCCGATCTGCTCGTGTTCGGCAACGGCGAGCGGCAGATCGTCGAGATCGCGCACCGCTTGGCCGCCGGCGAGGAGCCGAGCGCGTTGCGCGACATTCGCGGCACGGCCGTGCTCGGCAACGCGGCCGCCGACGGTTGGACCGAAATCGACTCGACGCACCTCGACGCGCCGGGCCCCGTGGGCCGGCATCCCGATCCCTATGCCATGGAGCCCGAAATCGCCGCGGCGGCCAAGCTCGAGCGCGAGCCCGAGCCCGGCGTGCACGTGGTGCGGTTCACTCGGCGCGTGCCGACGGCCGATCGCGCGCGCAGCTACATCCGGCTGCCGAGCTTCGAGCAGGTGCGCGACGACCCGGTGCTGTACGCGCATGCGTCGCGCATCCTGCACATGGAAGCGAATCCCGGCAATGCGCGAGCGCTCGTGCAGCGGCACGGCGTGAGCGACGTGTGGCTCAATCCGCCGCCGCTGCCGCTCACACAGCCTGAGATGGACCGCATCTACGAGCTGCCGTACGCGCGCGTGCCCCACCCTTCGTACGGCACAGCGAAGATCCCGGCCTACGAGATGATCCGCTTCTCCGTCACGATCCAGCGCGGCTGCTTCGGCGGCTGCACGTTCTGCTCGATCACGGAGCACGAAGGCCGCATCATCCAAAACCGCAGCGAAGACTCCATCGTGCGCGAGATCGAAACCATCCGCGACTCGGTGCCGGGCTTCACGGGCGTGATCTCCGACCTCGGCGGACCGACGGCCAACATGTATCGCCTGGCGTGCAAGAGCCGCGAGGTGGAGTCGGCTTGCCGGCGGCCGTCGTGCGTCTATCCCGCCGTTTGCCCGAACTTGAACACGAACCACGCGCCGCTGATCAACCTGTATCGGCGCGCGCGCGAGCTGCCGGGCATCAAGAAGGTGCTGATTGCGTCCGGCGTGCGCTACGACCTCGCCATCGAATCCCCGGAATACGTGAAAGAGCTCGCGCAGCACCACACCGGGGGCTATTTGAAGATCGCGCCCGAAGCGATCGGCGAAGGGCCTTTGTCGAAAATGATGAAGCCCGGGGTCGGCACCTATTACAAGTTCAAGCAGCTGTTCGACCGCTACTCGCAGGCAGCGGGCAAAGAGCAGTACTTGATTCCGTACTTCATCGCAGCGCACCCAGGCACCACCGACGAGGACATGCTCGAGCTCGCGCTCTGGCTGAAGAAGAACGGCTACCGCGCCGACCAAGTGCAGGCGTTTTTGCCGGGCCCGATGGCGACCGCAACGGCGATGTACCACTCGGGTAAGAATCCGCTGCGCCGCGTAACGCGCACGTCGGAGAACGTCACGATCCCGAAAGGGTTGAAGGTCCGCCGCCTCCACAAGGCGTTCCTGCGCTACCACGATCCGCACAATTGGCCGCTGCTGCGCGACGCCTTGAAGCGCATGGGCCGCGCGGATTTGATCGGCAACGGTAAACACCAGCTCGTGCCGCGCTTTCAGCCCAAAGGGTTCGTGGCCAAGGCGCCTGCGGGCCGAAAACACGGCGGTAAACAACGGCCCTTCCGCACGCAGCACGTGCGGTAGGCTTTTTTTTAAGCATCCGTCTGCGCATTGTTTCGGGGAGATCACGCCATGCACCGAGCCACGTACCGCCTTGCGGCGTTTGCCGCGCTGCTCTACGCCGTCGCCTGTAACGCCGCGGCGCAAGCACCGGCGGCAGCGCCGCTGATCAAGCAAGACGCCGCGCGCAAGGTAGCCGAGCACACGTTCGTGATCCTCGACGACAACGTCGGCATGGTGCCGAATGTCGGCATCGTGATCGGCGAGCGCGCCACCCTGATCGTCGACACGGGCCTGGGCGAGCGCAACGGCACGATCGTGCTCGGCGAGGCGCGCAAGCTCGGCGCCACTCCGAAGTTCTATCTGACGGCCACGCACTTTCATCCCGAGCACGACCTGGGCGCGACGGCGTTTCCCGACGACGCCGAGATGGTGCGTTGGCGCACGCAGCAAACAGAAGCCGAAGAGCAAGGCGCGCAGATGATCGAGCGCTTCGCGAGTTTCTCGGCCGCCAATGCCGAGCTCCTCGAGGGCGCGCGCTTCCGCCCCGTCGATACCCTGTTCGACGACGAGATCAGGCTCGATTTGGGCGGCGTGCACGTGCGCATCAAGGGCGTCGGGCCGAATCACACCCGCGGCGATACGGTGATGTTCGTCGAGGAAGACCGCGTGCTGTTTACGGGCGACGTGGTCATGGCCGTGTTTCCCGCGGCGAGCGGGCAAGCCGGCAGCGTCGACAAATGGATCGCGAACATGACGGAGTTCGAGGCGCTGAATCCCGCCGTGGTCGTACCGGCGCATGGCCGCCTCGGCGATGTGGGAATGATCCGCCGCTATCGCGACTACATGACGGCCGTGCGCGACGAGACGCGCGCGCTGAAGCGTGCGGGCCGCAGCGTCGACGAAGCGCAGCAATCGCTCGCGCCGGCGCTGGCGCAACGCTTCGCCGAGCTCGCACCGGCCGCGGGCCCACCTACGGGCCGTATCAACGCCGCCATCCAAGCCGCGTATCGCGAAGCTCCGTAGGGGGGGGACGGATTAATTTTCTGCCGATGAATGGCAATGCAGCTGCCGATGCCCTCGCCGGCAGAAAATAAACCCGTCCCCCAACGTCCCCACCACAATAGGTTGACGAAGACCGCCCCTCGGGCCCAATATCTGGTAGCGCAGCGGTTCGCACGCGAGTGCGATGAAAAGGGAATTCGGTCAGAGGCTCGCCTCGAAGCCGAAGCTGCCCCCGCAACTGTAGGCCGCAACGGAATCGTCGCCCCGCCGTCACTGAGGTGCCCTAACCCTCGGGAAGACAGGACGACTCCACTCGAGCGGCGAGCCAGGAGACCTGCCGCACGCGCTTGAACGTACTGACAGCCGGGGTGTGCTGCGCAGGCGCGTCGTGACATCGGCTGCTTGCGCACTCGCTGTCCCACGCCTCGCCGCCTCCCCATTGAACCTTCGGAGGGGAGTAGATGGCGACACAGGCGGCTCAGGTCTTCGATCGAAAACTGCACACGGACGCACGGCGCGACGCGCTGCTGACCCCCTTCGGGCGCGCGACGCTGGCCGATCGTTATCTTTTGCCGGGAGAGGGCCCGCAGGACTTGTTCGCACGCGTCGCCCGCGCCTATGCCGACGACGCGGCACACGCGCAACGGCTCTACGACTACATGTCGCGCCTGTGGTTCATGCCCGCCACGCCGATCTTGAGCAACGGCGGCACCGACCGCGGCCTGCCGATCTCGTGCTTCTTGAACGCAGTGGAAGACGATCTCGCCAGCATCGTGGACACGTGGTCGGAAAACGTCTGGCTCGCCAGCAACGGCGGCGGCATCGGCACCTATTGGGGCGGCGTGCGCTCGATCGGCGAGCCCGTGCGCGGCTGCGGCCACACGTCGGGGATCATCCCGTTCGTGCGCGTCATGGACTCGCTGACGCTCGCCATCTCGCAAGGCTCGCTGCGGCGCGGCTCGGCGGCCGTCTACATCGACGTGCACCATCCTGAGATCGAGGAGTTCATCGAGATCCGCAAACCGTCGGGCGACTTCAATCGCAAGAGCCTGAATCTGCACCACGGCGTGTGTATCACGGACGAGTTCATGCAAGCCGTTCGCGACGACCGGCCGTTCGCCTTGCGTAGCCCCCACACGGGTGAGCCGTTGCGCGAGGTGTCGGCGCGCCATTTGTGGCAGCGGCTGCTCGAGACGCGCCTGCAAACCGGCGAGCCGTACCTGCTCTTCATCGACACTGCGAACCGGGAGCTCGCGCCGCACCAGCGCGCGGCCGGGCTTACCGTGCGCCAATCGAACCTGTGTTGCGAGATCCTGCTGCCCACGGGGCGCGACCACTTGGGACAAACCCGCACGGCTGTTTGCTGCCTGGCGTCCGTGAATCTCGAGCGCTGGGACGAATGGTGCGACCACGAAACGTTCGTCGAAGACGTGCTGCGGATGCTCGACAACGTGCTGCAGGACTTCATCGAGCGCGCACCGCCGAGCATGGCGGCGGCAGCGTACTCGGCGAGCCGCGAGCGGTCCGTGGGCTTGGGTGCGATGGGATTTCACTCCTATTTGCAGCAGGCCGGTATACCGTTCGAGAGCGCGCTCGCGCGCTCGGCGAATTTGCGCATGTTCCGTCAGCTGCGCCGGGCGGCCGACGCGGCCTCGCGGCGCCTGGCGGGCGAGCGCGGCGCTTGCCCCGATGCGGCCGAACGCGGCGTGCCGGAACGTTTCAGCCACAAGCTCGCGGTTGCGCCCACGGCGAGCATCAGCGTGATCTGCGGCGGCACCAGCGCTTGCATCGAGCCGATTCCGGCGAACGTCTATACGCACAAGACGCTGTCGGGCTCCTTCAGCGTGCGCAACGAGGCGTTGCAAAAGACGCTGGCCGCGAAAGGCCTCGACACCGAACCCACGTGGCAGTCGATCCTCGCGCACGAGGGCTCGGTGCAGCACCTTGAAGGCTTGAGCGATCATGAAAAAGCCGTGTTCCGCACGGCCTTCGAGATCGATCAGCGCTGGGTCGTCGAGCTGGCCGGCGATCGCGCGCCGCTGCTCTGCCAGGGCCAGTCGCTGAACCTTTATTTGCGAAGCGACCTCCACAAGTGGGATCTGTTGATGCTGCACTGGACGGCGTGGGAACGCGGCATCAAGAGTCTGTACTACTGCCGCTCGAAATCCGTGCAGCGCGCCGGCTTCGCCGGCGTCGAAGCCGACAACACACGCGCCTGGCGTTCCCGCCCGCTCGAAGCGAATGCCGACAAATACGACGAGTGCCTCGCATGCCAATAGTCAACGCAGACCAGATCGAGCTCATCAAAGCGCCCGGGCTTCTCACGCCGAGCGCGAGCTACAAGCCGCTGCGCTATCCATGGGCCATCGAGTACTGGCGCCGCCAGCAGCAGATCCATTGGATGCCCGAGGAAATTCCGCTCGGCGAGGACTGCAAGGATTGGAGCACGCGGCTCACCGACGCCGAGCGCAATCTGCTGACGCAAGTGTTCCGCTTCTTCACGCAGTCCGACGTGGAGGTGCAGGACAACTACATGGAACGCTACGCGCGCGTGTTCCGCCCCACCGAGATCAAGATGATGCTCGCGGCGTTTGCGAACATGGAAACCGTGCATATCGCGGCCTACGCGCTGCTGCTCGAGACGCTTGGCATGCCCGACAGCGAGTTCGCCGCGTTCTTGGACTACGCCGCGATGCGCGACAAGCACGATTATATGCAGTCGTTTAGCGTCAACACCGACGGCGACATCCTGCGCACGCTCGCCATGTTCGGCGGCTTCGCCGAAGGGCTACAGCTCTTCGCGAGCTTTGCGATCCTGCTGAACTTCCCGCGCCACAACAAAATGCGCGGCATGGGGCAGGTCGTGTCCTGGTCGGTGCGCGACGAGACGCTGCACTGCGAAGGCATCATTCGCCTGTTTCACACGTTTGCGAGCGAAACCGGGGCACTCACGGAGGCCGTACGCGACGACATCGTCGACTGTGCGCGCACCGTGGTGCGGCTCGAGGACCGGTTCATCGATCTTGCGTTCGAGCTCGGACCGATCGACGGCCTCACGGCGCCCGACGTGAAGGCGTACATCCGCTACGTGGCGGATTGGCGCCTCAAACAACTCGGCCTCCCTGCGGTGTACGGCGTGAAGGAGCATCCGCTGCCCTGGCTCACGGCGATGTTGAACGGGGTCGAGCACGCGAATTTCTTCGAGACGCGCGCCACGGAGTACGCCAAGGCCGCGACGGGCGGCGCCTGGCACGGCGAGGCCGGGGCCTGGGGATTGTTCGACCGGCGAGTGTCCCGCCGCGTGCAGCGAGAGCTGTTAGGCCCTACGCCTCACACCTGAAGCGCTATGCGCGCGCAGCGGTGATCGGCACCACGTTGCTCGACGACGAGTCGGCGGCGCTTTGCTCGTCTTGCACCCACCGGCCTACGGCCGAAATCTCGCGCTGTTCGTCGGCGGCGGCTTCGCTTAGCAAGTCGAAAACGCCGAGGCCGGTTTCCGCGGCTTCGACGTAGACGTCGGAGTCGCTGACGCGCCCCAAGAACGGAATGTTCAGCGACGCCACGAACTTTTCGAGCGGCGCGTACACCGGCTTCGAGTTGCGCACCCGGTTCGCAACGACGGCGACGCGGATGTTGCGGAACCGAACGTGGCCGACGAGCAAGAGCTCCTTGATGAAGTTCGCCGTGGCATGCACGTCGATCGACGACGGCGCGACGGGGATCACGATCGACTGCGTGCGCGCCAGAAGGTCTTGAAGCAGCAGCCGCGACGGCCCGGCCGGCGCGTCGATGATGAGCTGGCGCGTCTCGCGCGGGATCTGGCGACGGCCGTTCGCGAAGCCGCCGCCGATGCGGGCCGAGAGATCGGCGCCGTGTATCGGGCGGGCGTCGCTGCTGCGTTGCGCAAGCCAGTTCAGGCTCGAGCCTTGCGGATCGAAATCCGCGATCGTCGTGGCGATGTCGCGAGCCGCGAAATAGCTGGCAAGATTCGTGGTGATGGTGGTCTTGCCGACGCCGCCTTTGGCGTTGATGACCAGCGTCGTGTTCATCGTCATCGGGCTGCGTCCCTGCGCCTTGGAATCGGTCGACTTAGGTAAAGTGGGTGACGCGAATGGTACCGCGTCCGCGGGCGGACGGCCGCGACTCCGGTCACAGTCGCAGCTGCTCGAGCTGCGCTTGCGTCGGCGACGGCTCAGCCTCAGGATCGGAAAGCATCGAGCCCATCGCGGAGCTCACCGCGTTTTCAGCTGAAACGGAGTGTTTCATGGCAGAAGGAACGGTTCGCGGCTGGTTCGTTTGGCACGATCTGCTCACGCCGAATCTGGCGGGGGCGCACGAGTTCTACGAAAAGACGCTCGGCTGGAAGAAGCAGACCGCTGACGGCGATCCTTCGTACGTCATGCTCGCGGCCCGCAGCGGCCCGGTCGGCGGCACCGTCGAATCGCGCTCCGCTACGCCGCACTGGCTGCCCTATATTTCCACGGCCGACGTCGATGCCACGATCGAGGCCGCCTCGCGCCTCGACGCGCGCGTTACGACGCCGGCCACGGCGCTGCCGAACGGCGGACGCTACGCCGTGCTCGTCGACCCGCAGGGCGCGCCGTTCGGCATCCATGCCTCGAGCAAGCCCGAAGCGGGACCGGGCGAGCCGGGCGAGTTTTCGTGGCACGAGCTCGCGACCGACATCGCTCCGAACATCGCGTTCGCGTTCTACGCGGCACTGTTCGATTGGGACGAGATCAGCCAGCACGACATGGGCGCGATGGGCACGTACCTGATCTTCGGCCGCGACGGCCGGCAGCTCGGCGGCATCTTCGATAAAGGCGCAGCCGGAAAATCGGGCCCTGCCTATTGGCTGAGCTACGTGCGCATCACCGACCTCGAAGGCGTGGTCGAAAAAGCGAAGACTGCGCGCGGCTCGCTGCTGGCCGGCCCCATGGAGGTGCCGGGCGGCGATCGCATCGCGCAACTCATGGACCCTTACGGCGCGTTCTTCGCGCTGCACAATGCGGCCGCGCAAGCCGCGGCCGGGAAAGCTCCGGCGCGTGAATCCGCCCAGCCGGCCGCCGCGAAGAAGCCGGCTTCCCGCACGCGAGCCGCCAAGAAGAAGCCCGCCAAGAAGGCGGCAGCCAAGAAGGCCGCAGGCAAGAAGGCGGCTGCCAAGCGGGCGAAGGCCCCGGCGCGAAAGCAAGCGAAGAGCAAGCCGGTCAGCCGATCCAAGGCCGCGCGCAAACCGGCCAAGGCCGGGCGCAAGGCGCAACCTAGGGCCAAACCCAAGGCCAAGGCTAAGCCCAAG
>CAMPKU010000166.1 GCA_946887385.1 uncultured Gammaproteobacteria bacterium
TTTTTCGAAGAAAAATTAATCCGTCCCCTCTTCATTCGGCCGCCTAGATCCGCCGGTTCACTTGCCGCCCACGCCGATCGAGGCGCCGGTCCGCGCGATCGCCGCGCCGATCCAGCCGCTGTGCGGCCGCGTCGTGCCCGCGGCGCTCGGCGCGATTCGAGGCGCGGTCCAAGCGGTTGTCGATTCGGTCGCCGCGCCGATCGAGGCGGCGCTCGATGCGGTCGCCGCGATCGGCGCGATGAGCGCGCTCGCCGGCGTCTTGAGCCCACACCTGCGCGCTGCACGCGAGCAACGCCAAACTGAGCCATACTGCACTGCGTTTCATGTCGGCCTCCCTAGCCAATAGAACAGGAACGTCGCTGCCAAGAACGGCCGGGGCTTCGGGCCGGTTGACGCGCTCGATCCCCGGCAGTGGGCTTATGTAACGATGGACGGCAAGCTCAAAGGCCGCGGTGCGTTATCGAACCGCGAAGGGCGATTCGCGCGCCATGAGCGCGAACCGGATCTCGAGGCGTTGGCCGCGGCCGCAGCCGCCGACGAGGAACCGGAGCCGTCGCGGCTCGCCACCACGCTGCACGTGGACCGCGCGCGTACCATCATTGCGCGCAATCGCTCGCCCGACATTCCGTTCGATCAATCGATCAATCCGTACCGCGGCTGCGAGCACGGCTGCATCTACTGCTACGCGCGCGCCACGCACTCGTACCTGGACCTGTCGCCGGGCCGCGACTTCGAGACAGAGATCTTCTATAAGCCGAACGCCGTGGAGCTGCTGCGCGCCGAGCTCGCGCGGCCCGGCTACGAGCCGAGCCCGATCGCGTTCGGCACGAACACCGATCCTTATCAGCCCGTGGAGCGCGAGCTTCAAGTAACGCGCGGGCTGCTCGAGCTGCTGCTCGCGCACCGCCATCCGATCACGATCGTGACGAAGGGCGGCCTGATCCTGCGCGACTTGGACCTGCTGCGCGAATTCGCGGCACACAACCTCGTGGCCGTGCACGTGAGCCTCACCACGCTAAACGACGAGCTGAAGCGGCGCATGGAGCCGCGCACCGCCGGGCCGAAACAGCGCCTGAACATGATCCGTCAGCTCGCGAACGCCGGCGTTCCCACCGGCGTGATCGCAGCGCCGATCATTCCCGCGCTCAACGATCATGAGCTCGAAGCGATGCTCGAGGCGGCGGCGGCGAACGGCGCCGGCAGCGCCGGCTACGTGCTGCTGCGCTTGCCGCACGAGGTGGAGCCGCTGTTCGTGGAGTGGCTGCATGCGCACTATCCCGACCGCGCGGAGCACGTGCTGAGCTTGCTGCGGCAATTGCGCGGCGGCACGTTGAGCGACGGGCAATTCCACACGCGGCAGCGCGGCTTCGGGCCTTTCGCGGCGCTGCTGAAGGCGCGCTTTCAGAAGGCCTGCCGCCGCTACGGGCTCGACCGCGATGTGGAGCTGCGCCAAGACCGATTCGAGCCGCCGCGGGCCCCGCAACCGCAGCTGGACCTTGGGTTATAGTCTCAATATTTCTCGTCCCTGCCGGCCCCTCGCTAGGGTCGGCACGGCCATTTGTGGCACTTTGCAGCGGAAAACCACAGAGCTTTAGCCGTGCCAGACCATCGCCTGCTCATCATCGACGACGACGTGCGCCTCTCCGAAATGCTGGTGGAATACCTGGCACCGGAGGGTATCGAGCTCACGGCCGTGCCGTCCGGCATCCAAGGGCTGCGCAGCGCGCAGCGGGAAAACTACGACCTCATCATCCTCGACGTGATGCTGCCCGGCTTGTCGGGCTTCGACGTGCTGAAGCAGCTTCGCGAAGCCGGCTCGAAGACGCCCGTGCTGATGCTCACCGCGCGCGGCGACGACGTGGACCGCATCGTGGGCCTCGACTTGGGCGCCGACGACTACTTGCCGAAGCCGTTCAATCCGCGCGAGCTGCTGGCTCGCGTGAAGGCCATCTTGCGGCGGACGGCGGAGTCCGACGGCGACGAGCCGGCCGAGCTCAGCGTGGGGCAACTGCGCGTGAATCTGCGCCGCCGCGAAGCGTGGCTCGGCGAGACCGCGTTGAAGCTCACGAACGCGGAGTTCGTGATCCTCGTGACGCTGATGCGCTCCCCCGGCGACGTGGTATCGCGCGAAGCGCTTACGCGCACGGCGCTCGGCCGGCAGCTCTTGCCCGACGATCGCAGCCTCGATACGCACATCAGTAACTTGCGCCGCAAGCTCGGCAGCGAGGATGACGCCGACGTGCTGATTCGCAGCATCCGCGGCAGCGGCTACGTGCTCGTACCGCCGCAGGCGTAGCCGCCGTGAGCCTGTTCTGGAAAATTTTCGTCGCCTTCATGATCGCCATGTCGATCACGTCGGTGGGCGCGATCTACGTCACCTCCCGGATCGTGAGCCGGCCGCTGACGCAAATCGACTTCGAAGGTCGCGGCGAGATCATCAGCGAAGCGGCCGCGGCGCTCGCGCGCGGCGGCGAGCGCGAGCTCAAAGCGTGGCTATTCAGCAATCCGCGGCCCGCACCCTGCATCGTGCTGCTCGTGACGAACGAACGCGGCGACGAGCTGCTCGGCCGTGCCATGCCCCGCGAGCTGGCGCGGCTGCTCCGAACCCGGCCGCCGACCCGGCGTTCCGACCGGCCGCCGAACTTTCGACCCGCGCAATTGACGCCGGAGATCACGGGGCCCGACGGCGCGGTGTACGGCCTTCGGTTCGAGACCGCGCCCGTCAGCATCTACGGCATTTTCGTGTGGCCCGGCACGCCGGTCGCCGTGCTTTCGGTTGCGATGGCAGCCGCGGCCGTGGTGTCGCTGCTGCTCGCGCGCTATTTGTCGTCGCCGATCGTGCGCCTGCAGAAAGCCAGCCGCGCGTTGGCGGCAGGCGCCCTCGACACCCGCGTCGGCGCGCCGTTCACGCGGCGCAACGACGAGGTGGGCACGCTGGCCAAGGACTTCGATGCCATGGCCGAGCGCGTCCAAGCTTTGGTGGTGGCGAAGGAGACGCTGCTGCGCGACGTGTCGCACGAGCTGCGCTCGCCGCTCGCGCGAATCCGCATGGCGCTGGCGCTCGCAGAGCGGCGCATGGGCGCCGAGTCGCAGCCCGATCTTTTGCGCATCGAGCGCGAAGCCGAGCGGCTCGACGCGCTCGTCGGCCAAGTGATGACGCTCACGCGCTTGCGCACGAGCGACGCGCCGCGGCGCGATTTGCTGCGGCTCGATCAGGTGATTGGCGAAGTCGTCGATGACGCGCGTTTCGAGTGTCCCGATGCGCGCATCGAGTACGCGCCGGCCAAAGAGGTTGCGCTGCACGGCGACGCCGACGGCTTGAAGAGCGCCATCGAGAACGTCTTGCGCAACGCCATGATCTACGGCGACCGCAGCAAGCCGATCGAAGTGCGGCTCGACGTAACGGCGACGGCCGCCACGGTGCGCGTGCTCGACCAAGGGCCGGGTGTGCCGCAGGAAGAGCTGGAGCGGATCTTCGAGCCGTTCTACCGCACCGACAAAAGCCGCGACCACCGGCAGGACGGCCAAGGCATCGGCCTCGCGATCACCTCCCGAGTGGCCGAGCTGCACGGCGGCCGGGTAACGGCGCGGAACCGGCCGGAGGGAGGCCTCGAGATCGCTCTCGAGCTCCCCCTCGACCGTACAACCTAGAGGCTGTAACCCCGCTCCTCGTGCAACACGAGGTCGAGGCCCTCGTTCTCCTGCTCCGGCGTCACGCGCAGCGGCGACACCAGATTCACGAGCTTCAAGATCACGAACGTGCCCACGCCGCACCAGACGAGCGTGGCCACGGCGCCGATCAGCTGCGTGAGCAGCTGCTGCCCAATCGAGACGCCGTCCGGCAGCCCAAGCCCGTCGAACGCCGTGGCCGAGAACACGGCCGTGAGCAGCAAGCCCGTGAACCCGCCCACGCCGTGCACGGGGAACACGTCGAGCGAGTCGTCGATCTTCAGCTTGCGCTTGATGAACTGCGTGGCGAAGAAGCAGATCACGCCGGCGACGAGACCGATGATCAGCGCACCCATCGGGCCCACGAAGCCCGACGCGGGCGTGATGGTGCCGAGACCGGCCACCATGCCGGTGACGATGCCGAGCACGCTGGGCTTGCCGAACTTCAGCCACTCGAGCGTCATCCACGCCGTGGCGCCCGCCGCCGCACCGATGTGCGTGACGAGCATGGCCATGCCCGCCGCGCCGTTCGCGGCCACGGCGCTGCCGGCGTTGAAGCCGAACCAGCCCACCCACAACAGCGACGCGCCGATCACCGTCATGGTGAGGTTGTGCGGCGGCATCGCCGTGGTCGGGAAACCGCTGCGATTGCCGATGACGAGCGCCGCCACGAGCGCCGCCACGCCTGCGTTGACGTGCACGACGGCCCCGCCCGCGAAGTCGCGGAAGCCGAGCTCGTACAGCCAGCCGTCCGCCGCCCAGACCCAATGCGCCACGGGGATGTAGACGATGACGAGCCACAAGATCGAGAACCACAGCATCGCCGTGAACCGCATGCGCTCCGCGAAGCCGCCCACGATGAGCGCCGGCGTGATGATGGCGAACGTGAGCTGGAACGTGGCGAACACCGTCTCCGGTATGGAGCCGCTCAGCGAGTCGAGCTCCACGCCGCGCAGCCACGCTTTCGATAGTCCGCCGAGCAACGGGCCGCCCTCGGCAAACGTGAGCGAGTAACCGAACGCCACCCAGATCAGCGACACCACGCAGCACAGCGCGAAGCACTGCATCAGCACCGACAGCACGTTGCGCGAGCGCACCAGGCCGCCGTAAAACAGGGCGAGGCCCGGCAACGTCATCATCAACACCAGCGCCGTGGCGGTCAGCATCCACGCCGTCGAGCCGCTGTCGAGCTCCTGTGCGGCAGCGAGACTAGGGCTCAAGACGGCCGCAAGCGCGGCGCACGCACCGAATGTTCTTTTCATGAATCCCCCCCGGAATTTTTTTTCTTGCGTTAGATCGCTTGATCGCCCGTTTCGCCGGTGCGAATTCGAAACACCTGCATGAGCTCGGTAACGAAGATCTTGCCGTCGCCCACTTTGCCGGTCTTGGCGGCGCCGATGATCGCCTCGATCACACGGTCCACGAGGTCATCGGCCACGGCCACTTCCACTTTCACTTTCGGCAGAAAATCGACGACATATTCCGCGCCGCGGTAAAGCTCCGTATGACCGCGCTGGCGGCCGAACCCTTTCACCTCGGTGACGGTCATACCCTGTACACCGACCTCCGCGATGGCATTGCGAACATCATCGAGCCGGAAAGGTTTGACGACTGCCGTTATCAACTTCATGAGTCCCCCCTAACACGTTGAAAGCCCGCTGCCTTATGAGAACTGAGCCCCGACTTTAAGGCTTCTTGTGGTTGTGTATTGTTCTTGCGGGGGTATTCTAGCCAAGTCGCCCGGTGCGAGGCGACGCTTGAATGTTTCTTCCCGAGCCGCTGGATAGGTGAGAGTTATGCGAAAACGATTGGACACGGGAATCAAGCCGTCCGAGATCACGCCCGAGGACACGTTCATGAACCGGCGCACGCTGCTCACGGCAGCCGTGGCCGCGGGACTGCTGCCGTCCGCGCTGTCGCGCGTGGAAGCCGCCACGATGCCCGCCAACGGAGAGTTCACGGGCGTGGCCAAGTGGCCCGGCTCGACCACCGAGACGGTCAACAGCTTCCAAGACATCACCACCTACAACAATTACTACGAGTTCGGCACGGGCAAGAGCGACCCTGCCGCGAACGCGCACACGCTGAAGCCGTCGCCGTGGTCCGTGCAGGTCACGGGTGAGGCGGCGCGCACGGGCACCTACACACTCGAGGACATCTTGCGGCCGCACGCGCTCGAGGAGCGCATCTATCGGCTGCGCTGCGTAGAGGCCTGGTCGATGGTGATTCCGTGGGTGGGCTTCCAGCTCAGCGAGCTCCTCACGCGCTTCGAGCCCACGTCGAACGCGAAGTACGTGCAATTCTTCACGCTGAACGACCGCTCGCAGATGCCGGGCTTACGTTACCCGGTGCTCGAGTGGCCGTATCGCGAGGGGCTCACGATGGCGGAAGCGATGCATCCGCTGTCGTTCATGGCCGTAGGCGTGTACGGCAAAGTGTTGCCGAATCAAAACGGCGCGCCGCTGCGCACGGTGATCCCGTGGAAGTACGGGTTCAAGTGCTGCAAGTCGATCGTGCGCATCCACTTCACGGATACGCAGCCGCAGACGAGCTGGAACATGGCGGCACCGCAGGAGTACGGCTTCTACTCCAACGTGAACCCGGAAGTCGACCATCCGCGCTGGAGCCAGGCCACGGAGCGGCGCCTCGGCGGCGGGTTGTTCTCGCCGCGCATCCCCACGCAGATGTTCAACGGTTACGCCGAGCAAGTGGCGTCGCTCTATACGGGCCTCGATCTCGCCAAGAACTACTGACGGGCGTTTCGGGCTTGGGATGACACAGCGCGCCGTCGTCATCACGAAAATAGTGCTGTGGGCGGCGTGCTTGGCGCCGCTCGGCTTGCTCGTGATGCAGGCGTTTGGGATGGCGGGCGGCCTCGGCGCGAATCCTGTCGAGCAAGTGCTGAACACGTGCGGCAAGACCGGGTTGAACCTGCTCATGCTCACGCTGTGCATCACGCCGATCCGCCGCTCCACGGGTCTACATCGGCTCATCGCGTTTCGCCGGCTACTCGGCCTGTTCGCGTTCTTCTATCTCGTTCTGCACTTCTCGACTTACGCGCTGCTCGATCTTGGGCTCATCTTTCAGCCGCAGCTCGCGTGGGGCACGCTGCTCGCCGACATCGCCGAGCGCCCCTACATCACGGTGGGGTTCACGGCGCTGGTGTTGCTGATTCCGCTGGCCGTTACGTCCACGCGCGGCATGCAGCGCAGGCTCGGCCGGAAGTGGGCCAAGCTGCATCGCCTCGTGTACGTGGTGGCCGTGCTCGGCATCGTGCACTACTACTGGCAAGTGAAATCCGACCTCGATTTCGCGGAGCCGCTGCTGTACGCGTTCCTCCTGGCCGTGCTGCTCGGCGTGCGGCTAAAACATCGCTTAGTACACGCGAAAGCCGCCGTGGCGGCGCCGTATCAGCGAGTCGAGCCACCACAGGCCAGCGAGAAACCCAGCCACTAGCGTCACGACGATCGCGGGCACCACCCACTTCAGCGGCAGCGTGTAGCGATAGGCCTCGAAGCGTTCCTCGTGGGCACGATTCTCGGCTTGCAGGCGCAGCACGGTTTGCTCGATCGTCTCGGCGGAGCCCGTGGTGGATTGCAGCTCCGCCGTCAAACGCGCGAGCTCGTGCTCGGCCGTCGCGCGTGCCGTCTCGGCCGCGGCAACGGTGTGCTGCAGCGTGGCCAGCTCGCTTTCGAGCTCGAGCACGCGCGCCGCAGCGGGCTTCTCCGTGACGATGAAGGTGGACTTCACCCAGCCCTCGCGGCCTTCCGGATCGCGCACTCGCGCGTAATTCGGCGTGCGCTCGAGCACCTCGAGCGCCGTGCCGCTGATGAGGTTCTCGAACGGCCGATCGCTGGTGTCGGACGCTGCGTGGAGCCCGAGGCGCAGGCTATCGGTGACGTAGGCGGTCTCGGCGCGCGCGCCGCCGACGAGCGCGAATAGCGCGAGCCCAAAGAGCATGGATCTTCGCATCGGCCCTTCCCGACTTGACAGAATCTGCCCGGATTATAGGGGCGGCCGCGAAGCCGCGACTGTGACGCAAGTCGGGCTAAGCCCGAGCCGAGGTATCCATCGGCAGCGCGGGCACGGCGTGCTGCACAGCCTTGGCGAAGGGCTCGGGACGGCCGAAGTGAAACCCTTGCCCCAGCGCCACGTCGAGCTCTCGCAAGCGATCGGCGACGGCCGCGCTCTCCACGTGCTCCGCGACGGTAGTCACGCCGAGCGTCTGTGCGGCCCGCGCAATGCCGGACACGATGGACTCGGCGATGCGGTCGGTGCCCATGCGCCGAACGAAGCGGCCGTCGATCTTCAAGTAGCTCACCGGCAACCGCTTCAAGTGCGCCAGCGAGCTCAACCCCGAGCCGAAGTCGTCGAGCGCCAGCTTCGCGCCGGCGCTCGTGAGCTCGCGGATCAACGCGTCGGCCGCCACGATGTTGCCGACGGCCGCGGCTTCCTTGAGCTCGAAGCAAAACAGGCTCGGCGGCAAGCCGGCGGCGGCCAGGGCGTCGAGCGCGAAGGCCGCGTACTTGCGGCTTTCAAGCGACTGCGCCGACACGTTCACGGCGAAGAACAGCGGCGAGCTCGCGAGCGCGAGCGCGTACGGCCGCAAGATCTCGACCGCGGCGCACAGCACCCATCGGTCCAGCGCCGGTAGCAAGCCGTACTGGCCGCATGCCTCGAGAAACTTGCCGGGGTCGATGGGCTCGCCGGCGGAATTGCGCAAGCGCACGAGCAGCTCGTAGCCCACGGCCTCGGGGGCATGCGCCGTGAGCGCCACGATCGGCTGTGCATCGAGCTCAAACTTGTTGCCGCTCAAGGCATCGCGAAGCTCGGCCGCGGCCAGCGCTTGCCGTGCCACAGCCGGCGCCAGCGTGGCGCTCTCGCCGATCGTCACCACGCGCGCGCCGCCCTCCGTCTTCGCGCGCTTGCACGCAAGCTCGGCGGCCGCCAGCACATGCGGCAACCGCTCGCCGGCCGAGCCGGCCACGACGCCGACGCTCACGGCCACCTGCAACGCTTCGCCGCCGTGCAGATAGCCGAGCTGGCCCGTCGAGTGGACGATCTTGCGGGCCAGCTCGTTGGCCTCCTCGAGCCCGCGCCCCGCGAGCGCCACGGCGAAGCGGTCGCCGGACACGCGGCTCACCGGCGTCTCGGCCCCGGCCGCGCGCTGGATCACGGCGCCGACGCGCTGGATCACTTCATCGCCGGCGCTCAAGCCGAACGCTTCGTTGATGGCGGCCACCTTGTCGATGTCCACGTACAGCAGCGCCGTGGCCTGGGTGTCGAGCTCGCGCTGCACGCGCCGTTCGAAAATCAGCCGATTCGGTAAGCCCGTGAGCGCGTCGTACTCGCTCTCGAGGATCGCGACGGCTTTGCGGCTCACGTACTCGAGAATTCGCACGTCGCGGGGCTCGAAGTCCGCCGCCTGGCCGTCGCGAAACAGGGCCACCAGGCCAAGCACCACACCGCTCGGGTCGCGCAGCGGGCACGACAGGATCTTGTACGGCGCCGTGTTGCCCGCGCGATTCACGATCATCGGGCGATTGTTCAGCCGTACCCACGCGAGCAGGTGCTTCTGCGTGCGGTCGAGCAGTTGCGAGCGCTCGGCGGCTTCATCACGGTTGCACGACACCTCGATATTCTTGTCGGGCACCACCAGGGCGCCCAGCAGGCAGTCGAGCTCGCGAGTGCAGTGCCGCACCAAGTCGTGCAACGCGCTCACCTCCGAACGCTCCTGCTCGTCGGCGCGCAGCAGCAGATCGAGCCCGGCGCTGCGATCCGCAGCCACGGAGCCGTGCTCGAGATCGAGCTTGCTCTCGAGACAGTCCAGCACGGGCCGCAGCAGGCTCACCACCATCGACGGCGGGCTGCGCGAGCTGCCGCCGCCGAGCTCGATGACGATGGAGCCTAGCGGGCGAGTGTCTGCGGCGCGTAGATCCGCGATGAAGACGGGCACGCCGCCCGGCGTGGTATCCACGCGGCCGCGCCCCGACAATGTCTCGCTGACTCGTTGCTGCTCGAGCAACGCCCGCAGGTCGAGCTGCTCGAAGCCGTCGGAGCACCAGACCAGCTCGGTACGAGCATCGTAGATCGACACGCACCGCGCGCTCGGCAACAGCATCCGGATGAGCTGCGCGAACGGCGCGTAGCCGCCCTGAGCGGAGCTGTCCGGGGGAGCGGTCGAGAGCACGCGATATGTCCAATGGTCGGGCGAAGGGGCCTCGGCCGATCATGCGGGCAAACGCGGCGGAAATCCTTGATGGCAGTCGCAGGTACTGCCATTGGCGGAGACTTTTTTAGCGGCCGGTGAGGTAACGCGGCTTGCGCAACTGCCCCACCACCTTGAGCGGCTCGGCGCGCTCCAGGGTGCTGAGCAGCTCCACGTAGATACTCACGATGGAGCTGGCGTGGCCTGCCGCCTCAGTAGGCGCCATTTTCTGCACGCTTGCGCGGACGCGCGTCTCGCTGCCGGCCGGTGCGACGCGCGTCAAGGCGGCTTGCAGCGCGTCGAATTCGTGCCGCAATTGCGCCGGAAGCTCGTGCGCCGCCAAGTCGGCCAGGTACAGGGAATACGCGCTCGCAAGCCGCTGCTTGATCGGCCCGTCGCCGACCAAGGTATCGACGGCGGCGGCGA
>CAMPKU010000167.1 GCA_946887385.1 uncultured Gammaproteobacteria bacterium
GAATAGCGGCGATTGGTACAACCGCCGCTATTCGCCGCTCACGCAGATCGATCGCGGCAACGTTGCCAGCTTGAAGGGCGTTTGGCGCACACACTTGCGCGGCTCGGGCCTCGGCGCGCAGTACTCGGGCGAAGCTCAACCGCTCGTGCACGAGGGCGTCATCTACGTCGTCACGGGCGCGAACGACACGTTCGCCGTGAGCGTCGAGAGCGGCGAGATCCTGTGGGAGTACCGCGCGAATCTCGATCCGGCGATCAACGCCGTCTGTTGCGGCTGGACCAGCCGCGGCGTGGGCTTAGGCGACGGCAAGGTGTTCGTCGGTCAGCTCGACGGCAAGATGGTGGCGCTCGACCAACGCACGGGCCGTGTTGCATGGTCTGTGCAAGCCGAGCGCTGGCAGGAAGGCTTCACGATCACGAGCGCGCCGCTCTATTTCGACGGCCTCATCTATACCGGCTTTGCCGGCGGCGAGCGCGGCATCCGCGGCCGCGTGAAAGCGTTCGACGCGCGCGACGGCAAGCTCGCTTGGACGTTCTACACGATTCCCGGCCCCGGCGAAGTGGGCCACGACACGTGGCCGCAGGACAACGACATCTGGATGGACGGCGGCGCACCCGTCTGGAATACGCCCGCCGTCGATCCGGAGCTCGGGCTCGTCTACTTCGCCACGGGGAATCCCGGCCCCGACTACAACGGCTCGATCCGGCTTGGCGACAATCTGTTCTCGACGTCCGTGGTGGCCGTCGACGCCAAAACCGGCGAATACCGCTGGCACTTCCAAGAAGTGCATCACGACATCTGGGACTACGACGCCGCCGCGCCCGTGACGTTGTTCGACCTCGAGGTGAACGGCATGCAGCGCCGCGGCCTCGCGCACGCCGGCAAGACGGGCTGGGTCTACCTTCTCGACCGCACCGACGGCACGCCGCTCGTCGGCATCGACGAGCGCGCCGTGCCGCAAGAGCCGCGGCAAGGCACGGCGGCAACGCAACCTTATCCCCGCGGCGACGCGTTCGTTCCGCAGCAGATCGACATCGCGCCGGAAGGCACCGCGCTCGTCAACGGCGGCAAGATCTTCACGCCGTTTTGGACCACGCCCGTGCTCGCGAAGCCCGGGCCGCCGGGCGGCGCGAACTGGCCGCCGAGCTCCTACGATCCCACGAGCGGCTACTTGTACGTGTGCGCGGCGGATCGCGTCTGGTCGTACGTGGCGCAGGAAGTCACGGCCGACCGGCCGCCCGAGGGCGCGAACTACATCGCCGGCGGCATCGGCGGTTTCCACATGACGCCGCTCGGCGTGTTCGCAGCGCTCGACCTGCGCACGAACGAGCTCGTGTGGCAGCAGCACTGGCCGAGCCCTTGCTACAGCGGGTCGCTCGCAACGGCCGGCGGGCTCGTGTTCGTCGGCCGCAGTGACGGCCGCCTCACGGCGCTCGATTCCGCGAATGGCCGGCAGCTCTGGGAGTTTCAGACCGGCGCCGGCATGAACGCGCCCGTCACGTCGTTCGCGTGGAACGGCAAGCAGTACGTCGTTGCCTACTCCGCGGGCAATTTGTTGGCCGGTTCGCCGCGCGGCGACAGCTTGTGGCTATTCGGCGTGGACGGTGCGCTCGAGCCGGTGCCGCCCGCAGGCTCTTTGATGACGTTCGCGCCGGGCGCGGCGGCACCCGGGGATGCCGAGGCCGGCGCCACGGTCTACACCACGGCGTGCCTCGCGTGTCACGGCGAGCAAGGCGAAGGCGGCCACGGCGGCGGCCCGTCGCTGCAAGCGATGGAGAACGCCACGGTAGTGCTGCAAGTCGTGAGCGAGGGCCGCAGTGCGATGCCGGCAATGGCCGGCACGCTCACGGCCGAGCAAATCCGCAACGTCGCGGCGTACGTGAGCCAGCGGCTCGCGAAGTAGAGGACACAGCGTATGAACAAGACGTACACGGGTAGCTGCCATTGCGGAGCCGTGCGGTTCGAGGTCGATCTGGATCTCGCGGCCGGCACGAGCAAGTGCAATTGCTCGATCTGCCGCAAGACACGGGCCTGGAATACGGTCGTCAAGCCTGCTGCGTTTCGGCTACTGCAAGGCGAGAACGAGATGAGCGACTATCAGTTCGGCGGCAAGAACGGCCACCACTTGTTCTGCAAGCACTGCGGCGTGCGCGCCTTCGGCCGCGGGTACGTCGAGCAGATCGGCGGCGACTTCGTGTCGATCAACCTGGGCGCGCTCGACAACGCTACGGACGATGAGCTCGCGGCAGCACCCGTGCAGTTCATGAACGGCCGCGACAACGACTGGTTCAATACGCCGCCCGAGACGCGCCACCTCTGAGCCGCCGGAGGCGCGGGCGGGCGTTGTAGCTAGGCTCAAGGCGCGCAGCACCGTGCGCTAAATCACTGGCGCGCGCTGCGCCGCCGCCTACAATGCAGCCCGATGAACTACCTCCGGTTGCTCAGGCACGAGCGCGGCCTCATCGCCAGCGCGCTCGTGGCGGGCGGCGCCGCGGCCGGGCTCGGCGTGCCGATCGACTTCGTGCTGTTCGGGCTCATGCTCGCCGGCATCGCGCTGTTTCATCACCACACGCTCAACGTCGCGCTCACGGGCGTCGCCGCGATCATCGTGTACGAGCTCGCGTCGGGCGGCCTGAACACGGGGCCCGGCCTCCAAGGGCTCGCCCTGCACTTAGCGCATGAGTGGGTAACGCTCGCGAACCTGCTGGGTCTACTGCTGGGCTTCGCGCTGCTCGCGCAGCACTTCGAAGACTCGAACGTGCCGTCGCAATTGCCGCGCGTGCTGCCAAGCAGTTGGCACGGCGCGTTCTTGCTGCTTGCGATCGTGTTCGTGCTCTCGTCGTTTCTCGACAATATCGCCGCGGCATTGATCGGCGGCGCAATGGCGCACGCGGTGTTCCGCGGCAAGGTGCACATCGGTTACCTGGCAGCGATCGTTGCAGCTGCCAATGCCGGCGGCGCCGGCAGCGTAATCGGCGACACGACCACGACGATGATGTGGATCAGCGGCGTCGCGCCGGCCAACGTCGTGCACGCCTATGTTGCGGCAGTGCCGGCGCTCGTCGTGTGCGGCCTCGTCGCGGCGCATCAACAGCAAAAGTATGCGCCGATGGTGAAAGAAGGTCTCCGCGCCTTGTCGCTCGACTGGCCACGCCTCGGCGTCGTGGCTTTCACGTTACTCGCCGTGATCGCGGCGAACGTCACGACGAACCTGCGCTTTCCTAGCGTGGCCGAGTACGTGCCCGTCGTGGGTCTCACGGCATGTCTCGCGATACTCGTGGCGGCTCCGGTACGCCAGCCTGCATGGCGGTTGCTGCCCGGCGCGCTCAAGAACAGCGCGTTCCTGCTCTCCCTCGTGCTTGCGGCATCGATGATGCCCGTGGAGCAGTTGCCAGCGCCGTCGTGGCAATCGGCTTTTGGGCTCGGGTTCGTGTCCGCCGTGTTCGACAACATCCCGCTGACGGCCCTGGCGCTGACGCAGGGCGGCTACGACTGGGGCGTGCTCGCATACGCCGTGGGCTACGGCGGCTCGATGGTGTGGTTCGGCTCGTCGGCCGGCGTTGCGCTCTCGAGCACCTACCCTGAGGCGAAATCCGTGGCGCTGTGGCTCACGCACGGCTGGCACGTCACGCTCGCGTACGTCGCTGGATTCTTCGTGTTGCTCGTGCTGCTCGGCTGGCACCCCCCCGATCCCAGCGCCGCGGAGGCGCCGCGCGCGACAGTGGTGCTCGAGCCTTAGCCGCGCTGCCGCGAGGCAAGATCAGTCGTCGGTACGCTGACCGGTGCCACGCTCGCCCTCGAGCCGCTTCACGAGCTCGGCGAGCGCGGTGAGCTGGCGCTGCATGTGGAGCTCCGCTTCGCGGCGCAACGCGCGTCCGCGCAGAACGCTGTCGAGCTCCGCAGGACTCGAAATTTCGGGTTCGTTCATGGCGTGCCCCTTACGGCTTGTCTCACCAAGAGCATGCCAAGCTCGTCACTCGCAGTAAACGTTGCGAATGGGCGCAGCGGCGAGCATCGGAATTATGGCAAGCAGCACCGGCTCGACGAAGCAGGTGACGGGCCTCGCCGAGGTACACTGGGCCCTTCGCTACGCTGACAAAGGAGCTGTCATGCTGCGCACTCACAATTTCCGCTACGCGCTCGGCCTGAGCTGCCTATTGGCCGCTTTGGCACTGCCGAGCGCGGCTTGGTCCGCCGACAACGGCATCTACATTGGCGGATCGTTCGGCGAAGTCTCGTCCGATTACGACCTCATGTTCGGCCAAGGCTCCGAGACGGACGACAACGGGTTCAAGGCGATCATCGGCGCCCGGCCGTTCGACTGGCTTGCGATCGAAGCCAACTACGCAGACTTTGGCGAGACGCGCGCGCCGTTGAATATCGCCTGCGTAACGCTGCCGTGCCCCGACGAGGAAACGGTCGACGCACGGTCGGTCTCGGTGTCGCTGGTCGGCATATGGGCGCTGCCGCTGCTCGACGTGTACGGGCGCGTGGGCACTTCGCGGTGGGAGACGAAGCACGCAGTCGCCTTCGGCCTTTTACAAAAAGACGAAGGAACGGATCCCACGTACGGCGTCGGCGTGCAGGGGCGGCTCGGCAGCTTCGCGCTGCGCGTGGAGTACGAGCGTTTCGACTTCGGCCGAGCCGATGCCGATCTGCTGTCTGCCGGCTTCACCTACACGTTCTTGTAGCGCGCAAACACCGCGCTCTAGATCATGCCGGCACGCTTCACTGCGTGATAGCGGTTGACGAGCTCGATGCCGAGCCGCTCGGGCTCGGCGTCGACCATCAGCGCGTCGCGCGCGGCAAGGCGGCGAAACGCATCGCGGCGTGCCTGCTCGTAGAGATGCGCGCTCGCAACGTCGAGCGCCGCGTTGCCCGACGACAGCGGCTGCGCGATCAGCTCGCCGACGATGCGCTCGCGCACGCTCGCGAGCAGCACCAGGTGCCGCTGGCGCAGCAGCTTGAGCGCCAGGCCGAGCTCGCTGCCGTCCTCGTCGCGGAAGTTGGTGATCACGATGACGAGCGCGCGCTTACTCTGCCGCCGCAATAGGCTCTGGGCCGCGGCCACGTAGTCGGAATGGCTGGGCGTGGGCTGCACTCCGTAGAGCTCGCCCATCAGCGTGTTCAACGTGTGCGTGCCTTTGCGCGGCTCGATCAGCCGCTCCTCTCCCGGCGGCGTGCCGAACGTCAAGGCGCCGACGGCGTCGCCCTGCCCCAGCGCCACGTACGACAGCAGCATCACGGCATTCAACACCTGATCGAAATGCGCCGTGCCCACGGCCCCGCGGCGATCGTCGGCGCGCATGCGGCGCCCGCAGTCGATGAGCAGCATCACGCGCTGATCGCGCTCGTCCTGAAACTCGCGCACGATCGGCTTGTCGAGCCGCAGCGTGGCTTTCCAATCGATGTGGCGAACGGAATCGCCGTAGCGGTATTCGGCGAGCTGCTTGAAATCCGTGCCCTCGCCGCGCTGCACGAAGGTCTTGATGCCGATTTCCTGCAGGCGCCGATCGCCGGCGAGCCACGCGTAACGCGCGATCTCGGCGAAATCGGGATAGACGCGGCGCGTTTCGGCAACGCCCAATCGCACCCGCAGATCGCACAGGCGCAACCGCGAGCGCACGCGGGCCTCCGCGGGCGCGAACGTGATCTCACCGCGCCGCGTGGGGGTGATCGTGTACGTGGTGTCGACGCGCTGACCGGCCGGGATTCGCAGAGCCACGGGCAAGCCCCTAGCAACGACGCTGGCATCGACGTGGTCGTAAAGCTCGCAGCGCCAATCGCTCGAGTGGCCGTGCTCGAGCGTTACCCGCACACCGCGCTCCACGCCGATCGCGAACGCCGGCGGCAATCGGCGCCCGAAGCGCACGTTCGCGGTGCGCCAGGCCCGGCTCGACACGAAATAGTCGCCGACCGCCGTGAGCAGCAAAGCAACCACTGCGGCCGCAGTCGCCCAAGCCACACTCGTATTCGCGGCACCGGCCAGCAACGCCGCAAGCGCGGCCACACCGATGACGGCGAGCGTGACGAGCAAGCTGCGACTGGGCGCGGCGCGCATCGGCGTTAGGTGCGCGGCGCGGCTACGCTGTCGATGACGGCCGTGAGCAGATCGTTCGGAGTGCGGCCTTCGAGCGACGCATCGGGCGCCAGCGCCACGCGATGCCGCAACGCGGGCAGCGCGATGCTTTTTACGTCGTCGGGCGTTACGAAGGTGCGTCCCGCGATCAGCGCGACAGCGCGCCCACCGCGCACGAGCGCGAGCGCGCCGCGCGAGCCCGCGCCGAGCGCCAAGCCCGGCCACTCGCGCGTCGCGCGCACGATGCGCACGGCATAGTCCACGACTTGCTCGTCCACGCGCTGCTGCGCGACCAGGCTCTGTAAGTCCAAGAGCGTGCGCTCGTCGAGCACGGGCTCCACACCGCCGAGCGGCAGCTCGTCGCCGGCTTGATCCGTGGTTGCGCGTACGACCACGCCGACTTCCTCGGCCAGCGACGGATAACCGATTTCGATCTTGAACAAGAACCGGTCGAGCTGCGCCTCGGGCAGCGGGTACGTGCCTTCTGTCTCGAGAGGATTTTGGGTGGCGAGCACCATGAACGGCTTCGGTAACGGCAGCGTCTGCCCCTCGAGCGTGACTTGGTACTCCTGCATCACCTCGAGCAGCGCGCTCTGCGTCTTGGCCGGCGCACGATTGATCTCGTCGGCGAGCAGCAAATGCGTGAACACCGGGCCGCGCACGATGCGCAGCTCGCGCGTGGAAGGATCGAGGACGGCGTGACCCGTGATGTCCGACGGCATCATGTCGGGCGTGAACTGCACGCGGCCGTGCGCCAGCGACAGCGCTTTGGCCAGTGCCCGCACGAGCAGCGTTTTTCCCAAGCCCGGCACACCTTCGATCAGCACGTGGCCCGATGCCGCGAGCGCCGCAACCACCTGCTCGATGACGGCCGACTGGCCCACCATCGCTTGGCCGATAGCGCCGCGCAAACGTTCGAGCAGCTCGGCCGCTCCCGTTGAGTGTTCAGATTCGTTTTGCATTCGTCCACCGGCTCCTTGAAATGAGTTGACGACGTGCCGATTCGAGCAGCGCGAGTCTGCTGCGCAGCTCGATCGGCCGCTGACTCTGGTTTGCGTTCAACGCAGCGCCGAGCTCGCCGGCGTCGACGCCTGCGAGGCCCGCGACGGCCGCGACTTGTTCCGCCCCGGACAAGCGCTCGAAGCTCGCGATGCGGCGCGCGGCGGCTTCGTGCAGCGCGCGCGTGGCGGCGCCGACGAGCGCGGCGCCGCGGCCCACGCGGATCGCGAACCGGCCCGTGCCCAAGATTTGCTCCGCTAACGAGCGCCGCGCGGTTTCGACGGGCGCCACGAGCGGGCCGAACCGCAGCGCGCCGCGCCACAGCGCGAGCGCGATCCACAGCAGCAAGATCACCACGACGGGAGCGCCATGCCGCCAGACGAGCGCCGGCAGCGAGCTCACGTCCGCCTCGGACATGAACACAACGTGATCGCCGCCGCGCAAGTCCGCCGCAGCCACGAGCAGCTCGCCGTGATCGCCCTCGAACAGCTCGCGAAAGACGAACGGCACGCCGTTGACGACCGTCACGCTGCCTTCGCCTACGGCGACGCGGGCGGCTTGCAGGTAGCCGTCCTCGCCGAGCGCCCAGAGCAAGCGTCGAGTGGGCTCGAGCCAGCTCGCGTAATCGAAGTCGCAGATGTCGTAGTAGCCGCTCTCTTCGCCGTCTTCGTCGCTCTCGTACGTGATCGCGACGCGCCCCTGGCACGGCTCGATAATCTCGGGCACTTGCAACAGGTCCTGCTCGGCGGGATTTTCGGGCTCCTCGCGCTCGCGCACGATGCCGCTCCAGTTCTCGAACGCATCGCTGCCGCTGATCAGCGCGGCGTCCACGAGGAGCCGGCCGCCGGCCTGCACCCAACGCTCGAGCTCCGCGCGTCGCGCAGCATCGATGTCCCAGCTCCAGGTAGAGAGAACCAGCACTGCGGACGTGCTGGTGTCGCCCAGCGACTCGCGCCGCTCGCTGGTTGCGCCGAGGGTTTCGACGAGCTGCTGCGCGGCATAAAACGGATTCGTGGCGGCGTCGCCGCGCAACGGGGTCGGCACCGCGACCTCGCCCCATTCCGTGTTCGCGATGAGCCAGGCCGCAATCAGCGCCGCGACCAGCACCAGAATCACAGTGAGCGCGCTCGGTGTTCTCATGACGCCGCCGCACCGCTATCGAGCGCCACGTGAAACTCGTTGCACAGCGCCCGCACCGCGCCGGCGTCCGGCGCCAGTCCGCCGTAGACGGCTGCGGCCCAGGTCTCGACGAGCCGCGAGGCATACCGCGCGCTCGATTCGACGAGGCGCGGCCGCGCCAGCGCGAGGCACTCGCCTTCCGTCGACGAGGCGCGAATCGGCACGGCGTGCGCGTGCACGAGGCGCGACAACAGACCGCGATACAGCAAAGCGAGCGCAGCACGCTGCTCGCCGCGCTCCCAAAGGGCGAGCGCGGCCGCGCCCACGTCGCCGGGCAGGCTCTCGGGGCGTATGTCGAGATCGCGCACGTGGCTCGGCGCGACGAAGGTCTTCGGCACGCGCGGCACGCCGCGCGCGCGAATGAGCCGCAGGATGTATAGCGCCAGCAGCGCAGCGAGCGCTGCGCCCAGCACCCACACCACGAGGCGTCCGGAGGTCGCGATCCAGGCGAACAACCCGCGGAACCAGCGCGCGGCCGCATTCAGCCACTCCCACCACCACGGCTCGTCCGTGACCGGCTCGGCCTGCTTCCAGCGCAGCATGTTCACCATGCGCTCGTCGACGAGGTTGGGATCGTTCGCGACCTTATCGAGCGCTTTGCGCACGTCCTCGCGAGCCGGCGCGGCGCCGGGCACCGCGGGCGCGTCGGGCTGCGCGGCACCTTGCAGCGGCGCGAGCGCCAGCACGCCGATGAGCAGCACGTTAGCGCCCAAACGCACGCCGCAGCTCCTGCTCTACGTCCCATGCCTCGAGCTCGGCGCGCCGATTCAGATACATCGCAAAACCGGCGGCTACGTAGAACGGCTCGAGAAAACCGATCACGAGCGCATAGGCGACGGCCAGCGCGCCTTCGAGAAACACGTTCGTGGGCTCGAAGAGCAAGGTGATGAGATCCGGCGCAGCGTCGGCGGGCGCGAACCACACGAGCAGCGAGAGCACCGTGAAGACGAGACACATTTCGGCGGTCACGAACGCCGCCGTGACGACGAAGGCGGCGCCGGCCATGCGGCGGCGAAGCTGCCTCACACGCCGGCCGAGCCGCCCCATGGGCAAACCCTCGAGCTGATAGGCCGGCTGCGTGAACGAGCGCCACGGCGACAGGCGCCGCCAGGTCCACGCGAGCCACCATCGCCGCCACCACACCTCGCGCTGCGCCTCCCAGAGTTGCCGCGGCGTGGTGCTCTGGCCGAACGCCGCCCGCGACAGCACAAACAGAATCGTGCGGTCGAGCCACGGCTTCGACCAAAACAGCACGAGCGTGGGCAACCAAGGCGCAATCTCGAATGACGCGAACGCAAGCGCCGCCACCGGCACGTACGCCACGGCGAAACACGCGTAGACGGAGCCGGCGGCGCTTTGGCCCAAGCGCACGCCTAAGTCCGCGGCCTCGAGCGGTGCTCGCGGACGCATGCGCACTGCCAGCGCATCAATCTGCATGACGGCCCTGCAGCGCGAGATAAGCGAATACGACGGCCCAGCAAACGGCGGCCACGCCATACTTCACCGCGCTCGGCACCCACGCCGACGAGGACCAAAACGCCTCGACGGCCGCTGCGACTACGAGCATGGCCGTGAGCCCGTACACGACGACGACGCACTCGCGCGCGGCGTGCACGAGGCTCTGCCGGCGCGTGCGCCGTCCGGGCGCGAGCAACGAGTGGCCGAGCTTCAAGCCCGCGGCGCCGGAGAGAACGATGGCCGTGAGCTCGAACGCGCCGTGCGTGGCCACGAACGGAAAGAACGCGTCGCCCAAGCCTCGCTCGGCGAGATATCCCGCGATGGCGCCGAACGTTGCGCCGTTGTAGACCAGGAAAAAGATGCTGCCCAAGCCGAACGCAAGACCGCTCGCGAAGCACTGGAACGCAATGCCGATGTTGTTCCTGATGTAGAACCCGAACATGGTCCAGTCGCTGCCTGCCTCGCGGGTGCGCCCAATCGACTCCGCGGCCGCCCCGTACATCTGCTCGAACTGTGCTGCAC
>CAMPKU010000168.1 GCA_946887385.1 uncultured Gammaproteobacteria bacterium
TTCCTCGTCGTCAAAGGAGGGATGGACATCGATGCCGACGATGACGAGGTCATCGATGCCACTCCGACGGCCAAGGACGGGGCCTTACGGGCGATCGTCTCCGGCCAGAGCATTCTCGACGGCGATTTCCGAATCAACATCGTCACCGAGATCGCTTATCAAAGCGTAGCGGACGCGCTGCTCAGCGGAGCGGCCGAGCTCGAAATTCTGGGCCGCCTCGACGCGGTGGCCAAACAACTATTGTCGGCGGATTTGAACGGCGACGGCATCGTCGACAACGACGACCTCGTCGAGTTCTCGCCGCTGAATCATGCAGGCTTCATCGCAGGCGAATACGAAGAGCTGCTAGCCGACATTTTGTTCGCCATCCTGTCCGGCAACCGGCATGAGCTCACGCGATTGTCGAGGCAGCTGCTGCTTGCCTCGCTTGGGGAACACCGCTTCGAGGAGCTCGTGAGCGAGGACGATGGCAGCTATCAGAATCTATTGATCCACGACTTCATCGTGGAAAACGACTTGATCTATGCGGTGGGTTACGACGCCGACACGCCCGAGCACGATTTACGTGTATTCGTGCTCGACGCCACGGACTTCTCGGCCGTGTCGCTCGTCGGCGAGTACGTGGACGAGAGCCTCGGCGTGAACCCGCAAAGCGCGGCGCTCGACCTTCTGAAGGTGGGCGATTTTCTCTACGTCGCGTCCCAAGGCAACGGCCTATTCGTCATCGACGTCGCCGATCCCGCGGCGCCGACTGCCGAGCTGGTGTCCCCCGGCAGCCCTTTCACGAGCATGGTCGTCGCGGACGAGGCCACGATGTACATCAGTTGGGACGAGCCCTCCGGAGCCGCCCGGCGTATCCATGCCGTCGATATCGCGGATCCTGCGCATCCGCAGATCATGGGCTCGTTCGGTGACGACTTGACCGTGTTCGACATGCTCTACGTTGAAGGCATGCTCTATGTCTACGGCGGGGGAATCACCGCTTTCGACGCGTCATCGCCCGCCAGCCCGGTTCTCATGGACACAGTCATGTTTCCGGGCAGCAGCAGCACGACGATTTCCTATCGCGACGGCTTCGTTTACGCCCCGATTACCGATACGGCCGCCGGTCTCCAGGGAATGACGATCGTGGATGCGCGAGATCCGCAAAACTTGCAACGCATCGGCGACATAGCGGGCATCGGATTCATCACGGAGATCGACTCACACGAGCAGACGCTCTATGCCACCGCATCGACGAGCTCGGGTACGAGCAATACGTTGATGGCGTTCGAAATCGGCTCCGACGGCACGCTCGAGCTCGTCGATTCGCGCTCCTCGCCGATGGCGTTTCATCTTCGGTACGGAAACGACCGGGTGTATCTGGCGAGCTCGCTACAGCTCACGGCCTACGACGCCAACGCCTTGAACAAGCAGATCGAGCCTTTCAACTTCATCGCCACGGATAAGTCGGCGAATCGCGTGGAGGTGGTGGCCGGGGTGGCGTTCGTCGCCAACGACACCGAATTGCTGGCAATCGACGTGAGCGATCCTGCCGGTGAGCTCTCGATTCTGGATGAGGTAAGCGTTGTCCATTGGATAAACGATCTGGAGGTCGTCGGCAATTACGCTTACCTCGCTAACGGCACCGAGGGCATCAAGATCGTCGACATCAGCAATCCGAGCGACCTTCGCGTCGTCGGCAGCAACGACGAGCTGATACCTTCGTATGACCCCGTCAACGACCAAACGTCGTTCCGCGAGATGTTTGCGATTGCCGTGCAAGACGACTTGGCGTACACGGTCATCGGCGGATTTCCCGATGTAACGCTCGGGGTGTTCGCGATCGACGATCCCACGGCGCCTGCCGTCGTGCACTCCCCAGACTTTCCGTTTCCGATCGGAGCGATCGCGATACGCAACGACACGCTATACGGCGTCGACACGTTCGCCGCCGCATCCCTCTATACCGTCGACATCGAAGGCGAGCCCCAGCATCTGGCCACGCTGGACTTTCCGGCGCGGGCTCTGGAGCTCGACGGAAACTATCTCTACACGTCGTCGGCCACGGCGGGCTTGTCGATACTCGACGTTGCAAACGACCGGAGCCCCGCTCCAGTCGGCAGCGCGCTGAGCCTCGGGATCGGCAACGCAGTGTCGGTAGTAGGCGAGCTCGCCTACGTCGCGAACGACTTCGGCATGGTGGAGGTGTACGACATCCTCGACAGGACCGAGCCCGAGCTCGTCGCGCAGTACCCGATCAGCGGCGTCGTCAAAGACGTGGTTGCCACCGACGAGTACGTCTACGCCGTGAACGGGTTCGGGTTGGTCATCGAGCCGGCCGCACGCTTGCACGAGGCCCTTCAGTAAATCTTCATCCGCTTTAGCGCAGCCCGATCATGGGCTCCTACTACGCGTTTTCTTATCGCGATGCTTGCCCTTGCGATTCACGCCCGGCGACGAACGCTTAAGGATTCCGCCGCCGGAATCGATGCTGATCGCCAGCTGCTGGCCGCAGACCCACGCCTTGCGCAGGCGCTCATGGATGTCCATCGGCATTCCGCCTGGCAGAGGGACGATCGAGTGACGATCGAAGATCTCGATGCGGCCGATGTGAGCGGCGTCGATGCCCGCCTCGTTCGCAATTGCACCGACGATGTTGCCGGGCTGCACACCATGCTCGTGACCCACCTCGATACGGTAACGAACGAGATCGGCGTCCGCGTGCACCGCACGCCGCGGGCGTGCGTTGGGCGGCTCAGTATCGGCGGCCTTCTTGCGGCTGCGGCGCTCGGCTTGCACGGGGCCGCGTTCCGTAAATTGCTCGCGGCGCGATTCGCGAGCGGGCGGCACGAGCGGCCGATCCTTCTGCGCGAGGTACGCCAGCGCCGCGGCGATCGTCTGTGGCTCCTGGCTGTGCTCCTCGGCGTAGCTCGCTACGAGCCGCTCGAAAAACGCCAAGTCCTGCGAGCCCAAGACTTCCGTGATGCTGTCTTTGAACTGTGCCGCGCGCTTATCCGCAACGTCCTCACGGCTTGGCAGGCGCATGAGCTCCACGCGCTGCCGTGTCGCGCGTTCAATGGCGGCCAGCATGCGCCGCTCGCGCGGCGTGACGAACACGATCGCGTGTCCCGACCGGCCGGCGCGGCCCGTGCGGCCGATGCGGTGGATGTAGCCCTCGACGTCGTGGGGAACGTCGTAGTTGACGACGTGCGTGATGCGCTCCACGTCGAGCCCGCGCGCCGCAACGTCGGTAGCAACGACGATATCGAGCTTGCCGCTTTTCAGCCGCTCGATCGTGCGCTCGCGCGCGATTTGCGTCATGTCGCCGCTCAGTGCCGCGCTCGCGAGGCCGCGAGCTTCTAGCCTCTCGCTGAGCTCAGCCGTCGCTTGACGGGTGCGCACGAAAATCAGCATCGCGTCGAAGTCCTCGATCTCGAGGATGCGCGTCAGCGCGTCGAGCTTGTCGAAACCCCGCACCTCGACAAACCGTTGGTCGACCGCCGCAACGGTGACGGTCTTCGCTTTGACCTTTACTTCGATCGGGTCCTTGAGGTGGTGCGCCACAACCTTGCGAATACGATCCGGCAACGTCGCGGAAAACAGAGCCACCTGCTTCTTGGCGGGCATCTCCCCCAGGATGCTCTCGACGTCATCGATGAAACCCATGCGCAGCATCTCGTCGGCTTCATCGATCACAACGGCCGCGAGCTTGTCGAGCTTCAGCGTCTTGCGGCGCAGATGATCCTGGATGCGCCCCGGCGTGCCGACGACCGCATGCACGCCGCGGCGCAGCTGCTTCAACTGAAAATCCATGCCCGTGCCGCCGTAGACGGGCAGCACGTGGAAACCCTTGAGATTGCGAGCGTAGGTTTGCATGGCCTCGGCAACTTGAATCGCCAGCTCCCGCGTGGGCGTGAGCACGAGCAACTGCGGCTCGGCACGCTTCAAGTCGATGCGGCTGAGCAGAGGCAGCGCGAACGCGGCCGTCTTGCCGGTGCCCGTCTGCGCCTGGCCGAGCACGTCGCGGCCGGCAAGCAACGGCGGAATCGCGGCCTGCTGGATCGCCGACGGCGATTCGTAACCGATAGCGCGCACCACCTCGAGAATGGCTTCGCTGAGGCCGAGATCCGCGAAAGAGCTAGGGTTGGGATTCGGGTTGGGGTTGGTCATGGGGGCCGCGATGATCCATGAACGTAGGCCCCGGTGCAAATCCTGCGCCAACTGCGCGGCATCGAGGTAACCGCAATGCGGTCGGCCGCGAGCGCACGTAGCTATCCCGTGTTGCGCATCCCCGCGGCGATGCCGTTCACCGTTACCAGCAGCGCATCGAGCAGCCGCGGATCGGCGCCGTCCTCTGCCCGCAATCGTCTTAGAAGGTCCACTTGCACGAGGTTGATCGGGTCGACATAAGGATTGCGCACGTCGATCGAACGCCGCAGCACGCGATTGTGCTCGAGCAGCCGCTCGTGCCCCGTCAGCCGGAGCACGGCTTCGGTGGTCTGGGCGAGCTCTTTGCGGAGCTGTGCGCCGAGCGGCGCGAGCGGCTCCGGCACGAGCCGCTCGTCGTACTGGGCGTGAATCGCGGGCGACGTCTTGGCGAGCACCATCTCGATGAGATCCACAGTGGACTGAAAAAACGGCCAGCCGCGGTACATGGCCGTGAGCTCGTCGAAGGCGCCTTCGCGCTCCGCGGCCGCGAACGCAGCCGCCGCGCCGAGCCACGCCGGCAGTATCAACCGCACTTGCGTCCAGGCAAACACCCACGGAATGGCGCGGAGCGTTTCCACGCCGTGGCCCGGCGCCCGCCGCGCGGGCCGGCTGCCGATCTTGAGCAGCCCGAGCTCGGGCTCCGGCGTGGCCATGCGAAAGTACTCGACGAACTTCGGATCCTCGTAGACCGTTGCCCGGTAAGCCGCGCGCGAGGCCGCCGCGAGCCGCTGCATGCGTTCGCGCCACGCGGCCTTCGGCTCGGCGTGCTCGAGCAAGCTGGCCTCGAGCACGGCCGTGGTGTAGAGCTCGAGCGTGCGGTGCGCGATGCCGGGCAGGCCGAACTGCGCGTCGATCATTTCTCCCTGCTCGGTCACGCGCAGTGTGCCGTTCACGGAGCCCGGAGGTTGCGACTGGATCCCGATGTGCGTGGGTCCGCCGCCGCGGCCGATGCTGCCGCCGCGGCCATGAAACAGCGTCAAGTGCACGCCGCGCTCGCGGCACACGCGCACCACGTCTTCTTGAGCACGATAGAGCGCCCACGCGGCGGCCAACCGCCCGCCGTCCTTGGCAGAGTCGGAGTAGCCGATCATCACTTCTTGCCGGCCGTCGATGCGCTCGCGATACCACGGCACGTCGAGCAGCCGCGCGAGCGTGACGCCGGCAGCGGCCAAGTCGTCCACCGTCTCGAACAGCGGCACCACGCGCAGCGGCGGCTCAACGCCGGCCGCCGCCTGCAGCAGCTCGACGACGAGCACATCGGAGGCGCGCCGCGCCATGGAGATCACGAACGCCCCGAGCGACGCGCGCGGAATGCGGGCCGCCGTGCGCACCGTCTCGAGCACGTCGCGCTCCGTGTCGGCGCAAGGCGCGTCGAATGCGGCCGCGATGCGCTTACCGCCGTCCCGCAGGTGCTCGAGTAGAAACTTCAGGCGCGCGGGCTCGTCGCGCTCGAGAAACGCCGGTTCGCCGACATGCGTTGCCAGCGCGGCGAGCGCGGCGTTCAGCCGCGCGGAATCCTGGCGCAGATCGAGCCGCACCAAGGTGAGACCGAAGCAGTCGAGCCGGCGGCGAAGATCGAGCAGCCGGCCCTCGGCCACGATGCCGGCTCCGGTTTCCTCGAGCGAGCGGCGGCAGAGCTCGAGCGGCTCGCGCAGCTCGGCTTCGTCCCAGTAGGGCGCGACGTCGTCCGTGGCGGGATCGTCCGTGCCCGCCAAGCGCCGTTCGATCGTCGCGCGGGTGGCTTGCAGGCGAGCGCGCACCTCCGTGAGCAAAACGCGGTACGGCTCATATGCGTCGGCCGCCCGGCGCGCAAGCTCCGCGCTGCCCGTGCGAAGCGAGAGCTCCGCGCGTAACAAACCGACGTCGCGCAGATACAAATCCGCGGCCATCCAACGCGCCAGCAAACAGGCGCGCTCCGTGACCTCCGGCGTGACATTCGGGTTACCGTCGCGATCGCCGCCGATCCAAGAGCCGAAGCGGATCGGCACGGCCGCCATCGGCAGCGCCTGCCCACAGGCGTCGCGCAGCGCGTCCCCGAGCGAGCGCAGGTACGCGGGCACCGCGTCCCAGAGCGTCTGCTCGAAGACCACGAGCGCCGCCTTCACCTCGTCGAGCGGCGTGGGACGCTCGCGCCGCACCTCGTCCGTGAGCCACTGAGCGGCAATCTCGCGCCGCAACGCGTTCACCACTTCGTCGCGTTCCGCAGCCGTGAGATCGGGGCGATCGCGCTCGGCCAGCAGCTCGGCAATACGGCGGTGCCTGCGCCGCAGCGTGCGCCGCACCACTTCGGTGGGATGCGCCGTGAGCACGAGCTCGATCTGCAGCGAGCCCACCGCAGCGCAGAGCCGCTGCGGATCGACACCCGCGGCGCGCAACCGCTCGAACGTATCCGCGAAAGACGCACGCTGCGGCGGCGCCGCCGTATCGCGCAGATACTCCCGCCGCCGCCGGATGCGGTGATGCTGCTCCGCGATGTTGGCGAGCGTCAGGAAATGGGCAAACGCGCGTGCCACCGGCACCGCGCGCTCGACGGGCACGGCTTGAAGCGTGCGCTCGAGGGCGGCGAATGCGGCGCCGTCGCCCTCGCGCGCGTGCTTCGCGAGGGCACGCACCTCCTCGACGGCCGCGAACAACGGCTCGCCCTCGATCGCGCGCAGCGTGTCGCCGAGCAGCGTGCCCAGGAGGCGGACGTCGTCGCGCAGCGGCTGGTGAGGATCGGCGGTCACGCCCCCATTTTAAGGGTCAGACGACGGCTGCGTTGGGTCGATCGCTCCCGGCTTCGTCGTCGTAGTCATCATCGCCCTGCCGAACGGTGAGCAAAGAAACGCCGCAAGCGAGCAGCGGGCCGAAGAACAAGAGAACCCTGATCACTTGTTCGATCGGCCCGGTGCCGTTCTGCGCGGGCTCTGCCAGCAGAAAGAGCGTGAACAAAGCCAACGCGAGTAGCCCTATGCCCGTGATCCGTGGCCACCGAGGTGACGTGAACGCCAACACGAAAAGCGGCACGGCAGGCAGCAACTGAACGAGCAGAGCCGGCCATCCCGACCACTCAGGTTGAAGATTGCTGATGATCATGAGCGCAATCCAGAACGCGCCAACGGCGGTAAGGATTCTGGCGGCCGTTTTTCGCGGGCCCCAATACGACAGCAACGCGCTTAGAAACCAGGTGCACCACAGCAACGCCAGGAATAGCAGGGCAAGATTTTGCGAATCGGCCACGTCGCGAACGCCGGACTGAAAATACGCCAAGCTCACGAATGCCGCGATGCCACAGGTGACATAGGCGTGGTAGCCGGCACGATGCGCGGCCCGCAGCTGCAGCTCGTCTTTGTCTCGAAGCCAACCCGCTTCGCGCAACACACCCGGCCCGAATGCGCCAAGGGCCGTGAGCAACAGAAACCATGCGCCGTACAAAACGGCCAGCACGGAGCCCCCCACCACTAAGCTGCCCGCCAGCCAAGTCGTGGCAGTGGGCTGCCAGCGCTCGGTTGTCGCCTGTTTATTCATCGCCGCTCTCCTTATTGAGTTGAAACAGTGTCTCGACGCTCACCTCGAATACTTCGGCGAGGCGCAGGGCCAAACCGATCGACGGGGTGTATTTCCCCTTTTCGATCGAAAGCACCGTTTGACGAGTGACTCCGAGCAACTCGGCGAGCTGGCCCTGCGTGATGTCTCGGGCGAGCCGATGCCGTCGAACGGAGTTGTTGATGTCGTGTCGCGCCTTCACTGGCGCTAAAAGTACAGTTTACTGTACTAAAAGGCAAATAACTTTAACTACGTCCGCCGAGGAGCTTCGGCAGCATGCGTTGGAGCACGCCGTCTTTGCGGATGAAGTAATGCTGCAGCGCGGCTGCGACGTGCACGGCAACCAGAACGAGCAGGGCCAGTCCGACCCAGCCGTGCACAGCAAACAGGCGGTTCGCCCACTCTGCGTCCTCGCCAATGGCCGCGGGTATCGCGAACAACCCGAAGAACGGTGTCGAAGCGCCGAAAGCGGAGTTGGCGAGATAGCCGATGATCGGCTGCACGATCAGCAACACATAAAGCGTGCCATGTACGGCGCTGGACAGGGCACGCTGCCATGACGCGATCGTCGGTTCCGCAGCGGGCGCGCCCACTGAAAACCTATTAACGACTCGCCACAGCATCAAGAGAAGGATCAGGACACCTAGCGACTTATGAAAATTGAATGAAGCGTTTTGCCAAGCGCCGAGCTCGACGTGGACTATTACCAATCCGAGCGGCGCCTGCACGAGCACGGAGATTGCGATCAACCAATGCAGCAGCTTCGACGTTGGAGGATACGCAACCGGCGGTAGCGTGCCGTAAGTCATACAGGCCTCCTTCGCCCACGCGGCGGACCGTGAGCAACCGGCGACACGCAGCGCGTCGCACCCGCTGTAAGCGGCTCCGCTTTCGCGAAGCCTAAAGTAGCGATCGAATCAGCGCCGTTGCACCAGCACGAACTTCTGCGCACGCCGTTGATTGACGATCTCGGCGGTGTAGAGATTCCCGTTCGAGTCCACCGCCATGTGGTGCACGATATCGAACTCGCCGGCGTTCGCGCCTCGTTGGCCCACGGCGCCGATCTGCGTCATCGATTGTCGATCGAAAATCACCACGCGCATCGGGCCGGAGTCGACGACGTAGAGGAACTGCTGATTCGCATCCGGCGAGAACGCGAAGCCCGCCGGAACCGGCACCACGTCGCTGCCCTCGTTCGTGACGCGCACTTGCTGCAGAAACTCGCCCTCGCGCGTGAACATCTGGATGCGGTTGTTGATGCGGTCCGCAAGATAGACGATGCCGTCGCGCGACACTTTGATGGCGTGCGGCAACCCGAACTCAGGCGGGCCCTCGGGCGTGGTCTGCGGTTGCGGTACCGGCACGTTCGGCCCGAACGTTGCCGGCGGCGGGTTGCCGAACGCGCCCCACATGCGCTTGAAATCGCCAGTCTCCGAGTCGAAGACAATGACGCGCTTGTTGCCGTAACCGTCCGCTACGTAGACCTCGTTTGCCTCCGTGTCGACGAAGACGTCGGTGGCTTGATGCACGTTCTGCGTATCGAGATTGCCCGTGCTCTGCCCGCGATGGCCGATCTGCATGACGAGGTCGCCGGCCATGGTGAACTTCATGATCATGTCGTCGCTGTTGGCGGGTGCCCCGTTCGTGGACGGAGTTGCACGCGGCCAGCCGGCGCGCCCGCCAAGCCACACGAAGTCGTCGGCGTCAACGAAGATGCCGTGCTCGCGTCCGAGCCACTCGCCGCCGTTGCCCGGCCCGCCCCAGCTCGTGAGCAGTTTCCCCGCGGCATCGAACTGAAGCACCGGCGGCGCGGCATTCGCGCGCTGCGCCTCTGGAATCGACTGCGGCACGTGCAGCACCCAGATGTTGTCGTTCCGGTCCACCGACACCGACGTCACCTCGCCGAGCACCCAATCATTGGGGATCGTCGGCCACGTTGGGTCCACCATGAACTGCGGCGCGCGAGGGCTGGTTTGAGCGTCGGCACTGCCCGCCATCCACACCGGTTGGGCCAGTACCGCCACGGCACCCACGAACGGCAACCATCGAAGTGTTGTTCTCATGAGCGACGATGATATGACGGCTTCGGCCGCGGCGCATGCGCCGATGCGAAATCCGGCGCCGGGTAGTGCTCTGCGCTACCATCCGCAGAGGATTCGTGCGGAGACGAGCATGGAACGGCGCATGCGCCTGATCGTGGCGGTTCTGCTGCTGAGCACGCTAACCACCGTCGTCTTCGCCCAACGGCTTTCGCCGCGGCTTCGCGCCGACGCCTGACCAGCCATTGCGTGGCGAGCCGAAGGAGTGGACGTTCGCCCGGCTCGCGTACGGCGGCGGCGGCTTTCGCGGCCGCGGCGGCTGGGGAACGGATTATCCCGGCGCCGAGTACCACTTCTCGCAAGCGGTCGAGCGGTTGACGCGCATTGACGTGCATCCGGAGGGCCACGTGGTGAGCCCGGACTCCGACGAGCTGTTCGATTACCCGTGGCTCTATGCCGTCGAGGTGGGTTCCTGG
>CAMPKU010000169.1 GCA_946887385.1 uncultured Gammaproteobacteria bacterium
CGTGCAAGACATCATGGAGCTCAACTTCGAGGGCGCCGTGGCGGACATGTCCGCCGGCGAGCTGCGCCTTGCGGCCGGCTACCAGCGCCGCGAGAACTCGGCGACGTTCGTGCCGGACATTCTGCAGTCTACGGTGTCGTTCACGGATCAAGTGATCGGCGTCTATCCCACGGGTTACATGGATGCCTCGACGTCAGTCGACGATCTCTACGTGGAGCTGCTCGTGCCGTTGCTGTCGGGCAAGCGCGCCGCGCAGCGGCTGGAGCTCGAGCTCGGCGCCCGCGTGTCGGATTACGAGCACACCGAGCAAGAAGACACGTACAAGGCTCTCATCAACTGGGAGGTCAACGATTGGGTGCGCTTGCGCGGCGGTTACAACCGAGCCACGCGCGCACCGAACTTGGGCGAGCTGTTTTTGGCACCGCAGGAGATCTTTCTCGTGGGCGGCAACAACTTCGGCGACCCCTGCGGGCTGCGCTCGACCGCGCCGTACGGCGCCGGCGGCACGGGCCCGGATCCCGAGTTCGACCCGGCGCTCGAGACGCCGCCGCAGCTTGCGGCCGGCCAGACGCCCGAGGGAGCGCAGAGCGCGCGCTTGATCTGCGAGGCGCTGATGGGGCCCACGGCCGCGAATCAGTTCTACAACGTGGCCAACGCAGGCCCGGGCGGCGGCTCGGCGTTCAACTGGGTGTTGCAGCAGGGCAATCCGGAGCTGCGGTCCGAGACGGCCGACACGTTTACGTTCGGGGCCGTCATGAACCTGCCGTTCGAAAGGCCGTGGCTTGCGGGCTTGGGCGTGTCGCTCGACTTCTTCCGCGTCGAGATCGAGGACGCCATCATGCTGTACTCCGTCGACTTCGCGAACTTCCGCTGCTTCGGCTCCACGCTCGTCACGAGCCCGACGGAGGCCGCCGCGCAGGCGGCGTCGCCCGATTGCCAGCTCCTGCCGCGTAACCAAGCGCTGGGCGGTCCGCTAACCACCTCGCTGTCGTATGACAACTTGGCCAGCATCGAGACGGCGGGTGCCGACCTCGCGTTGAACTGGACCATGCAGTTCTCCGATGTGGGGTGGGATATCCCCGGCGGCTTGGCGCTCAACGCTCAGGCCACATTGCTCGACTACTACCGCACCAAGCAATCGCCGGCGGGGTTCGACGTCGAGACGGACTGGAAGGGCTCGCTCGGGCCGAACCTCTCGGGCACCAATCCCGGCGCCTACGACTATCGTCTGTTCAGCTCGATCGGCTACTTCCGCGACCGGTGGGCCATCAACCTGCGCTGGCGGTACCTGCCCGAAACGTTCACGGCGCAGTACGCGAGCGAGCAGGCGATCCGTGCGAACAACGCGCGGGTTGCGGCCGGCGGGCCCGGCATCACGCTGAGCTACACGCCCACGACTGAAATCGAGACGGACGACTACAGCGTGTTCGACCTGTCGTTCAACTGGGACATGGGCGAGCGGCTGTCGCTACGCGGCGGCATCACGAACGTGTTCGACACGGAGCCCGAAGAGGTGGGCAGCACGCGGGGCTTCCCGATCGGCACCGACTTGGCGGCGGTTTGCGGCGGGGCGCCCGGCTGCGTGCAGCCGACGAGCTTCAGCTTGCCGTCCACCGGCGACTTCAACGGCGGCTATTACGACACGATCGGCCGGCGCTACTTCCTGGGGTTCGAGATGCAGTTCTAGGCAAACGCGCGCTCGGCGAAGGGCGGCGGGCGCCGGCCCGCCGCCCACGCTCGCGGCGTGCGGCCGCGCTATTTCTTCGCGAAGGCGCCCATCTCCTTGAGCACCTCGTTGGCGGCCTTGAACGCGTCGAGCCCGGCCGGAATTCCGCAGTACACGGTGGCGTGCAGCAGCACTTCTTTGATCTCTTCGACGGTGACGCCGTTGTTCAGCGCGCCGCGCACGTGAAGCTTGATCTCGGGCGCCCGGTTCAGCGCCGTCAGCATCGCAAGATTGATGAGACTGCGCGTCTTGCGGTCGAGGCCGGAGCGCGTCCAGGCATAACCCCAACACCATTCGGTCGTAATGTTCTGGAACGCCATCATGAAGTCGTTCGCGGCCTTCAAGGAGTTGTCCACGTACTCGGCTCCGAGCACGGCGCGGCGCACTTCGAGGCCGCGGTCGAACAGTTCATCGATGGTTTCGTCTCTGCGTTCGGTCATTGTCGAAGCTCCAGGGTGATGGCAAAAAAAACGAGTGCCGGCGCGAGCGTGCCGCACCTTTGAAGGGTGGTCGAACGGAAAGGCTAGCGGCGTTAAAACACCACGTCGAGCATCGCGCGGATATAGTCGCGATGCTGCTGCGACGTGAGGTACTGCTGCTGCATGTAGGCGTGGATGTGCCGGGATTCGATGGCTCCGATCAGAATGTCGGCCGTGGTGTGCACGTCCTTGACCGTGAGCAGGCCTGCGTTGCCGGCCTGAGTGAGCCAGGCGGTGAGCCGAGTACGCAACTGCGACGGCGTGGGCTCGGGGAGGTTCGACTCGATACAGGCGGCGCGCAGAGTGATCGACGCGGAGATGACGGCGCCCAAGTATTGGTTGATCTCGATCAGCACCTGGCCGAGCTGCTCGCGAACCGGCACTCCGGGCTGCACGCCGCGGTCGAGCTCGGTAAGAGGCGCGCCGTCGGGCTGAAAGGCCATGAGCATGAGCTGCTGTTTGGAGCCCGTGCGTTGAAACAGCGTGGCCGTCGAGACGCCGAGCTTCTTGGCGACCATGGCTACGGGTGCTTTCGGGCCGCGATCGAGGAACACCTCGCGCGCCGCCACGCTGATCTCTCGATCGCTGACTTGTCTACGGCGTCCCATAGGCGCGCATGATAGCGTCAAAAGCGCTATCGAGCAGTGCTTCTTCGGTTGCTTTACGTAACAGGATGGGTCGCTTGACCGTGATCGCCGTAAAGGTCGTGCCGCGCGCCGCCAAGGATGAGATCGTCGGGTGGCTGGACCAGGCTCTCAAAGTGCGGGTGGCGGCCCCGCCGCAAGACGGGCGCGCCAACCGCGCCCTCGAGCAGCTATTGGCGGCGGCGTTGGGCCTCAAGAAGAGCGCCGTGGTCGTCGCGGCCGGGCGAAGCTCTGCGCTGAAGCGAGTCGCGATCGAGGGTCTCTCGCGCGAGGAGATCTTACGCCGCCTCGCCGGCTGAGGAACGCCGCCGGCGATCGCCGGTTGCTCTCGCCGCAGGGGTGACGTGCGCAGGGAGATGCCGTCGCGGGCGGGCACGGCCCCCTTCATCGGCCCACGTGCGCGTCCAACGGATCTGTAACACGCGCAGCACCGCGAGCATCGCCAATGACAAGCACGCAAATACCAAGAAGCCCGCGAGATAGCTGCCGAGATACTGCTTCGATAGTCCCATCGCATTCGGCACGAGACCGCCGCCGAGCGCGCCAACCTCGCCGATCATGGAGCCAGCGACCGCGGTAGTGGCTGGCCAGCGCAGCGGGACGAGCTGGAACAAGGCGCCGTTGCCGGCGCCGAGCGCCGCGAAGCACAACATCAGCAGCAACGTGGTGGCCAGCAGCGAGCCGCCGGCCAGTCCTACCGCCGCGAGCGTGGCGGCTACCAAGCTCAGCACCACGGTTAGCGAATTCACGCCGCCCCAGCGATCGCCAATCCAGCCGCCGAAGACGCGCAGCGCCGCGCCCATGAACGCCGCGAGCGTCGTGAGCTGCCCCGCAGCGACTTTGCTGACGCCGAATTGATCGTAGTAATACGTGGGCAGGAAGCTCGCGAGGCCGATGAATCCGCCGAACGTCACGGCGTAGATGAGACTGAAAGCCCAGCCATCCTTCTCGAACAGACATGCGATGTGTTTCCGCAGCGAGGCGCCTGTATCGACGTCGTCGGGCTCGCGCGCAAACGCGATCATGACGACCATCGGCACCGCGACTGCGACGGCCGCGATCCCGTAAACCGTTTGCCAGCCGAACGCGGCGCTAAGCGGCGGTGCTACGAGAACGGCCACGGCCGTGCCGACGTTGCCGGCGCCGACGAGGCCCATCGCGAGCCCTTTGTGCTGCGGCGGGAAGGAGCCGGAGCCGAGCGACATCGCCACGCCGAAGCTGCTGCCGGCGATGCCGAGCAGTACCCCCATCGCGAGCAAATCGTTGAATCCGTCCACCATCCGGTAGCCGAACAGCATCGCTACGGCGATGAGCGCCATCTCGACGAGCGTGGCGCGCTTGCGGCCGATGTACTGGGCGAGCACGCCGAGCGGAAATCGCAGCAAGGCGCCGGCCAGAATCGGGATCGACAACATGAGGCCCGTCTGTGCGGCCGTGAGGTCGTACGCCTCACTGATGAACGGCGCCATCGCACCGTTCAACACCCATATCAAGCAGGAGAACGTGAAATAGACGAACGCCGCGACGAGCGTGGGCGAATGGCCCGATCGCAAGAACGCTCTGACATCGATCATGGCGCGGCGAATTGCAAAGGATGTGCCATGCGCTTCGCCAGCTTCCACCCCGCGACGCCGCTGCATCTAGGTGTCTACCGTGCGCAAATCTCGCACCAATGTGTGGCAGCGCGCAGCGTGCGCTGATCCACCGTGGCGCAGCCGAGGGCTGTGCGCTCAGCGTGCGGCCACAACCGTCGATCGAAAACACGCGCGTCATCAAGCGCTTGCCTTTTTGAAACGCTGAGTGGGCAAGTTGGCATGCGCTTTGGAATAGCGTTCGCGGCGGCAGCTGGCCGTCCTTGCTGCGTTCGCGAGGAAAGGAAAGCGATGACGAACAAGCGAAAGCTCGTGCTCGTTGGAAACGGCATGGCGGGCATGCGGGCGATCGAGGAGGTCTTGAAGCTCGCGCCCGAGCTCTACGACATCACGGTGTTCGGCAGCGAGCCGCACGGCAACTACAACCGCATTCTGTTGTCGCCGGTGCTGGCTGCGGAGAAGACCGTGGCCGACATCATGCTGAATACGCGCGAGTGGTACGCCGAGAACGGCATCGCGCTTCATGCCGGCGATCCGGTCACCCGCATCGACCGCGCCCGCCGGCGGGTCGTCGCCGCGAGCGGCCTCGAAGTGCCGTACGACCGGCTCATTCTGGCCACGGGCTCGAATCCGATCGTGCTGCCGCTGCCGGGCAAGGACCTTGTGGGTGTGGTCAGTTACCGCGACATCGCCGACGTCGATCGGATGATCGCGGCGTCGCGCGAGGCGCAGCATGCCGTCGTGATCGGCGGCGGTCTGCTCGGCCTCGAGGCGGCCTACGGGCTGCAGAAGCGCGGGATGAAGGTAGCGGTGGTGCATCTCAATCCTACGCTGATGGAGCGCCAGCTCGACCCCGCGGCCGGCGCGCTGTTGAAGCGCTCGCTCGAGGAGCGTGGCCTTACCTTCGTGATGCCGGCGCAGACGGCGGCGATCGTTGGCCATGACCGCGTGCGCGCGGTGAAGTTCGCCGACGGCAGCGAGCTGCCCGCCGATCTCGTGGTGATGGCCGTGGGTATTCGGCCGAACGTGGCGCTCGCCAAAGCGAGCGGCATCGCGTGCGAGCGAGGCGTGCTCGTCAACGACACCATGCAAACTTTCGACCCGCGTATCTATGCCGTCGGCGAGTGCGTGCAGCACCGCGGCGCGTGCTACGGCCTGGTCGCGCCGCTGTTCGAGCAAGCCAAAGTCGTCGCGAACCATCTCGCCGAGTTCGGCATCGGCCGCTACTTGGGCTCGCAGACGTCCACGAAGCTCAAAGTCACGGGCATCGACCTTTTTTCCGCCGGCGACTTCGCGGGCGGCACCGACACGGAAGAGCTCGTGTTCAAGGATGCGGCCCGCGGCGTGTACAAAAAGCTGGTGGTGCAGGGCAATCGCATCAAAGGCGCCGTGCTCTACGGCGACACGGTAGACGGCGCGTGGTACTTCCAGCTCATGCGCGACGGAACGCAGATCGCCGACTTTCGCGAGAACCTGCTGTTCGGCCAGGCGCACGTCGGCGACTCGGGCACGGCGGGGGCCGACGCCGTCACGGGCTTGGCCGACACGGCCGAGATCTGCGGCTGCAACGGCGTTTGCAAAGGCGACATCGTCACGGCCATCACGAAAAAAAGCTTGTTCACGCTCGACGAGGTGCGCGCGCACACGAAGGCGTCGTCGTCATGCGGCTCGTGCACCGGGCTCGTGGAGCAGCTGCTTAGCGCAACGCTCGGCGGCGATTACTCGGAAACGCCTTCCAAGAAGCCGTTGTGCCCGTGCACGATCTACACGCACGAGGAAGTGCGCGGCACCATCGTGCGCGAGAAGCTGCAGTCGATTCCCCGCGTGATGCATTTTCTCGAGTGGAAGACGCCGGACGGCTGCCACAAGTGCCGCCCAGCGCTGAACTTCTACTTGCTGTGCGCGTGGCCCGGTGAGTACCAAGACGACCCGCAGTCGCGCTTCATCAACGAGCGCGCGCACGGCAACATCCAGCGCGACGGCACGTATTCCGTGGTGCCGCGCATGTGGGGCGGCGTCACGTCGGCAAAGGAGCTGCGCGCGATCGCCGACGTTGCCGAGAAGTACGCAGTGCCCACGGTGAAAGTGACGGGCGGGCAGCGCATCGATCTGCTCGGCGTGAAGAAGGAAGATTTGCCGAGCGTGTGGCGCGATTTGACCGCCGCCGGGTTCGTGTCCGGGCACGCTTACGGCAAGGCGCTGCGCACGGTGAAGACCTGCGTCGGCAAGGACTGGTGCCGATTCGGCACGCAGGACTCCACCGGTTTAGGCATTCGCATGGAGCGCGTCACCTGGGGTTCTTGGCACCCGCACAAGGTGAAGCTTGCGGTGTCAGGGTGCCCGCGGAATTGCGCGGAGGCCACGATCAAGGATCTCGGCGTGGTCTGCGTCGATTCCGGCTACGAGCTGCACGTGGGCGGGAACGGCGGCATCAAGATCCGTCCCACCGATTTCCTGTGCAAGGTGCCGACGGAGGAAGAGGTCATCGAGTATTGCTGCGCCTTCCTACAGCTTTACCGCGAGGAGGCGCGCTATCTCGAGCGCACGGCGCCGTGGATCGAGCGGGTGGGCCTCACGCACGTGCGAGAGCGCATCGTGGACGACGCGGTCGGGCGCCAGGCGCTCTGCGCGCGCTTCTTAGAATCGCAGCGCTTCTCGCAAACCGACCCCTGGATGGCACGCGCGGCCGGTGTGCAGGCAGAGGAGTTTGCGCCGCTGCACGCCGAGCCGCCGAGCGAGGCCATGGCGTGAGCTGGGTCGACTTAGGCCCGGTGGCAGCCTTGCCGGAGCGCGGTGCGCGGCGCGTTCGCATCGGCGCTACGTGGATCGCCGTATTTCGCACGAGCACCGGCGAGGTCTTTGCGCTGCGCGATCAATGCCCGCACCGCGGCGGACCGTTGTCGCAAGGGATCGTGCACGGAACGCGCGTGACGTGCCCGCTACACGATTGGGTTATCGATCTGAAGACGGGTTGCGCGGCGGGCGCCGATGAGGGCTCTACGCCGACTTACAAAACGCGCGTCGCCGACGGCCGCATCGCGCTCGAGCTGCCTGCGGAGTTGCTCGCGGCAGCCTCATGAGCGCCGTGCGCACGACGTGCCCCTACTGCGGCGTCGGCTGCGGCCTCATCGCGGCGCGTGCGGCGAGCGGCGAGCACGACATTCGCGGCGATCCCGAGCACCCGGCGAATCTTGGGCGGGTGTGCTCCAAAGGTGCCGCGCTCGGCGAGACGCTGGGTCTAGAAGGGCGGCTGCTGCACCCTTGGGTGCGCGGGCAGCGCGCGAGCTGGGACGACGCGCTCGACGCTGTTGCGAACGGGTTCGCGCGCACGATCGCGGCGCATGGCCCCGACTCCGTCGCGTTCTACGTATCCGGTCAGCTGCTCACGGAGGACTACTACGTCGCGAACAAGCTGATGAAGGGCTTCATCGGCAGCGCCAACATCGACACGAACTCGCGGCTGTGCATGGCCTCGGCCGTCGCAGGCTACAAGCGCGCGTTCGGCGCCGACACCGTGCCGAACGACTATACGGATCTCGAGCGCGCCGAGCTCGTCGTGCTCGTGGGCTCGAACCTGGCGTGGTGCCACCCGGTGTTGTTCCAGCGTCTCAGTGCGGCGAAAGCCGCGAACCCGAAGCTGCGAATAGTGCTCGTCGATTCGCGCCGCACTCAGACCGCGGCAATCGCCGATCTGTTCTTGCCGCTGCGGCCCGGAACTGACGTCATACTATTCAATGGGTTACTGAACTATCTTCGTAAAGAAGACGCACTCGATCTCGAGTTCCTGGACGCCCACACGGAAGGGTTTGGCGCCGCCTTGCGCGTGGCGAAGGAGAGCGCAGCCTCGATTCCTGCCGTGGCGTCGGCTTGCGGGCTCGCCGAGGACGACGTGCTTCGGCTCTACCGCTGGTTCGCGCTCACGCCGGCCACCGTGACGGCTTTTTCGCAGGGCGTGAATCAATCGACGAGCGGCACCGACAAAGTGAACGCGATCGTCAACGTGCACCTTGCGACTGGGCGTATCGGCAAGCCGGGCAGGGGCCCGTTCTCGCTGACGGGCCAACCGAACGCCATGGGCGGGCGCGAGGTGGGCGGGCTCGCGAACCAGCTTGCAGCGCACATGGATTTCGCGCCGGAGAACGTCGCGCGGCTTGCGCGCTTTTGGCAATCGCCGCGGGTGGCCGCGAAGCCCGGGTTCAAGGCGGTGGAGCTCTTCGACGCCGTCGAGCGCGGCATCGTGAAGGCGGTCTGGATCATGGCCACGAATCCCGTCGTGAGCATGCCGGACGCGGACCGCGTGCGGCGCGCGCTCGAAGCGTGCCCGCTCGTCGTCGTATCCGACTGCGTGCGCGACACGGACACGACGCGCTGTGCGCACGTGCTGCTGCCGGCCGCGGCATGGGGCGAGAAATCCGGCACCGTCACGAACTCGGAGCGGCGCATCTCGCGGCAGCGGCGTTTCTTGAGCGTGCCGGGCGACGCGCGGCCGGATTGGTGGATCGTTGCGCAAGTCGCGCGGCGCATGGGCTTCGGCGGCGCGTTCGACTACGACTCGCCGGCGGCGATCTTTCGCGAGCACGCGCGGCTCTCCGCCTTCGAGAACGACGGCGCCCGCAATTTCGACATCGGCGGCGCGGCTTCTTTGAGCGACGCCGACTACGACGCGCTCGAGCCGTTCCAATGGCCGCTGCCGGCCCAAACAACAACGCCGCAGCGTCCGTTCGCAGATGGCCGCTTCTTCACCCCGAGCGGCAAGGCGCAGCTCGTGCCGACGCCGCCGCGGTCGCCGGCCGTGGCGACGAGCACCGACTACCCGCTCGTGCTGAACACGGGGCGCGTGCGCGACCAGTGGCACACGATGACGCGCACGGGCGCGTCGCCGCGGCTGTCCGGGCATCACGCGGAGCCGTTCGCGCAGGTGCACCCGCTCGACGCCGCGCGGTTCGGCTTGGCGAGCGGCGACCTCGTCGAGGTGGCGACCGCCGCGGCGCGCATCGTCGTGCGGCTCGAGATCACAGACACCGTAAGTCCCGGACACGCGTTCGTGCCGATGCACTGGGGCAGCGTGTTTGCGAGCAACGCGCGCGTCGGCGCGCTGATCGCGCCGGCCGTCGATCCCATCTCGGGGCAGCCGGAGCTCAAAGCGTCGCCCGTGCGCGTGCGCCGTTACGAGCCGCAGTGGTATGGCTTCGCGCTCGCGCGCGAGCCGCTCGTGCTCCCGTTCGTGTCGTACCGAGCCGTGTCGCGCGGCGCCGGCTACTGGCGCTACGAGCTGGCCGGCGAGCAGCTGCCGTCGTCATGGCCCGAATGGGCCGATGAGCTGCTCGGTGCGCGCGCGTCGCGCATTGAATTCTCGGACGCCGCCGGCGGCCGCTATCGCGGCGCAAACGTCGCGAACGACCGTTTGAACGCGTGCCTGTTCGTTGCAGCGGCGAAGGCGCTGCCGTCGCGCACGTGGCTCGCCACGCTGTTCGGGTCGCCCAAGCTCGGCGACGCGGATCGGCTCGCAATTCTTGCGGGCCGCGCGCCGAAAGGCGCTCTCGAGAGCGGCCCCGTTGTTTGCTCATGCTTCGCCGTGGGTCGTTCTACGCTGCTGCGGGCGATTCGCGGCGATCGGCTCGTTTCGGTCGAGCAGATCGGCAAGGCGCTGCGCGCCGGCA
>CAMPKU010000170.1 GCA_946887385.1 uncultured Gammaproteobacteria bacterium
CGCGCCCAAACGCTCTCTGATCTCGCGCTGGCAGCCCGAGGTGCTCGAGTCGCCGACGACGCGCTGACACGCGCTCGCCACGACGCTGCCGAGCTCGGCGTCGGCCTGCCGCAACCGCCAAAGCTCGGCGCCTTGCAACAAGAGCCCGAGCACGGCGGCGACGCCCGCGAGCGTGGCCGCGACGCGCCACGGTTTCAGCATGGCGGACCAGTTGGACCGCGGCGCGTAAGCCCCTTGCAACAGATTCGTGCCGGGCCGCTGCGCGAGCGTGGCAGCGAGGTGCGGGAAGACGCCTTCGTTCAAGATCTTGACGTCGGCGCTGGCGAACTGGCTGTCGAGCACCGCAAGCTCCTCGCCGAAGTGCGCGTGGCCCGCGGCATCGGTAAACACGCGCACATGCTTGAGCTCGGTCTCGTCGGGCGCACCCGCAGACAGCGCGGACAGCACTTGCGCGAGCGCGAGGCCGTCGAATACGAGCGGCGCACGCCCCGGCTTGCGCACGCCGATGCGCTGGCCTTCGATCATGAGCACGAGTGTTGCGGGCGTGTCGGGAATGCCGTCGGCGTCGGAGCACAACGCGTGCGGCACGATGCCCGCGTCGCGCAGCAACTTAAGCCACGAGTCCATGCGCTCGCGGGCCACCGCTGCAACCTGAGTAACGCCGGACGGGAGCTTCGGGCCGATGGCGAACACCATCTGCTCGACGTCTTCGGCCAGCGATTCCTCGAGCGAGAAGGGCAGCATCTGCCGCAGCCGAGCCTGGCTTGCCGCCGGCAACGCGGCTTCCGCTGCGAGCACGTCCACGCCGCTTACGAGCACCGTGCAGCGCCGCGCCGCGAGCGCCGAGTGCGCGGACTCCAGCGCGCCGCGGCCGAGCGCGCCGACGAGCCGGCCTGTGGCGTCGAACGCACCCCAGGTTGCGGTGCCGGTGTCGGACAAACGAATGAAGAGCGTTTCGGCCAAGCTACTCGACTCCGAGGCTGCGGAAGAGCGACCGCGTGATTCCGCTGCGGTCGCGTTGCAGCACCGAGCGCATCGTGAGCTGATTTGACCCGAGCGTGACTGTTGCGGTCAACAAGAAGTGCTCGCTCACGCCGTCGATCTCCGCGAGCATTTCGGGCTCCACGAGCCCCGAGAATGTGGCTTCGATGTCGACGAACTCGGCGCCCGCACGCTCATCGACGAGGTAACCGGCGGTGGTGAGATCGATGTCGTCGGACAGCGTGGCGAGCAGCACGTCGGAGGCGGTATTTACGTTGAGCTTCGAGCCCGACGGCAGCACCGTGACGTAGGGCGCCAAGCGAGCGTAGCTCTCGCGATCGAAGCCCTCGATCGCCATCAGCTCCGAAGCCGACGTGATCATCGAGTTCGCGGTGCGATAGGGCGGATCCTGACCCACATAGGCGACGTCCTCGCCGCCCGTCGGAAAACGCAGCTCGGTGTCCGGATCGAGCCAATCGACGACGGCGCCCGCAAGGCTCGGGTCCACTTCGAGATGAATCAGGAGCCGCTCGAACTGCTGGCGTGCGAGCTGGTTCTCGCGGCCGTCCGCGGCAACGAGGTTGTTCAAGTTGAAGCGCCCCTGCAGGTCCTCGAGCCGGCCCACGATCGCACCGCCGTCGACCGGCAACGGCGGCAATTCGATCGCCCATTGCTCGCTCAAGTGATCGCTCTCGGGGAAGTCCACGAGATCTTGGCGCAGAATGTCGGCCGCCCAAGCTTCGGCTCCTTGCATGTACAAGAGTCCTTGATCGGCCGCGAGCGCGGCCTCGGCGCGGCGCAGATCGAGCGTGCCTTGCCACATGAGATTCACGGCGATCATGGTGCCGATGGCCACGACCAGCACCGCCGTGATCAATGCGACGCCGCGTTGAGCATGCGCCGGGCTCATCCCGTGGTCTCCACGAGGCGCAGCACGCGGCCGAAGTCTTCGAGCTCGATGGCGAACTCCACCGCGCGCGGCCGCGTGACCAAGCTCTGCGGGCCGCGCCGATCGAGCGGCGGCCACTCGAGGTGCCACTCGCCCGCCGTATCGAGAAACCGTACTTCGACGTTCTCCACGCCGTCGAGCAGCTCCGTTCGCACGGGCGGCGTGGACAGCGTGCGGTCCATCACGGCCCAATGCCAACGCACGAGCGCGTCTTCTTCCCAGTTGTACGCCACGCGCAGCACCGTGCCGCGCGGCAGCCCCGCCGGGTTCGCCCACCCGCCGCGGCTGAACTCGAGCGCGAACTGCGCACTCGGATCCGCGAGCATGCTCGGTTGATAGCTTTCGCCGAGCTCTTCGCGCGTGGCGCGCGGATGCAGTTGCGCGAGATCTTGCACCACCAAGCGCATGGCGAATTGGATGTCTTGCCAACGCTCCGTGCGCTCGCGCGCGAGCGTCTGTTGCTCGATGACGCGGTTGAGGCCGACGAACGCCATCACGCCGATGATGGCCAGGATCGCCATCGCCACGAGCAGCTCGATGAGCGTGAAGCCGCGGCTCGCGCGCATCATCCGCGTCCTCCCGGGCCGCCGTCGCCGCTCGGCGGCGCAGTCCATTGCGGCGGAAGAAATCCCGGCGGCGCGGGCGGCTCGATGAGCGCGGACACCTTGTGCACGACGCGCTCCGGATCGTCGAGCAGCCGCACGGAAACGTCCACGCGGTGCAGGTTGGTGACCTCCGTTTCGGACACCACGATCTCGCAGCGCCATTGGCGGCTCGCGAACTCCACGTCCTCTTCGTACTCGTCCACGGGCGGCCACGTGGGCCCGACGCTGAGCTCGGTGAGCTTGTTGGTTGCGATCCAGCTCGCCAGCGTCTTTTGCTCGATATAGGTGGCCGCGGCAACGTAGCGATTGATCTGCGTGTGCACGGCCATCATGCCGAGCGCGACGATCACGAGCGCGATCATCACTTCGATGAGCGTGAAGCCGGCGGCGTTGGAGCGCGGCATGGCGCTAGTCGAACCCCTCTTGGCTCACGGTAACCTCGCCGTCGAGCGCGGCAGTAAGCTCGAAGTGGCCCTCAATTCCGGCGCGCTCCATCTCGATCGTGAAGGGCGTAACCTCGCCGCTCGAGAGCAGCATGACTTGCGGTTCGGGATTCTCGACGTTCTGCGAATCGAAGTCGGGCGGGAGCGGCACGGTTCGCCCGTCGAGCGCGAGCGTGAGCGCAACCAAAGGACGCAGCGCATGCGGCTCGAGCAGCCGATCGCCCGGCGGCACGGCCCACGCAAGCTCGGTGTAGTCGAACACATAGATGCGATAGCCGGTTTGCGTGAACATGAGGCCGTAGTCTCGGCTCTGCATGAGCGCTTCCTCGTGCAAGAGATCCAGCAAGCCTCGCAGCCGTTCGGTCTCCTGCTCGATTTCGCGGTCGTTGCCGAGCGCGCCGATCGACAGCGTGACGGCCTGCACGAGCAGACCGATGATGGCGACGACGACGAGCAGCTCGAGGAGAGAGAAACCGGCGTCGGCTCGCGCGCGGCTAAAGGTCCCAGTTCCCGATGTCGGCATTGATACCTTCACCGCCTTCTTGACGGTCGGCGCCGTAGGTGAACACGTCGAAGTCGCCGTGCTGCCCCGGAGACGCGTACTGGTAAGGCTGCTCCCAAGGGTCTAGCGGCACGCGCGGCAGCTGCTGCCGCCAGTTCGGCGCCGCGGCTTCGCCGGGATTGCTGACGAGCGCTGCGAGGCCTTCGCTGGTGCTCGGATAGCGGAAGTTGTCGAGCCGATACAGGTTCAGCGCCGTCTCGATGCTGCGCAAGTCGCTGCGGGCTCGATTGATGGCGGCCGTGTCGATCTGACCCATGAAGCGCGGTGCAACCGCCGCCACGAGCAGGCCGATGATGACGACCACAATCATGATCTCGAGCAGCGTAAAGCCTTGCTCGGCCACGCGAGGAGGTGTTCTGATCGCACGCATTGGGGTCTACCTTGGGTTTCGGCGGTACGGCTGCCGAAATCATCCGACCGAAGATAGCACAAGAGGTTCACGCATTTTGTGAAGCGGGACCACGGCTTGCAGCCGTCCGGCGTCGCCATCCGGCGACTTCGTCGTTGTTGGGCGATCCTCGTGCTGCTCGGCGTTTGCGCCGCTCTGGCCGCCGGGGGCGATGCGCTGCGCGAGGCCGGCCGCTACGAGCGCGAAGCCATCGAAATCGGCGAGCTCTGGCGGCTCGTGAGCGGACACCTCGTGCACTTGGGCTGGGGCCACTTATGGCCGAACCTCGCCGCGTTGGCCGTCATCGCGGCGCTCTTCGCGGACGTGTTCCGCAACGCCGATTGGTTGCGCACGAGCTTCGCAGCGGCCGCGGCCATCGACCTCGGGCTCTATCTGTTCGACCCGCAAGTGCAGTGGTACGTCGGTCTGTCGGGCGTGCTGCATGGCCTGGTGGCCGCGGGCGCGCTCGCGTTGCTCCTGCGCCGGGAAGCGCTCGGCGCCGTGCTCGCACTTGGGCTCTGCGCGAAGCTCGGCTACGAGCAGCTCGCGGGGCCGGTGCCGTTCACGGCCGAGTCCGTCGGCGGCCCGGTCGTGGTTGCCGCGCATTTGTACGGCGCCGCGGGCGGCTTCCTGGCGGAGGCGCTGACGCGCGTCGTTCGCCGACGCGGTTCGCGGGTATAATCCCGCGCCTTGTCGATTCCGACGAGGGTTCAATGGATCCATCGTTGCTACTGAAGTTACCCGGTATCGCCGGCCGCACGGCACTCGTGACGGGCGCCTCCCGCGGGATCGGCCGCGCGATCGCCGAGACGTTAGCTCGGCAAGGCGCCGCCGTCGTGGGCACGGCCACGAGCGAGCAAGGCGCGGCCGCCATCACAGAATGGCTTGGCGCATTTTCTCCGGCCGGTCGCGGCGCCGTGCTCGACGTGGGTGCCGACGCGTCCGTGGAGGCACTGTTCGGCAGTCTCGGCACGGCTCCTGAGATCGTCGTCAATAATGCGGGCATCACGCGCGACAATTTGTTGATGCGCATGAAGCCCGAGGAATGGAACGAGGTCGTATCCACGAATCTGTCGTCGTTGTATCGGGTGTGCAAAGCGAGCCTGCGGGGCATGATGAAGGCGCGTTACGGGCGCATCGTGAACGTGAGCTCCGTGGTCGGCCTCATGGGCAACGCCGGACAAACGAATTACGCGGCCGCGAAAGCGGGCATGATCGGATTTACGAAGTCGCTGGCGCGTGAGATCGCCTCGCGCAACGTTACCGTGAACGTCGTCGCGCCGGGGTTCATCGATACCGACATGACGCGCGCCCTCGATGAAAAGCAGGTTCAAGCGCTGCGCGAGCGAATCCCGCTCGCGCGGCTCGGCACCGGCGCGGACGTCGCCGCGGCCGTCGCGTTCCTGGCCTCCGATCTCGGCGGCTACATCACGGGCGAGACGCTGAACGTGAACGGCGGTTTGTCGATGCAATAAGGGGCGTGAAGACGAGAATCCGGCGGTTCTCGCGCCTTTCTGGGCTTGGGCACGCCCACGGTGGGCTTCGGTAGAATGGCCCCAACGATTCCAATACAATACGCGCCACATCGGCCGGGCCCCATGGTCCGGCCGGTCAATTAATAAGGGGTAGGAACATGAGCAGCGTCGAAGATCAGGTCAGAGGGATCATTGCCGAACAGCTCGGCCTCAAGGCCGAAGAAATCAAGAACGACGCGTCTTTTGTCGACGATCTCGGCGCCGATTCTTTGGACACCGTAGAGCTGGTCATGGCCTTGGAAGAAGAGTTCGAAACGGAAATTCCCGACGAAGAGGCCGAGAAGATCACCACGGTGCAGCACGCCATCGACTACATCCGCGCTCGGCAGAACGAGGGTTAGCATATCGGCCTAGCACTGGGCATCGCATCCGGCTTTTCATCCTGTAGCGCAGGTATGCACCGTGTCTAAGCGACGCGTCGTCGTCACCGGCCTCGGCGTGATCTCTCCCGTCGGCAACACGGTGACTGAGAGCTGGAACAACGTTCGCGACGGCGTCAGCGGCATCGGTCCCATCGAGCACTTCGACGCCAGCGCCTTCAGCACTCGTTTCGCCGGCACCATTCGCAACTTCGACATCGGCCAGTATCTGGAGCCGAAAGAAGCGCGCAAGTGCGATACGTTCATGCACTACGGCATCGCGTCGGCGATGCAAGCGGTGCAAGACTCCGGTCTCGAAGTCACGGAAGCCAACGCGCATCGCTGCGGCGTCGCAATGGGTTCCGGTATCGGCGGCGTCAGCACCATCGAAGCGAATCACTCGAAGTGGCTCGAGGGCGGGCCGCGGAAGATCTCGCCGTTCTTCGTGCCGGCCAGCATCATCAACATGATCTCCGGTCACGTGTCGATCAAGTACGGCTTGACGGGCCCGAACCTCGCCGTGGTCACGGCTTGCACCACCGGCACACACAGCATCGGGCTCGCTGCGCGCCTCATCCAGTCGGGCGACGCGGATTTCATGCTGGCGGGCGGCGCCGAATTCGCCACCACGCCGCTCGGGCTAGGCGGCTTCTGCGCGGCGCGGGCGCTGTCGACGCGTAACGACGATCCAAAGCGCGCCAGTCGCCCGTGGGATCGGGATCGCGACGGCTTCGTGCTCAGCGACGGCGCCGGCTGCATCGCGCTCGAAGACTACGAGCATGCGAAGGCGCGCGGCGCGCGCATCTACGCCGAGTTCGCCGGCTTCGGCATGAGCGCCGATGCCTATCACATCACGGCGCCGGCCGAGAACGGGCAGGGCGCGTACCAGTGCATGCTGAACGCCATTCGCGATTCGCAGTTGAGCGCGGAAAGCATCGGCTACGTCAACGCGCACGGCACGTCCACGCCGCTCGGGGACGTGGCGGAAACGGTTGCCATCAAACGTGCGTTCGGCGACGCGGCCAAGAAGCTTGCCGTGAGCTCCACCAAGTCCACCACCGGGCACATGATCGGCGCGGCGGGCGGCGCGGAAGCGGTGTTCACGATCCTGGCGCTGCACCACCAGGTGATTCCGCCCACGATCAACCTCGAGAACCAAGATCCGGCCTGCGACCTCGATTACACGCCTAACGTTGCGCGCGAGACCACGCTCGAAGCGGCGCTGTCGAACTCGTTCGGCTTCGGCGGCACCAACGGCACGGTCGCTTTCAAGCGCTTGCGCTAACGTTTTCGAGACCGTCCGACATGACGGGCTCGCCGCCTTCTGCTACAACCAGTCCATCAATCGCGAACGCGTGGCAACGTGAACACGCTCTGGCTCGTCAACGGACAATCGACCGGCGTCGATCCTGCGGATCGCGGGCTCGCGTATGGCGACGGCTTGTTCGAGACGATGGCGGCGCGCGACGGACGCATCCACTGGCTCGACCTGCATCTCGATCGACTCGAGGAAGGTTGCCGAAGGCTCGAGATTCCGGCGCCGTCGCGCAGCTTGGTTGCGCGCGAGATCGACGCGCATTGCCCGACGCAGGGGCGCGCCGTCGTGAAGCTGATCGTCACGCGGGGAGCCGGGGCACGAGGCTACCTGCCGCCCGAGCCGGCTGCGCCGACGCGGGTGCTGGCCGTGTCCCCATGGCCCGACTATCCGCAACATCACTACGTGGCCGGGATCAGCGTGCGGGTTTGTCAAATTCGCCTCGGCGAAAATCCTGCGCTCGCCGGCATCAAGCATGTGTGCCGGCTCGAGCAAGTCTTGGCGCAGCTCGAGCTGCGCGGCCACCCGGTGCAACAGGGGCTCTTGCTCGATATGAGCGGCCGCGTGGCCGGCGGCACGAGCAGCAACGTTTTTTCCGTGCGCGGCTCGGTGCTGCGCACGCCGACGCTCGTTCGCTGCGGCATCAAGGGTGTCATGCGGCGGGCCGTGCTCGAAGCGGCACGCGCGCTCGGCCTGCGAGCCGAGGAGAGCGATCTCGATCTCGACGGCTTCCTCGCGGCCGACGAGCTGTTCGCCACCAACTCTCTGTTCGGTATCTGGCCGATCACCGATGTGGACGGCAGGCGCTTCCCCGTCGGCGCAACCACGCAGCGCCTCATGACGCACTTCGGTTACCGCAGTGAAACGTAGCACCGTTTGGATCGCATTGGCGCTGGTTGTGACGTTGGCGGCGTCCGCAGCCGGACTCGCGGCGCTTGCGTGGCGCGAGCTGAATACGCCGCTGACGCTGGCCCGAACGGCAGACGCCGAGTGGCTGCGCGTGCCGAGCGGCACAACGTTTTCGCGGGTGGCCGTGGATCTCGCCGAGCGCGACTTGCTTGACGCGCCGCGGCTACTTGCCCTTTACGCGCGAATCACGGGCGACGCAACGCGCATTCACGCCGGCGAGTATCAGCTCACGGCGGGCCTCACGCCGCTGACGCTGCTCGCAAAGCTCGTGCGCGGCGACGTGTATCTGCACCCGTTCACGATCGTGGAGGGCTCGCGATTCGCCGACGTGCTCCTAGCGCTGCGCGCGCATCCCGCCATCGCAGCAACGGACCTCGACGGCGCGGCAATCATGGCCGCCCTCGGCGCCGCGGACGTGCATCCGGAGGGGCAGTTTTTTCCGGACACGTATCGGTTTCCTTTGGGCACCTCCGATGTCGACGTGCTGCGCATGGCGCACGTTGCGCTTGTCGCGCGGCTCGAGGCCGCCTGGCGAAATCGAGACGAAGGTCTGCAGCTCAAGAGCGAATACGAAGCGTTGATTCTCGCGTCGATCATCGAGAAGGAGACCGGCCTCGCGTCCGAGCGCAGGCTCATCGCCGGCGTCTTTCACGAGCGCCTTCGGCGCAACATGCGCTTGCAGACCGATCCCACGGTGATCTACGGGATGGGCGCCGCGTTCGACGGCGATTTACGCCGGCCCGATCTCAATCGCGACACACCCTACAACACGTATACGCGCGCCGGCCTGCCGCCCACACCCATCGCCTTGCCGGGCGCGGAGTCCATCGAAGCGGCGGTAACGCCCGAAGTTACGGGCGCGCTGTACTTCGTGGCAACCGGACGGGGAGACGGCAGCCATTACTTTTCCGCCACGCTCGAAGAGCATGAGCGCGCGCTGCGCGACTACTTGCGGCGACTGCGCTCGCAGGAGCCGTGAGGATGCGCGGCGCATTCATCTCGCTCGAAGGCATCGAGGGCGTCGGCAAATCCACGAACCTCGAGCACACGGCGGACCTGGTGCGCCGCGCGGGCATCGACGTCGTCACCACTCGCGAGCCCGGAGGCACGGAGCTCGGCGAGCGCGTGCGTGAGTGGATCTTGAACGGCAGCCATGGCCAATTATCGGCCGAGACGGAAGCGCTGTTGATGTTCGCGGCTCGCGCGCGTCACCTCGACGAGGTGATCCGGCCTGCGTTGGCAACCGGGCGCTGGGTAGTCTGCGACCGCTTCTCCGACGCCACGTTCGCCTACCAAGGCGGCGGCCGCGGAGCTAGCCGCGCGTTGCTGGACGCGCTCAAAACGGAAATTCAACGGGGTCTCGAGCCGGACCTCACGTTGTTGCTCGACGCACCCCTCGACGTGGGCGCGAGCCGCATCGCCGATCGCACGCCGGATCATTTCGAGCGGGAGCAGCGGCCGTTTTTCGAGCGCGTTCGTGCCGCGTATCGGTCGCTCGCGGCCGAGCACCCTGAGCGCGTCAAGGTCGTCGATGCGGCGCTGCCGTTAGTGCAGGTGCAGGCGCAGATCGGCGCCCACGTGCAGGCGCTGATTCGCCAAGTGACCGCGCCTCGCACATGACTACGGCGCTGGAAACGCTGAGCCGGCAGCTGTGCCCGTGGCTAGAGCCCGCGCTCGAGCAGTTCGAAACGGCGCGGCGCACGGGCAGCCTTGGCCATGCGTGGTTGATCTCGGGCCCCGCCGGGATCGGCAAGCTCAATCTCGCGCTGGTGCTCGCGCGCCGGCTTCTCGGCGACGACCGTCCGCCGACCCCGTTGAGTGCGGCTGCAGCACTCGAGGCGCTCGCCGCGCGGCACGAGCCTGCAGACCGGCATCCCGACCTGCACTGGCTACATCCAGAAGAAGAGAAGGAGACCATCTCCGTCGAGCAGGTGCGCCGTCAGCGTGAGCG
>CAMPKU010000171.1 GCA_946887385.1 uncultured Gammaproteobacteria bacterium
TCTCGTAGCTGAGCATCACGACGGCCGGCGCTCCGGCCTCGGCGTCGGCGGGCGTGAAGCCGCGGCCGAGCACCGGTAAAACGTCGAGCAGGCTCGGCAAACCCGGGGTGATTCGCGCGCCGCGCATGACGCGCCCGCCGTTGTCGTCGTACGCGAGCACGCTGATCGAATTGAAGCTCTCGAGGCCGTCGACCGAGCGCGCTTCGTCGCGCCAGGCGGCGACGACGGAGTTCGGCGCCGGAAAGCCGACGCTCTCGCCGTCCAGGCCTCGCATGTTGAGCCCGAGAAAAACGAGCTCGTCGGCATCCGGATACGGGAGCGGATTCAGCATCAAGCGATTCACGACGCCGAAAATCGCCGTATTGGCCCCGATGCCGAGCGCGAGCGTGAGAACCGTGACGGCGGTGAACCAACGGTTTTTCGCCAGCTCGCGGAGTGCGGCTTTCAGGTCCAGCAGCATGTGTCCCTCAGCGATAGGGCCTGCGTGGAAGGCTCGTCGCGGACTCTAGCTCACCGCCGTTCGCGCGGGAACCGAGCCTCCGTTGGGCCGCGGCTCCTGAAGTGCTTCAAAATCCGGCCAAAGCCGCGCGTTGGCAATGAGCCAGTTGTCCTTTTGGCGCGGCGCGTGGCCTCGTCTATGCTCGGCACCTTGCGCGGGCGAGGGGATCATCGATGAGATGCGCGTTGGTGTTGGCTTTGATCGTGCTAGGCGGCCAGGCTGCGGCGCAGAGCGGCGCGCCCGCGACGGTGCGCCCCTATCTTTGGAGCAGTGAGCGGCCGAAGTCCGAGGTCGGCGAGGTGAACGTGTTTCGCCGCTTCTCGGCAGAGCGTACGGACGCGATGCGCGAGTTCTACGGCGACGTGCTCGGCTTGCCCGTGTTGGCGGAGACGGCCGGGGGCGGCGGCCGGATGATTCGCTACCCCGTGGGCGCTTCGGAGGTGAAGCTGTTTCCGGTCGAGCCGTCGGCGGCGGCAGGGACCGGCGGCGCAGCGCGCATTGAAGATGCCGCCGGTGTGCGGCTGCTGACGTTTTTCTTCGCGGATCAGGCGGCCCTCATCGAGCGCTTCGCAGCGCACGGCTTGCCCGCTCCAGGCTTCCGGCCGGCAACATTCCCGGCCGGCGCCACGGTCCGAGCCCTCGTACAGGACCCCGCCGGCGCATGGGTGGAGCTCATCGTGATGCCGGGGGCTTCAGTCGAGCAGCTCGCGCGCTTCGAGATCGGCATCGCGGTGAACGATCTCGCGGCAAGCCGCGCGTTTTATGCCGAGCTGCTGGGGCTGGCGCCGCGGCCGCCCGTGCGCGACGACGTGGTTGGCGCCGTGAAGCATGCATTCACCCATGGCGCGACCACGATCAACCTTTGGTCGTTCGGCGCCGAGCTGCCGCGGGACTCCGAAACCGCCGGCATGCAGTACATCGTCTGGAACGTGGCGGCCATCGACGCGGTCGTGCGCGAGCGAGGCGCGGAGATCGACCGGCCGCTATCGGCGCCGGGGCAGATGCGAACGCTGTGGCTCAGAGATCCCGACGGCGTGAGCAACTACTTTGCCGAGTTCGGGGGCAACGACAACCGCCCCACGGCTAGTAATTGACGGCAACGCCGATGTAGTTGCCGTCCGCGGCGCGCACCACGTCGTCGAGCGACGCCGGCGCCGGCAGCGGCAGCGCCGACTCGCCGTCGGGCCCCAAGCTATACAGGTCGAAGTCGGTGTTCAGCGGCGCTCGCCGGCGGTCTTTGCGCAGCCGCGCGTTACCGTCGTTAGCGCGCACGTAAACGTAAGGACGGCCCCAGGGGTCGTCGCCGCTCAAGCCTGCTTCCGCGAGATCCGCGGGCAGCGCATTCGTGTCGCGTTGCCAGCGGTGCAGCTTCAGGCTCAGTGTGCCGATGTCGCTCACGGCGCGCGCGACGCGCGCGCGCTCGACGTAGCCGTTGAACGCCGGCACCGCGAACGAGCCGACGATCAAGGCTGCCGCCGTCACCGCCACAATATCCCGCAACGATAGATTCTTCTTCAGGCGTTCGATCATCGTGTTCCCCTGCAGCTGGCGGCACGCAGCGTGGGGGAAGCGAGCGAGGAGCGCTGTGACCGGCATCACTGCGCCGCGCGCGACTACGCGCTCAGCGAGGCGCGGCGCGGCTCAGATCGCGAGCGGCTCCGTGCTGTCGCCGATGCTGGCAACGGGCGCGCCGAGCTTATGGAGCATTGCGAGCAGCAGATTCGCCATCGGCGTTTGCGGCGCGTACTGCAAGTGCCGGCCGCCGACGAGCTGCCCCGAGGCGCCGCCCGCGAGCAGCACGGGCAGCGGATCGAAGTTGTGCTCGTTGCCGTCGCTCAAGCTGCTGCCGTAGAGGATCAGCGAGTGATCGAGCAGCGTGCCGTCGCCGTCCGGCGTCGAGCGTAGCTTGTCGAGGAAGTACGTGAGCGTTTTCACGTGGTAGCGGTTGATGACCGCGAACTGATCCTTGTTCTTGCGCTCGTTCGAATGGTGCGAAGCGTTGTGAAACCCCTCGCGCACGCCGCTGCCGGGATACACGGCATTGCTGTTCTCACGTGCCAGCATCAGCGTGGAAACGCGAGTGATCTGCGTGCGGTAAGCGAGCACCTGCAAATCGAACATCGCGTTCAAGTGTTCCTCGAACGTATCGGGCACTCCCAGAGGCGCTTCCGGCAGCTCGATACCTGCGGAAAGACGCGAGTCGACGTTTTGCACACGCCGCTCGACCTCGCGCACTTCGTCCAGGTAGTCGGCGAGCTGGGCACGATCTGCAGCCGGCAGCTCGGTTCGCAGTGCGGCGACTTGGCCGATGACCGAGTCGAGCAGGCTACGCGCCTCGGCGCGGCGCGCCGCGCGCTCGGCATCCGTGCTGCCGTCGCCGAAGAGCCGCTCGAACGCCACCTGCGGATTGTTCTCCATCGGCAACGGTAGCGTGGCCGATTTCCACGCCAGCGTGTTGCGGTAGGCGCACGTGAAGTTCGCGTCGCAGTTGAGCCCCACATCTTCGATCGACAGCTCGACGGACGGCAGCGGTGTGTCCTGGCCGATGTGCGCCGCGGCGATCTGGTCCACGCTGGGCCCGACGATGGCCCGGTTGCCTTTGACGGGGTGGGCGCCGCTCAAGAACACGGCCACTGCGCGCACGTGATTCTCGGCTCCGCCGGTGTCTTCGCCGGGCCACGGCGCCACCTGCGCGTGCGTAAGGCCGCTCACGACGCAGAGCTGATCCTTGAACGGCTCGAGCGGGGCCAGGATCTCCGAGAGCGTGAAGCGCGAGCCCGCTTCGGCAGGTGTCCACTTGTCCATCGTGGCGCCGTGCGGAATGTAGATGCAGCCCAAGCGGCTCTTCGGCTTGGCGGCCGTTTGCGCAAGCGCGGTGGCGGCCGGCACCATCGACTCGAGCAGCGGCAGCGCGATCGCGGCTCCTGCGCCGCGAAGCAATGTGCGGCGAGACAGGTGTTTCTTTGTGATGAACATGGGCAGGCCTTCAGTTCAGCGCGCGCGCTTGCACGGCGCTCTCGCCGGGCCGGCTGCTGCGCATTTGCATCGGCACGCTCTGCGCCACGCCGAGCACGAGGGCCGACAGCCGGTAGTCGTCGCCGGCCGCTCCGCGCACGATCGCGCGCACGGCCGGCATGTCGCTCGCCTCGAGCGGGCGCCCGATCGCGTACGTGAGCAGCTTCTCGGTGAACGTTTGCACGAAGAGCTCGCTGTGCGTGAGCAACACTTGCCGCAATCCTGCGGGACCCGAAAGCGCGCTGCCGTCGACGAACACGCCGTGCGAGTCCACGGGAGCGCCTGCTTCAGCATCCCGCCACTGGCCGGTGAAGTCAAAGTTCTCGAGCGCGAATCCCAGCGGATCCATGAGGTTGTGGCACGCCGCGCAGCCGGGATCGGCCATGTGCCGAGTCAGGCGCTGGCGCATCGTCGTAGGCGCCTCGCCGGCCGGTGCCGTCTCGTCTAGGTTCGTTTCCACGTTGTCGGGCGGGGGCGGCGCCGGCGTGCCGAGAATGTTCGCGAGCACCCATTGGCCGCGTTTCACGGGCGAGGTGCGGTTCGGTGCCGACGTTACCGTGAGAATGCTGCCGTGACCGAGCAGCCCGCGCCGCTCTTCGCCTTGAAGCTCGATGCGGCGGAAGCGGCTGCCGCGGATGTTCGGTACGCCGTAATGGCGTGCAAGCCGCTCGTCGACGAACGTGTAGTCGGCCGAGAGCAGCTCGACGACGCTCAAGTCCTCGCGCAGCACGGCGGCGAACAAGAGCTCGGTTTCCTTGCGGAAGCTCAGTCGGAGATTGCCGTCGAAGTCGTTGCTCGAGGGGTTCACGGTGTCGAGCTGCCGCAACCCGAGCCACTGCGAGGCGAAGTTCGCGACGAGCGCGTCGGCCTTCGGGTCGGCGAGCATGCGCCGTACCTCGCGCGCGAGCACAGCCGTCTGGCGCAGCTCGCCGGCTGCGGCCGCCGCGAGCAGCGGCTCGTCGGGAATGCTGCTCCACAAGAAGAACGACAGTCGCGACGCAAGCTCGATGTCGCTGATGGGGTAGACCGGGGCCGCGCCGGCGGGCTCCTGCTCGAAGCGGAAGATGAACTCGGGATCCACGAGCACGCGCGCGAGCGCGCGCTGGATGCCGGTATCGAACGAAGCTTCGGCGCGGCCCGCGGCATAGAACTCGAGCAGTGTGGCGAGCGCGGGGTCGTCGGCGGCCATCGGCCGGCGATAGGCGCGCTCGGCGAGCCGCCGCAGGATCTCGCCCGCGCACGCGGGCTCGTCGCTCGCGCCGGCCGGCGTGCAGACGAAGATGCGGCGCCGGCTCGGCGTGTCGCCAACGCCTGCCGCGTTCGCGGGGCCGACGATCGACACGCTCGTGATGCCCGGCGTGGGCGCGTGCACGGCAAAAAGGTCGTCCACGCCCTGCGCGTCGCGCTTGCGCACGATGGCGACGCCGAGCGCCTGCGGCCCCGCCTGGATGGGCAGCGTGGCGCCGCGCGGCCCACCGCGCCCGAGTAACGCGGCGCGCTCGCCGTTGAGAGTGATCTCGACTTCCTCATCGCCGCCGAGCGCTTCGAGACCGAAGCCGCCGCCGCCGCGGCCGACGCGAACCTCGTACTCGGCGTCGAGCGGAAACACGTGAACCACGCTCAGGCCGCCTCGGGTACCGAGCGGCTGGCCGTCGAGATGCTCGGCTTGCACGAGCCCGCGGGCCGGCCGATAGGTGGCGATGCTCGAGCTCGCGGTTTCGTCGCCGACGGCGAGCCGGCTGATTTTCGCCGCGGCCGCCACGTAGCTCGAAAGTAACGCCGGCGACACGCTCAGCGCGCTCGCGATGTTGTCGAAGCCGGCGCTCGAGTCGTCGGCCGGCAGCAAGGTGGCCGCATCGACGGTGATGCCGAGCAAGTCGCGCACGGCGTTCGCGTACTCGGCGCGGTTGAGTCGATGCAACGCCGGTGCGCCGGGATTCGGCGTCGCGAGGGCGGCCGCGTCGAGCGATTCCTCGAGCCACGCCACGAGCGCATCGACTTTCGGCTGCCCGGGCTGCGGCTCGCCGGGCGGAGGCATCAGGTGACCGCGCAGCTTGCGGATGGCCGTTTCCCAGACTTCAGCATTGGTCGGAAGCTCGGTGCCGCGCAGGCGGTCGAACGCCAAGTCGCCCGCGCGCTCGGCATCGTTATGGCAGCCGACGCAGTATCGGTCGACGAGCGCCCAATGATCCGCCTCGGTCGGCGCGCGCTGCCGGTACGCGTAGTGCGCCGCGGCCGCCGCCACGATCACGACGCTGCCAAGTCCGAAGATTACGGCGTGGCGCATTGGTCAGTTCGTGGGCGCTCGGCGCGCGCCGAGCTCTACGAGCAGCGCAATCGTGGCCGGCTTGCGCTCGGCGCCCACGGACGCGAGAAACACGCCCTCGGCCCAGCGCAGCGCCGAGCGGCCTTCCTTGTCGATTGCATCGAGCCGCGCGCCGTTCGCCGCGAGCAGGCGAATGATGTCGTTGGCGCCGCGGTTCGCGGCGCCGAGCAGCGCCGTCAAACCCATGGAGTTCACGGCGTTGACGTCGGCGCCGTGCTCGAGGCAAAGCCGGATTGCAGCGAGCAGCGACTGCGGCGATTCCGTGTACGTTTGCGCCACCACCCAGTTCACCCCCGACGCTGCCATCAGCGGCGTAGTGCCGGCGTGGGTGGACAGATTCGGATCCGCGCCGTGCTCGAGCAACAGCCGCATCACGGCGACGTCGCCCGAGAGCGCGGCGCGCAGGAACGGTGTTTGTCCCGTGAAGTCCACCCACGACACGTCGCCGAGCGAGTAGAGCCAGCGGCGGCTCGGCGGCACCTCGCGCGTGCGCGTATTCACGTCGGCCCCATGCGCGAGCAGCTCGCGGATCATGGCGAGCAGCGGCTCGCGGTCCACGCCGTTCGTGGTCGGGGTGTCTATCTCGCGGTTGTTCATGTCGAGGTTGCGGTACTCGACGGCCGCGAACAGTGGTGTGCGGCCCCAGAAGTCGTCGGCGTTGACGTCGGCGCCGCGCTGCAACAGCAGCCTGGCCACGTCGAGCTGGTTGTTCAACAGCGCCATCAAGAGCGGGCGGATGCCGTTCGCCTCGGCGAGCTCGACGTCGGCACCGGCCGCGAGCAGCAGCTCCGCCTCGTTCGTTCGGCCGTCGCGTGCGGCATAGAGCAGCGGCGTCATGCCGCCCACCGCGGCGCCGCGCCGGCCGCGGTCCGGCAGGCCGCCGCGGTTGATGCCGACGCCTTCGGAGCCGCAGCCCGTGCCTTTGCACGGCGGAACGAAACGCGGCTCAGTCCCTGCGCGAGTGCGAGCGTCGACGGCCGCGCCGCGCTCGAGCAGCAGCGCGACGATCGCGGGATGCGCCTCGCGTACGGCAAGCATCAGCGGCGTCTGCTCGAACTCGCGGTCGCGCGCATCGACGGCGGCACCACGCTCGAGGAGCAACGTCACGGCGTCCGCAACGCCCGTTCGCACGGCCGTCATCAACGCCGTCTCGCCGATCGGCGCCACGGCGTGCACGTCGGCGCCGGCGTCGAGCAGCGCCGCCAGCGCGGCTGCGCTGCCGTTCTCGGCCGCGAGATACAGGGGCGTTACGCCGTAACGATCGGCCGCGTTCGCGCCGGCGCCCGATTCGAGCAGCAGCTGAACCGTGTCGACGCGGTCGGCGCGGGCGGCCCAGTGCAGCGCCGTCGTGCCATCGACGGCTTGTGCGTCCACGCCCGCGCCTTGGTCGAGCAGACGGCTCACGGCGACGCGGTCGCCGCGTTCGGCCGCCTCGATCAGCGCGGGCGAGCCCTGCGGCGCAGCGACAGCCGCCCCGGCCGAGAGCACGGTAAGGCAGGCCAAGACACCTTGTGCGACCGACATTTGCCCGATTCCCCTCCTCGAGCGTGCTTGCTCCAAGTCTAGCAAGCGTCTACCAGCGGACGCTGCTAGGGGACAGATCTATTTTCTGGGGACGGATTTATTTTCTGGTTAAATAGATCCGTCCCCGTTCGTTGGAGCCTCCGATGAGATTCTCCCTTCCGGTGGCGGCCCTCGCGATGGGCCTCGCAGGCGGCGCGTCGGCTCACCACGGCGTCTCGACCTATCGCATGGACGCGGTGGACACGCTGCAAGGCGTCGTTTCGAGCTTCAGCTTCGGCAGCCCGCACACGTGGCTCACGCTCAGCGTCGAGGGTGCAACATGGGAGATCGAAGGCGCGCCGCCGCGCTGGATGAGTGGGCAGGGCTTCACGCCTACGTCGGTTGCCCCGGGCGACGCCGTGACGGTGACCTACCATCCGCATCGCAGCACGCCGCAAGCAGGAATTCTCATGGAGATACGCCGCGCCGACGGCGCCGTGCTCAAGGTGAATCGCCCCGCGTCGCTCGGCGGACCTTGAGCAGCAGCTACGGGCCTGCCGGCTCGAAATCAAGCGGCTGCAGCGGCCGAAACTCGCCGAGGGGCGCTACCACGCGGCCCGGCATGCGGCCGATGGCCGCGTTGTACGCGCGGACGGCTTCGTTGTAGCGGTCGCGCCGATCCTTGATCTCGAGGTCGAGCGTGGCTTGGCGCTGCCGGAGCAAGCCGAACGACGGGCTCGCGGCGAGCTCGGCGTGCGCGGCGGCGCGGGTCATGAGCGCGGTAGCGGCGGACCTCAAGCCCGCTTCGGCGCGGCCGAGCTCGTCCGCGTTGTGCGCTTGGCGCGCGGCGAACACCGCCGTGCGCGCCTGAAGCAGCCGCTCGAGCGCGCCGCGCTCGTCGCGCATGTGCGGCTCGCACGCCTCCACGAGCTTCGGAATCTCGTCGTGCCGTTGGCGCAGCAGCACGTCGAGATCGTTCCAGGCACGACTGGCTTTGTCGGCGGCGGCCACGAGGCCGTTGTACGTTGCCACGAACGCGAACACGACGCCCACGATTGCGCCGAAGACGATGAGCCCGAACAGCATCGTTCTATGATCCTTAGGCCGCGGCCCCGAACGGAAGCGGCGCTCGCGACGAGAGTCGCCGGTCGCGCAATGGCGAAATCTTGCAACAAACGGCCGTCGCTCGCTATCGGCCTGCGCGGCAGTCGCGCTTGACGGTCCCTTCGCCGGCGCGATAATCGGCCGAATCTTTCGTCGCCGAGCGCGCTGCGGCGGCCAACGTCAGAATGCTCGGAGGACTTCGCGATGCACGTCCGTTGGATCGTCTTTGCCGTGGCTCTCACCTGCGCCGGCGTCGCGCTCGGCCAAGACGGGCAAGACGATACCTGGTATCCCTCGCGCTGGGGCGCGGCCGATCAGCGCGGCGCAGCCAATCGCATCACGCCGGCCAAGGTGCTCGAAGCGAAGAGTCTCATCACGAGCGGCACCGTGTACCAGCTTGGGCGCGCCTATGACGCTGCGATGCCGCTATTCGGCACGCGCCACTTCAGCCTCAAGATCCCGCAGCTGTTCGGCCCGTTCGGCACCAACGAGACCACGTATCACGATGAGATCGTGAGCGGCGAGATCGGCCAGATCGGCACGCAATTCGACGGCTTGGGGCACCTCGGCGTGGGCGACATCTTCTACAACGGCAATCACCGCCACGATTTCGCGCAGTCCGACGGGCTCACGAAGCTCGGCATCGAGAACGTCGGCGCGCTGGTGACTCGCGGCGTGCTCGTCGACGTCGCGGCGTTCAAGGGCGTTGCGCGGCTCAACGGCGGCTACGAGATCACGCTCGCGGATCTGCGCGGCACGCTTCAGCGCCAGCGCACCGACATCGGCGCCGGCGATGTCGTGCTCGTGCACACGGGGTGGGGCTCGCTGTGGGGCGTCGACAACGCGGCGTTCAACGCGCAGAGCCCCGGCGTCGGCCTCGAAGCCGCGCAGTGGCTCGTCGACCGCGAGGTGGTGCTCGTCGGCTCCGATACGTGGGCGACCGAGGTCGTGCCGAATCCGAATTCCGAGCTTGCGTTTGCCGTGCACCAGCTGCTGATCCCGCGCAACGGAATCTACATCTTCGAGAACTTGCTCACCGAGGAGCTCGCGCGTGACCGCGTCTATGAGTTCGCGTTCTTCTTCGCGCCGCTGAAGCTCAAGGGCGCCACGGGCTCGCCGGGCAATCCGCTCGCGATCCGCTGATCGAGCGCAAGCGGCCTAGATCGGCACCTTGCGGTCGGGAAACGCTTTCTGCCAGCGGTTGATACGCACGTGCGCGCGCAAGCCGCCCGTCCAAAACGGATCGTCCTTGAAGATGTCGCGGACTTCGGTCTCGTCTTTGGCCTCGATTATCCACAAGCCGCCGAGCGGCTTGTCGCTCGGCACCTCGCGCATCGAGCCCGGCACGAGCACGCGGTCCTTCACGCGATCGAGGAACTCGAAGTGCGACTTCAACAGCTTGTCGCGTAGCTCGCCCACGTTGGGCTTGTCCTCGAATTGCACGATGTAGAGCGCCATGGCTAGTCCTCTGACCTGCGCGTAAAGGCGCGTAGCCTAGCGTGTCGGCGGCCGCCGCGCATCCG
>CAMPKU010000172.1 GCA_946887385.1 uncultured Gammaproteobacteria bacterium
CCGGCTGCCGGTTCTACTCTTACTCTTTGGGGCTGTCTTCGTTCGAATCAGGCCGAGCGCCGTCCGAGCTAGGTCGCGAAGGAGGTTTGCCGCGGGAGTCGCAGGAGTCGACGCAGAAAGAGATGATCGTTCGCAGATCGTCCTGGCTCACAGGCAAGCCATTCTCGAATTTTGGGGCGTAGCGCCAGCGTTGCAGCGAGGCAATGGATGCTTGCTCGAAGTCTTCGTTCGACGAGGCAACCACGCCCACATTCGCGACCGCGCCCATATCGGTAATGTCGAACTCGAGCTCGACCCAGCCGTCGCGTCCGGCTTGCAGCGCGCGTTGTGGATAGTTCGGATTCACTCTAAGCAGCGGGACAGGATGGGTTCCTTCTGGCGCTGTCTTGGGCTCGTCGGCGGCTAGCGTTGCGTGGCGCTCTTGAAGGGTGGGCGGCACGGCTTGTCCTTCGAGCAGATACAGCCTCATGGCAGCTTCGAAGTGCTCGATTGCGAACGCGCGTGCCGCAAGCCCCTGATAGAGGATGCCTTGCAGCGTCAACGATTCCGCGGTCCGCTGGCCGCACCCCACGTTCGAGTCGAGCACGCGCATGGCCTCCGCAAGCTCGCCACGAGTGCTGAGCAGAATCGCGAGTCGCAATGCGATCTCGCGCCGCAGAGAATCGTTGAGCGCAGGCGACGCGAGAGCTTCCCGATGAATCGCTTCCGCTCCGGCGTTATCGCCGCGAACGGCCGCCAGCTCGGCACGCGGTAGCGCGAGCAACCCCCGTTCGTCATCGCTGAGCGCGATCGACTGCGCGGGTGCGAGCGCGGTGTCGGCGCATACGGCGTCACGCTGCCCCAAGCAGACGTTTGCTTGCTCAGCCGCCGCGCCGACGATTTGTCGAGCCGTGATGCTCCACGGAGGCGCCGGCGCCAAGGTTGTGAGATCGCATCGTCCTCGTGCGGACGGAACTACGTCGGCATCGCTTGGCTGCGCGGCTGCAGTCGCGGCGGTGAACGCCACGCTCAGCAGGAACAACGCCCTGGGCGTTCTCACGGCTGGGTGGAGCGACGTGCGACGCGACAATGGAGTCATCGCGGCATGCTAATGAAAGAAGCGGATCCTCGCCACGACTTGAGTCGCAGCGCTCGCGACGCCCGCCTCTGCCGAGCGGTCTGCGGGCGGCGGCTGCCTACGCTCGTGCCGCCGCCGCAGACGCCCGCTAGCTCTTAAGACGTTCAGCCTGCGTCCGCTGCGCACGCGCCCTCGCAACCGCACTGCGGACCGCAAGCGCAAGCGCCCTGCGCATCCGCACTTTGACAACCGCACTCGCAGCTCGCGCCGGAGCAGGGGTTGCACGCACACGCGTTCATCTCGATTTCGTTCATGACATCTCTCCTATCGGGTTGCAGTGGAAGTGACGGACGCACTCTACGGCGCGCGCGCCACGACGCCTTGAACGAAACGGCTATTCTTCGAGCGCCAGGCTCAGGGGCCCGTTTTTCGGCTCGGCAGGCTTTCGGACACGTCCATCAGAGACGGCGGAATGCCGAACATGCGGCGGCTGGTGCGAGAGAGATGAGCCGAGTCCGCGAACCCCGCGGCGTGCGCGGCCGTCGACAGCGAAGCGCCGTTCATCTTGTGCTCCCAAATGCTGACGAACCTTCGCCACAGGATGTACTGGCGCAAGCCCATTCCGGTTTGCTCGGCGAAAAGATGCCGAAAACGGCTCGGCGAAAGACACGCGACCGCCGCGACTTGCTTGAGTGTGAGCGGCGCGGACAGGTGGTCGTTCACGTACCTCACGGCGCGCACGATCCGCTCGTCACTCGTCACCGACGGCTGCGAATGCTGCGTCAACGATTCCACGAGACGGCGCGCCGACGCGACGATCGCTTCGCGGCCACGCCATTCCAGCACCGCGGCACGCAGCTCGAGCACCACGGGGTCGACGAGCGCACGGTCGATATTGGCGATGCCGCCGCGCAAGTAGCGCTCGGTAAGCGCTCGCCCGTGGGGCGTCTCCGGCTCGACGAACAGCGTGGCGCCGTAGTGAACCTTCGCCCCGTCCATCGCGTGAGATTGCTGCGAGGCGACGATGGCGAGGTCGTAGTCGGTCCACTCACCTTCGTCGGCCGGGCGGAGGCGAATCCGGCCTTCGAACAGGAAACAGATCTGTATCGCCTGATGAGAGTGCGCGGGGAAGACGCCGGCCGTGCCGACGAAGACTGCTCCGCCGTCCCAAGGGAAATACTGGGCGGTGCTCACCGGCTCCGTCATCGAATTCTCGTTCGGCCCATGGCGAGCATCCTAGCCCTTTCGTTCAAGCGAGGCCTCAGTTCGGCGGCCACACTGGCGCCGTCATCAACGAACAGGAAGCCGTCCCATGGGATACGCCGTTGGCATCGCTCTCGCGCTCGTGGTCGTGGGTTTCGCACGGTGGACCGGCTTCGACCGCGATCGCGCATTTTACCCGGCCGTCGTGATCGTGACCGCTTCGTACTACGTGTTGTTCGCCGTGATGAGCGGTTCGAGCCACGCGCTCGTCGCCGAAGCGATCATGATGGCCGCCTTCGTGCTGCTCGCCGTGCTTGGGTTCAAACGGAGCTCATGGCTGATCGTAGCGGCCTTGATGGCTCACGGACTATTCGATCTGCTGCACCCTCTGATCGTGCACAACCCCGGCGTGCCCGAATCGTGGCCGGCGTTCTGTCTGGCGTTCGACGTGGGCGCTGCAGGTTTGCTGGCGCTCGGGCTCCGCGTCCCACAATCGCAGTCGCCGTCCCCGATTCGGCACGCGCGCTCGACGTAACCCACGTTGCCACCTCCGCTGTGGGCATGCTCGTGGCCGTGCTCGCGAGCTTGCCCGCGGCGAGACGCGCGCTGCGCGTCTCGCCGCTGACAACGATGCGGTACGAGAGCAACTAAGTCTCTAGCCTCGCGACGCCGAAAGCCTGTCGGGCTCAGCTCGCTTTGCGGCCCAAGCGGCGCTCGATCAGCCGCCGCTCCCAATTGGGGCCGAGGAAGCCGATCACCTCATAGGCGTGCAGACCGTGGATCACCACGCCGATGGCCCAGCCTGCAAACGCGAACGGCAAGAACGACACCGGCGGCCGCTCGAAGCCGAACGCAATGCCGAACGTGCCGAGAAACACGATCGCGAAGACCGCGAACATGAACGCGTGCATGTAGAAACCCTTGATGCGCGCCACGTACTCGAGCGCCTCTTGTTCGTCTACGGGTATGACGGCCGTCTCACTCATTGCCTATCCTCCAGATTGGGTTGGAACGCTCGGCCAGGTTTTTCTGGCCTTGGCGTTATAGTCTTCGGGAGGAAGCTTTTCTTACAGCGCGCGAACGCGAAATGCCTGGGATCCGCTATCCCACCCAGGCGCGCGCGTTGTCGAACAGGCGCTGCCACGGCGAGCACTCGCCCCATTCGGGCGGATGCCACGAGAGCTGCACGGTGCGGAACACGCGCTCCGGATGCGGCATCATGATCGTCACGCGGCCGTCGGCGTTCACGAGCCCCGCGATGCCGCGCGGCGAGCCGTTCGGGTTCGCGGGGTAACGCTCGGCAACCGCGCCATCGTTCGCGACGAAGCGCAGCGCCGTGAGACGCGAATCGCATTCGGCGAGATCGGCGGGCGCCGCGAACGCCGCGCGCCCTTCGCCGTGCGACACCACGATCGGAATTCGCGAGCCGGCCATCCCCGCGAGCAGCACGGACGGGCTCGGCACGATCTCGACGAGCGTGAGGCGCGCCTCGAACTGGTCCGACCGGTTGCGCAAAAACTTCGGCCAGCTCTGCGTGCCGGGGATGAGCTCTTTCAGCGCCGCGAGCATCTGGCAGCCGTTGCACACGCCGAGCGCGAACGCGTCGCTGCGCGCGAAAAAGTTCTCGAACATCGGCCGCGCGCGATCGTGATAGAGAATGGTTTTGGCCCAGCCTTCGCCGGCGCCGAGCACATCGCCGTACGAGAAGCCGCCGCAGGCGATGATGCCGCGGTAGTCCTCGAGGCTCTTTCTGCCCGCCAAGAGGTCCGTCATGTGCACGTCGTGCACCTCGAAGCCGGCGCGGTCGAGCGTGGCGGCCATCTCGCGGTGGCCGTTCACACCTTGCTCGCGGAGCACGGCCACCTTCGGCCGGCCGGCGCGCGCGGCGGCGCGCCGCTCGCTCGGCAACGGAAACGCGAGCTTGGCGTTCAAGCCGGGATCCTCGGCGTTCAGCACGGCGTCGAACGCTTCGCGCGCGCACTCGGGATCGTCGCGCAGCGCTTGCAGCCGAAAGCTCAGCTCCGACCATTTGCGGCGCAGCTCCACGCGCGGCGCGCGATAGAGCTCCGCGCCGGCGCGCCGCACGGCAACGTCGGCGTGAGGGGCGATCCGGGCGATCGCGTGGTGCGGCAGCTTCTCCGCCGCGAGCAACTCGGCCACGCGCTCAAGCCCGGCGGCCGGCACTTGGATGACCACGCCGAGCTCTTCGTTGAACAGATACGCCAGCGCGTCGGCGGCGCTGTCCGGAAGCTCCACGTCGAGGCCCACGTTGCCCGCGAACGCCATCTCGACGAGCGTGCTGAACAGCCCGCCGTCGGAGCGATCGTGATACGCAAGCACCAAGCCCGCGGCTCGCAGCTCGCGCTGCACCGCGAACCAGCGCTGCAAAAGTTGCGGATCGTCGACGTCGGGCGGCGCGCCGCCGTACTGGCCGAACGTCTGCGCGAGGCACGAGCCGCCGAGCCGCTCCGCGCCGCCGGCAAGGTCCACGAACACGAGCACCGATTCCACGTCGCGTGCGAGCTGCGGCGTGAGCGTGCGGCGAATGTCGGCCACCGGCGCGAACGCGGACACGATCAGCGACACGGGCGACGTGACGGCGCGCTCGCGCCCGTTGTCGTACCACGCCGTGCGCATAGATAAGGAGTCCTTGCCCACGGGCACGGCAAGCCCCAGCGCCGGGCACAGCTCCTCGCCGACGGCGCGCACCATCGCATACAGCGCGAAGTCGTCGGCGCCGTGCCCGGCTGCGGCCATCCAGTTGGCCGACAGCCGGATGTCGCCGAGCGATTCGACGTCGGCGGCAGCAATGTTCAGCACGGCCTCGGCAACGGCGAGGCGCGCCGAGGCCGGCCCGTGGTAGATCGCGACCGGCGTGCGCTCGCCCATGGCCAGCGCCTCGCCCGTGTAACCCTCGTATGCCGCGGCCGTGACGGCCACGTCGCTGACGGGCACTTGCCACGGCCCGACGAGCTGATCGCGTGCCACGAGACCACCCACCGTGCGGTCGCCGATATGAATCAAGAACGACTTGTCGGCCACGGCCGGAAACGCGAGCACGCGGTCGACGGCGGCCGAGAGGCTCAAGCGATCGCGCTGCCAGTCCGGCGCCTTGAAGGCATAGCTCGCGGCGTGCCGCGTGATCTTCGGCGGCTTACCGAACAGCACTTCCATCGGCATCGCGACGGGCGCGCCGCCCAGGTGCGAATCGCGCACCACGAGCTCGCGCTGCGCCGTGAGCTCGCCGATCACGGCGTACGGCGCGCGTTCCCGTTCGCAGATGGCGGCAAAGCGCTCCACGTCGCGCGCTTCGATGGTGAGCATGTAGCGCTCTTGCGATTCGTTGCTCCACAGCTCCATCGGGCTCATCCCAGGCTCGTCGCTGGGAATGGCGCGCAGCTCGAGCTCGGCGCCGCAGTCGCTGTGATCGACGATCTCGGGCACGGCGTTCGAGAGGCCGCCCGCGCCGACGTCGTGGATGGCCGCGATCGGATTCGAATCGCCCAGCGCCCAGCACGCGTCGATGACTTCCTGCGCGCGGCGCTGCATCTCGGCGTTACCGCGCTGCACCGAGGCGAAGTCGAGATCGGCTTCGCCGGTACCGCTGCCCTGCGACGACGCCGCGCCGCCGCCGAGACCGATCAGCATGGCGGGGCCGCCGAGCACGACGAGCTTGGCGCCGGGCCCGGGCTTGGCTTTCTCCACGTTCGTGGCGCGCACGTTGCCCAAGCCGCCCGCGATCATGATGGGCTTGTGATAGCCGCGCCAAACGCCGTTCGCCTCGAGCAAGCTGGTGCGGAAGTAACCGGCGAGATTCGGGCGGCCGAACTCGTTGTTGAAGCTGGCCGCGCCGATCGGGCCTTCGAGCATGATCGACAACGCCGACGCGATACGGTTCGGTTTGCCCGGCGACAGGCGCTCCCACGGCTGGCGCCAACCCGGCACCTCGAGATGCGACACCGTGAAACCGACGAGGCCGGCTTTGGGTTTTGCGCCGCGGCCCGTCGCGCCTTCGTCGCGAATCTCGCCTCCGGAGCCCGTAGCGGCGCCCGGAAACGGCGAGATCGCCGTGGGATGGTTGTGCGTCTCCACCTTCATGACGAGGTGGGCCGGCTCTTCCGTGTAGCCGTAGACGTGCGTCTGCGGATCCGGCCAGAACCAGCGCGCGGGCGCACCTTCCACCACGGCCGCGTTGTCCTTGTAGGCCGACAGCACGCCCTGCGGCGAGCGGGCATGGGTGTTGCGGATCATCGCGAACAAGCTCTTCGGCGCGCGCTGGCCGTCGATGAGCCAGTCCGCGTTGAAGATCTTGTGGCGACAGTGCTCGGAGTTCGCTTGCGCGAACATCATGAGCTCGACGTCCGTGGGGTTGCGCTTCAGCGCCGCGAACTGCGCCGCGAGATAGGCGATCTCGTCGTCCGACAACGCGAGACCAAGCTCCACGTTGGCGCGCGCGAGCGCGCCGCGGCCGCCCGCGAGCACGTCGACGCTGCGGGCCGGCCGCGCCTGATGCTCGGCGAACACCAGCTCTTGCTTCGGCGGCTCCGTGAGCAGCGTCTCGATCATGCGGTCGTGCAGCAGCGGCGCAATGCGGTGGCGCTCGGTGTCGGTGAGCACCGAGCGCACCTCGAGCTCCACCACGCGGCCCCGCTCGATTCGGCGCACCGGCAGCGAGCACAGCTTCGCAATGTCCGTGGCCTTCGACGCCCAGGGCGAGATCGTGCCGAGCCGCGGCATCACAAAGAGCCGCTGCCGGCCTGTGGCAGCAGGCGCCGGGCCGCCGCCATAGCTGAGCAGCGCGGCGAGCACGCGCTGCTCGGCGTCCGCGAGCGGCCGCTCGAGGTTTACGAAGTGCTCGAAACGCACGCCCACGTCGGAGATCGCGGGAACGAGCGCGCCGAGCGCGTCGCGAAGCTTTTGAAGGCGGAACGCCGTCGCGGCCGGCGGGCCAGCCAGCGTCAACATCGTCATGGGTTCATCGCACGTGCGGCAAGGGCACGAGCAATTCTACTCTCCCGCCCGCGCGGCTCGCCAGCCGCTACTCGACGGCGAACCACGCCGTGGGCGCGTCTTGCGTGGCCAGGTGCAGCGGATACCGTGCTTGGTCGAGCGCGGGCTTGAGCGCGGTGCGCACGTGCTCCGGCGAATTGTTGCGCTCGCTCAAGTGCAGCCCGAGCACCCATTGCACGCGCGCGGTATCCAGCCCGAGCAGCAGCTCGGTGGTCTGACGATTGTTGAGATGCCCGAACCGCGACGCCACGCGGGCCTTCAGCGAGTCGGGGTACGGGCCGCGCTCGAGCGACTCGAGATCGTGATTGCACTCGAGCGCGAGCGCATCGCACTCCACGAGCCGCGCCACCATGTGCGGCGTAACGTAGCCCGCATCCGTCAGCATTCCGAGGCGGCGGCCGCCTGCGGCGAACGTGTACTGGCACGGCTCGCGTGCGTCATGCGGCACGGGATACGGCTGCACGTCGATGCCGCCGAACGTGAGCGGGCGATGACAGCTCAAGTGGTGCACGCGCGTGATCGTCGGCAGCGCGCTCGCCGTGCCGGGCGTCATCCACACGGGGGTGTTGTGCCGCTTCGCGAACGTGGCAACGCCGTGCGCGTGGTCCGAATGCTCGTGCGTGACCAGAATCGCGGTCACGTCGCGGGGCCGGCGGTCGACGGCCTGAAGGCGCTCTTCGACCACCTTCGCCGGCAAACCGCAGTCGATCATCAGCAGCGTGGAGCCGAACTCGACGAGGGATGCATTGCCGCGGCTACCGCTGCCGAGCGAGATGAAGCGTAGCGTCATGCTCTCGCTAGCGTTCCGTGGGCCCGCCCTTCTGCGGCGTATACACGGGCATGGGGAACTGCGTAACGTTGCCGCCCTCGGCGTTCGTGATCTTGCTCACGCCCTGCTTGTCCACTTCGTCGATCCTGAGCACGTAGTGCATGGGCAGATAGGTCCGCTTCACGCCATCGAACTCGATGCGCAGCCGCTCTTCCGCGGGATCGACCACGACGCCCTTGCGTGCGTCGAACACAAGCTCCTCGATCTCGACGAAGCCGAACAAGGCCCCCGTTTGGCTCACGCGGCGCGCGTAAACCTCGTAGACCTTGCCTTGATTAAGAAAAACGACGCGGTAGATCGGCTTCGCTGCCATGCTGTCCGTCCCATTGGGCAAGCGGAGCTTAGCACGGACTTTCTGAGAGCCGAGTCACAGTAATCGCGCGCTGCGCTGCGGGTTTGCGGGCCTCGCGGGCTACACTCGCGCGCGGGGGAAGATACGGAAATCGGCACGGGCGCGAGCGCCCCCACATCAGGGAACGATATGGCGTTACGCCTGCAGATCATCAGCCGCCACCGCCAAGGCTTGGGCGAACGAGCCTCCATGGAGTTCGGGCAAACCGGCGGCACGATCGGCCGCTCCCTCGAAAGCGACTGGGTGTTGCCCGACGGCCAGCGCTACCTCTCCAGCCGCCACGCGAGCATCGACTACCGCTCCGGCAGCTACTACGTGGTCGACACCTCCACGAACGGCGTCTACGTCAACGACGCCGAGCAGCCCGTGGGCCGCGGCAATCCGCAGCGGCTGTTCACGGGCGATCGCATTCGCATCGGCGAGTACGAGATGAGCGTGGAGATCGCCGACGAGGACGACACGCGCGAAACGCTCGCCAACGATCGGCACGAGGATCCGGTAGCAAAAGCGCAGCGCGTGCCGCCGCCGGACCCCACGCGCGCCGACATGATCGCGCCGCACGAGATCACGGCCGTCGGCATCGAAATGATGATCAGCGAGGAAGCCGAGATCGGTCAGATGCAGCGCGTGACGAAAGCCAACGCGGCGAGCTTAAGGCTCGAGGACGACTTTGCTCGAACGAAGCCGCAGGCGACCCCGCCCGTCACGCCTGCGCCCGGGCGTGAGCCGCCCACGCCGCCGGCCAGAGCGGCTCAGAAACCCGTCGAGCCGCCGCCCGTGAGCGCCGCCGCGCGCATCGCGCAGCGGCCAGTGCCGCCGGCGCCTGTGCCCAAACCGCCGGTAGCCCCACCCGCGGTGAAACCGCAAGCCGCGGCGCCGGCCGTGAAGCCGTCGCACGCGCCTTCGCCGCCGCCGTCCGCGTTGCCTACCACGAGCCTCGACGCGTTCTTCCGCGGCGCCGGCTTGCAGCCGCAGCGGCTCGATGAGCGGCAGACCGACCAGGTGCTGCACCGGCTGGGGCAGCTCATGCGCGAGGTGGTGCTCGGCGTGAGCGAAAATCTGCATCTGCGCGCGGAGCAGAAGAACCTCTTACGCGTGCCGACGACGACGATTCAGGCGCAGAACAACAACCCGCTGAAGTTTTCGGCGAGCGTGGAGGAAGCGCTGAACCACCTCTTCTTCCGCGACTCTAGCGAGTACCTTTCGGCCGTGGATGCCGTTCGCGAGACGTTTGGCGACATCAAGCAGCACCAGCAGCACCTGCTCGCCGCTATGCGCGTGGCCGTCGTCGATTACGTGAATCGCCTGGATCCGGAAGAGCTCGAGAGCAAGATCGGCCGCGGCCACTCGCTGCTCGCCGCCGCCAACAAGCTCAAGTACTGGGATCTCTTCAAGGATCTCTTTCAGGTCGTCTCGCAGCACCAGCCCGGCCAGTTCCCGCCGCAGTATCTCGAGGAGCTGGCGCGAGCGTACGAGCACGAAGCCGCCCGC
>CAMPKU010000173.1 GCA_946887385.1 uncultured Gammaproteobacteria bacterium
CCGCTGTGCGCGACCTCGATCCCGAGATCGCGATAGCGAATGTGCTGCTAACGGAGACGGCGCTCGCAAACTCGATCGATGCGCCGCGGTTCAACATGGCGCTACTAATCGCTTTCGCTGTCGTAGGGCTCGTGGACTTGCGCCGGCGTTCGTCGGCGTTGTAGTCGGCGTGATCGGCGCACTCGCCGCGACGCAGCTTACGGCGGGCCTGCTATACGGTGTCGCGCCGCGCGATCCGGCAACGTTCGTCGGCGTCGTCGGATTGCTCGTGCTCGTAGCGCTCGGCGCGAGCTGGCTGCCGGCGCGGCGCGCCACGCGTGTCGATCCGATGATTGCGCTGCGCGCCGATTAGACGCAACCCGGCCGACTCCCACGAATAGCGGTCGCGTTGCCGACGAGCCTCCCGGCTACCGGCACAAGTTATCCATGTCGACCGACCCTAACCGCTCAAGCCGGAAAGGAAATCCTCGACGGCCGCCCGGACCGCTTGCGGAGAAAGCCTAGGGTATTTCGAGTACACGGATTCCGGAATGTCCTCCACGAGTTGCCTGAAGCGATCCGGTTGCACCATTCCGCTCGTGACGAGGGCTTTGGCATCGGTCAAGTCGCGTGCGAACCCTCGTACGACCTTGGACAGGAGCTGCACGTACGGATCGTAGTGATAGAAGGTCACGCGGCCCACGGTTTCGATGAACACGTGGCGACCTTCGCTGCCCGCGAGGGGCGGCACGAAGTCCTCGGGTCTGACGAGCTCGATGTTTAGCCGCAGGCGTTCCTTGATGGCCTGCACGTCGCGAAAGATGTCGTCTTGCGTCGCATAGAGGTCGGCATCGATGGACGATTCCCGCCAACCTTCAAGCACTGCCGTGCCGCCGCCGACCAAGTACACCCGATAGCTCTGCTCGCGTTTGGCCGAGCGCGCAAGCTCTCGCATGAGAGCCTGCATGGATTCACGGGTGAGCCTATCTCGCACTGGATGTTTGCCGCAGCCTCACGAGGGAACACGCGTCAGCAAACGACACGATCTGTTCCAAATAAGCGGCGTAACGAGCGTGTGCGAGATCTCCAGCCGACGCAGACAGCAGGTCGTACAGGCGATCTTCGGCATCCCTTTGCACCGAGCCGATGGACATGGGCACGCCCTCGCGCCGAAGCCGCGGTGCGGCCAGCGACACCGCCAAGCTCTCCGGGCTGACGGTTCCATCCACAAGGTGAGCAAGGCCGGTGTCGACAATGTCGCCGCCTGGCAGACCCAGTGACGTAAAGGTGGGAGCCCCGAAGCGTTGTCGAATCCAGCGTGCAGAAGCGGCACGTTGAGCGATCGCACGTCGCCCCTCGGCGCTCACGCGAAGCGCGCGGGTTTTGCCTCCCTGGCGGCCGTAGCGAGCGAAGCGCTTGCGAATTTCTTGCGGCAATTTCATGGGCTGATGATATACGTAGGGGGTAAGCATTTTCAACCGTCCAAGATGAAAGCGAATCGGGTGTCCCGGGCGGTTCGCGGGCGGCTGGAACGTGCGACGGGAGTGCCGAATGCGGCACGGTCTAGCGTCCGAGATGAACCAGGCGTAGGGTAGGCCGGCTGCTGCGGCCCGCGCGCAAGGCGCGGGTCGACACCAGCTCCGGGGAGGCTGCATGACGATGCTCACGTCTGGATGGCTCGACACGCTCAGCCGCGACCTGAAATTCACGCGGCGTGTGCTCACCAAGAATCTCGCCTTCACGAGCACTGCGATCGTCACCCTGGCGCTCGGCATCGCCGCGAGCACGGTCATCTTCAGCGTCGTGGATGCGGTGCTGCTGCAGCCGCTCGACTACCGCGACTCCGGCGATATTTACCGCGTCTACACCGTGGACCCCGCGGGTCTGCCGCGCGGCACGACGGGCCCGCCGCACATCGACCCGATGGCCGAGGAGGGCCAGGCGATTCAGTCGGCGTTCTACGGCTATTCCTTCGAGCAGTCCGTGGTCAACTCGGACGGCACGGCGTTCGCCGTCAACGAGTTCCGCACGTCGGAGGAGTTCTTCAAAGTCTTCACGGAGCCGGTGCTGCTCGGGCGCTCCTTCGAGCCCGGCGACAATTTCCGCAATACGGTCTTGAGCTATCAAACGTGGCGAGACGTGTTCGGCTCCGATCCCGACATCATCGATAAGTCGATCAACGTCGGCAGCGGTCCGCTAACCGTCATCGGCGTGGCGAACGAGGGTTTCGAGTTTCCCATCGGCACGGCCATGTGGACGAAGATTTTCACGGGGCAGGATGCGGGGATGAACGGCCCGTTGCCGCTCCTCAATATGCCGGGCTACGTGCGCGCCAATCCCGGCGTCCCCGCAGCGCAGGTTCAAGCGGAGCTCGACGTCTTCGCGGGCCGGCTGGGCGAGACGTTCAAATGGCCCGACGGCCGGCCGCTCGAGTTCGTCTCGCAACCGTTGCTCGAGGAAGTCGTCGGCGACCTGGAATCCACGTTGTGGATCGTGTCCGGCGCGACGGCGGTGCTGCTGTTGATCGCCTGCATCAATGTGGCGAACTTGCTGCTCGCGCGCGGCGTGGTGCGGCAAAGCGAATTCGCGCTGCGCGAGGCGCTCGGTGCGCGCCGCTGGCGCGTCTTCCGTCAGCTCATGACGGAGAGCTTCATCCTGTGCAGTTTCGGCGGCATTCTCGGCTTGGGCCTGGCCATGGGTGCGATCCAAATCCTGCAGGCCATCGGTCCTGCGGACCTGCCGCGATTCGGCACGTTGTCGATCGACGGGAACGTGTTCTTGTTCGCGGCCGCCTGCGTCCTGCTCGTCGCGTTCATCGTCGGGTTTGCGCCGGCGCTGCGGGTGTCGCGCGGCGACTTGAGTGCGCTGATCAACACGGGCGGTCGATCGGCCGCCATCGCGCCGGGACGCAATCGCATTTTCGGTACGCTCGTGATCGCCGAGATCGCGTTGGCCGTGGTGCTCGTGATCGGCGCGGGGTTGCTCGTGCGCAGCTATTCGCAGCTCGCCTCGTCGGATCCGGGCTTCGATCCGCGCCGCATGGTCACGCTCGTGCTGAACGTTACGGGCCGCATCGACGTGCGCAACATGCGCCCCGATCAGCAACAGCAACGCGTCGTTTATGACGGCACCGGGATGCTGGGTGTGGCGCAGTTCTACCAGGAGCTCATTCGTCGCATCGAAGCGTTGCCCGGCGTCGCCGCAGCAGGCGCGACGTCCGTGGCGCCGCTGAACCAGGGGCTCTTCCCCGTCGTTCTCGGTGTTTATCCCGTGATCGGCAGCGATCTGCCGGTCCCCGATCAGCTCGCCTACGGCAACCAAGTCTCGCCGGAGTTCTTCACCACACTCGGCATTCGTCCGATCGCCGGCCGGTTGCTCGAGTCCACCGATCGGCGCGGCGGGGCGGGCGTGGCCGTGGTCAATCAAACGTACGCGCAGAGATATCTCGACGGCGAGAGCCCGATCGGCCGGCGTATCGGCGGGAGCGTACGCGCCCCGGCCCCAGGCTCGCCGGGATTCGGCCAGCTCGGCGAGTCGACCATCATGGACGCCGAGATCGTCGGCGTGATTCCCGACATCAAGCAGGCCAACCTCGAGGACGCCGTGGAGCCCGCGGTCTACATCCCGCACGAGCAGATCACCATGCGCAAGATGGCGGTGATGGTTCGTGCGGCCACCGACGATCCCGCCGCGCTGATTCCAGCGATTCGCCGCGAGCTCGCGGCCATGGACGCCACGATTCCGGCCGTGTTCGCCGTGTACACGGACATCGTCGCCGCCTCACTCGCGCGGCAGCGCCTCGGCATGCTCGTGCTCGTCGTGTTCGGCCTGGTATCGCTGACGCTCGCCGCCGTCGGCACGTATGGCCTCATCTCGTTCTCGGTGAACCAGCGTTTCAACGCGATTGCGGTGCGGTCCGCGTTCGGCGCCGAGCGCGGCAACTTGCTCAAGATGTTCGTCAGGCGCGCGTTGCAGCTCGCTGGCATTGGCGTGGTGGTCGGAATAGCCGCGGCGATCGCGCTGCGGCAAGTGTTGGCAAGCCAGCTCTACGAAACGAGCGCGCTCGATCCGTGGGTGCTGGTCGTCGTGCCGCTCACGATGCTGGCCGTGACGATGCTGGCGTCGTACGTGCCCGCGCGCCGGGCGGCACGCATCGACGTGACGGCCGCGCTCCGCGAGAATTGAGGCCACGAGCCACCCGCCCGGAGACTGTCGATGAAGCCCGTTCCCGCGAAAGCGATCGCGTCGCTGTGTGTTGTTCTGCTCGGCACGCTTGCGGCGCCGCAGGCGCGCGCGGCTTGCGATCGCGAATGCCTGCGCAGCACGCTGACCACGTTCCTGTACGCGCTCGTGAACCACGACACGAGCAAGCTGCCGCTGGCGGCCAACGTGCGTGTCACGGAAGACGCCGTCGAGAAGCCGCTCGACCGCGTGGGCCTCATCAACACCGTCACGCGCCTGCGCGGCTACCGCCAGGACTTTCTCGACGAGCGCGCGGGCATGGCAGGCACGCACGTCGTCGTGGAAGAGGTGGGTGCGCCGGTGCTGCTCGTGGTGCGCCTGAAGGTCGTCGACGACCAAATCGCGGAGATCGAGACCGTCGCCACGCGCAGCCGCGAGGACGGACTCATTTTCAATATCGACGGCCTCACCACGCCTAGCGAAGAGATGAGCTACGCGCCGCGGCCCGAACAGCTCGCCTCGCGCGAGGACGCGATCGCGGCGGCCCTGCACTATCCGCAAGGCCTGAATGCCGCCACCACGTTCAGCGACGTCGGCGCGCCGTTCGCGCCGAACGCCTATCGTTATGAGAACGGACAGACCATGGCGGGGCCGGACTGCACGTTCTCGGCGGGCTGCCAGGACATCGCCACGCAGTCGCTCGCGATCTTCAACCGCCTCGGCGACGTTCAGACGCGCATGATCGGCGTCGACGAGCGCCTAGGGATCGTCTGGCTGCGCATGGCCTGGGGTGTGAGCGAGAGCGGCGGCGACCAGCTCACGGTGTGGGAAGCGTTCAAGGTGTACGACGGCCAGATTCACGCCGTCGAGGCGTTCATGAAGATCCTGCCGATCGAGCTGCGCAACGGCGGCTGGCAGTAGCACAACCCCCTTAATACTTTACAGAACCGCACGCAAGCTGCGGAATTCCGCAAGGGGTTTCTTAAGTCGCTCCGGCTCGCCCTCGCCCGGGCTTTCAAATTAAGATTCGCGAATGTGATTGGGGGATCAGATGCGTAAGGGCCTTCAAAAATCGGCTGTTTTCGCGGTGGCTACGTTCCTGACGGGGACCGTGGCCGGCCAGCAGATTGCCGACCCCGGTTTCAAGAGCGTGGGCCGTGCCTGGCCGCTCGCCGCGGACCTGCGCGAATACGACCTTACGGGCGCCACGATTCCGGTCCAATTCGGGCCGAACGGGCCGATCCGCGACGAGAGCAACTTCATCGGCGCCGCGCGCAACGGCGCCGTGCCGCCCGGCGTCGAGCCGCTGCCCGTCGATCTGTTTACATCCAAGGACTTCTACCAAGATCGCGAGCTGTGGACCGACCAGCGCTACTTCCGCTGCAACAGCCCCGTTGCGCTCGAGGAGATGCGCGGGGCGAACGGCTCCGCGGTCGCGGGCGACAATCCGCCGGCCACGGGTGCCTGGGGCCTCTGCGATCGCGACTATCCGCGCGAAGCCATCGTGAGCCCGTATCCGTTCAAGACGGCGCAGGAGCATTACGAGGCGCTGCTCGCCGAGACCACGAAGCGCGGCGGCGCGAACCAGAGTCCCACGGCCGAGCAGCTCGCGGAATGGACGGGCCGTTACGCGCATCCCGGCAATACCACCGACGCGCAGGCCGATTGGACCGGCCGCGACAAGGGCACGAACCCGCAGTCGTACTGGTACCGCATGCGGCACAACCAGACGCCGACGATCCTTTCGCTGCTTACGCCGGAGTATCAGCAGCGCATGGTGCAAGAGGCCTATCACCAGGCCAACACGAACGCGCCGCAGTGGCCGTCGCAGTATTGCTGGCCGGAAGGGTTCATGCGCCGCTGGCACGAGTTTGCCGTTTGGGAATGGCACATCATTGCTGCGCCGTCGGTGATGCAAATCGTAACGGGCGTGGCGCGCAACTTCCTCACCACGGTTCATGTCGGCCGCGAGTTCAAGCTCGACGGCACCGTGCCGCGCCTAGGCGCGGACGTGCCGCGCTGGTACGGCGAGACCATCGGTTTCTGGGACGGCGACACGATGATCACGTGGACGTCGAACATCCAGGGCTGGGCGGTGCACGGCGCGTTCGAGTACTCGAACAAGATGCAGACGATCGAGATCTACACGCCGAATCGCGACGCGGACGGCAAGTTTCTCGGCTTCAACCACGAGGCGATCTTTTACGACCCGGAGGCGCTCGTCGAGCCCGTGCGCATCATCCGCAACCACGTGAAGACGAGCGGTTTCGAGCAGGGCGACCCTTACGTTTTTATCGATTGCGTGCAGACGATCTTCCCGATCGAGGGGCGCTCCACGCCCGTTTCGCCGGGAACCGTGATCGAGTACAAGGTGCCTGATATGTACGGCCGTCCGTGGGCCCAGATCTGGGAAGAGTACTGGGAAAAGGACATGGAGAAGCCTGAAGACGAGGACATCTTCAGCTTCGATTAAGCTGCCGGCATTCATTATTGACGCTACTATGAGACGGAGGAGTCTCTCGTTATGACGAACAAGCGCATTCTCGGCGGCGTAATTGCTGCCACACTCGCGGTTGCGGCCGTTCCGGTCTTCGCCCACCACTCGTTCTCGATTTTCGATGCGAGCCAGACGAAGACCTTCACGGGCGTCGTCACGCGTGTGAATCCCGACGCGAACCACCTCCAGATCTTCTTCGCGCCCATGAACGAAGAGCGAAAGAACGTCGTGCGCGACGAAAAGGGCGACCCCGTTGTTTGGGCCGTCGAAATGGCGGGCTCCGCCGCGTCGGCCCAACAGGGCATCTCGGTGAGCGAGTTCCCGGCCGGCACCGTGTTCACCGTGTCGCTGCATCCGTTGCGCAGCGGTGATCCTGCGGGCGCGCGCGAAGGCGCGTTGTACAAGTGTCCGGAGAAGGCGCCCGCTCAGGCCGGCGGCCGCAAACAGTTTCAGCCGCCTGCGGCCGGCAAGCACTGCGACTCGGTCGAGGGTCACATTCAGATCGGCGGCGACGACGGCGTGCCACGCAACGCAGACGGCTCTGTGCGCCGCAACTAAGCCGAGCGGTCCCGCGTGTTCGAGTTCGCGGAGTGGTTGGGGTCCACTCCACTGAGCGTTGCGATCCAGTCGCGGCTGTGGCTCACGCCGCTATTGCAGACGATCCACATCACGATGATCGGCATCGTGTTCGTCTCCATGCTGAACGTGACCCTGCGCGTGCTCGGGTACCTGCGAGCGGACGAACCGCTCGTCGCCGTTTGGCGGAGATTCGCGCCCTGGTTCTGGTGGGCGCTCGCCGTGATGGCCGCCACGGGCTTGGTGCTCGCGATCGGCGAGCCCGTGCGGCAGGTCACGGCGCTGTCGTTCTGGCTCAAGATGTCGCTGCTCGCGATCGGCGTGACGAGCGCACTGGTGTTCGGCCGCGCGGTGCGCGCTGCCGCGACGGCGAACGCCGCGAACGCCGCGAACGCAGCAGACGCTGACCGCGTCGCGTCGGCCGGCGCGCGCGTCGTCGCGGTCGCCACCATCTTGCTGTGGGTTGCGATCATCTTCCTCGGCCGCTGGATCGCGTACGACGTCGAGATCTGGGAATCGTGGCACCTCGCCTGATGGCGTCGACGGCCGCAAAGGACTCCACGTGGATCTGACCTTCCTTGTCGACGCGGCCCAAAACTCGGCCTTGAGCGAATGGATGCGCACGTCGCTGAAAGCGGTCGCGATCATCAATGCGCTCCACGTGATTTCGATCGTGACCGTGTTCGGCACCATCTTTCTCGTCGATTTGCGTTTGCTGGGCATCCCGAACGTGCAGCGCTCGTTCATGCGCATGCACGACGAGCTATTGCGCTGGACGTGGGGCGCGTTTGGCGTCGCAGCCGTTACGGGCGTGCTGCTGTTCATGGTCAACGCCGTCACCTATTCCCGCAACACGGCGTTCTGGCTCAAGATGCTCACCATCGTGCTCGCCGGCATCAACATGTTCATCTTCGAGCGCATGACGGCGCGCACGGCCCCGAACTGGGACAAAGGCGTGACGCCGCCGGCCGGGGCGCGCCTCGCCGGGGCGTTGTCCATCGTTCTTTGGCTGGCCGTGATCGTTTTCGGCCGCTGGATCGGCTTCACGAAGGGCTACGACTTTACGATCCCCGAGGACGTGCAGTTCGACTTCGAGTAGCCGGACGCGTTTGTTGACTCGCAAGTCAGTAACGGCCGATCATTCTTGCCACGAACAACGGCGGAGCTCTCAGATGAAAGTGACAACGAGTATGTTTGGTTTGGCGCTCGGTTCCGTTCTGGCCGTCGGCTCGGCCTCGGCCCAGCCCGCGCAAGAAGTGCCGATGAGCGCGCCGGTCGTCGGCGTGGCGAATCCCGAGTCGCTGTTCACGGATACCGATCCGGTGCTGAATCGCAACAAGCAAGCCACCCTGCACATCATGCGTGAGCTTCTGCAGTGCGGCCAATGGGACCGGTCCGGCGAATGGCTCACGGACCGCTACATCCAGCACAACCCGAACGCCAACTCCGGCCGCGAAGGCGTGGTGTTCTTCTTCACGCAAGTGATGGAACAGCCGCGCATCGATCAGTGCGGCCCGCTCACGACCGAGATCGTGGCCGTGACGGCCGAGGACGACCTCGTCACTGTGATCTGGCCGCGCAATTACGTCGACCCACGCCGCCCCGGCCAGTGCTACTCGACGACCTGGTTCGACACCTGGCGCTTCGTCGACGGCAAAGCCGACGAGCACTGGGATCCGGCGACCGTGGCCCCGCCGCCGTCGCCGATGCCGTGCCCAACCACTGCCCGCTAAGGCTCCTCAGCTAACAATCCTGCCGGGCCGCTGACATCAGCGGCCCGGCAGCGCGTGCCTGCGCCGGGCCGCGCTTTCGCACCGGCGATTGCTACCACAGCTTCGGCGCGCGCTGCGGCTCTGGCTGCGGCTGCGGCTCCCCGGCGCCCGGCCCAGCCGAGCGCGGCCCGCTCCGGCTCCGCGGCCTCGCGCGCGATTCCGCGCGGCACTTCCCGGCCGAGGCGAGGCGCGTATGTATCCCTCTCCAGCGATCGTAAAGTCGCTTGTCGAAATGCGCCGCGTCGACAAGGTGTTCAATCGCTAGGCAGAACTCCCGATCGAGGCCTCCGAAGCTCGAAAGTTACTTGTCAATCCGGCCAGTTTTGTTAAGCGCATTGTCGATCGCCGCGGGGGACTATATGAAGCACAGGCTCCCTTCGAGTGCGGCAAGGCGAAAAGCTCGCGCTGCGCGTCGCGCCGCTCGGCGCGTGGGGCGGAGCGGCTCAACGCTCACACGGAAGTGTCTGCTATGACCGAACATTCAAAAAAGCCCCCGCCAAAAAAGCCCCCGCAAACCCGAGCGGAGATCCTGGCCGCAGCGATAGCCGAAGCCCAAGGTCATGCGCAAGCCCAAGCTCGAGCCGCAGCTCGAGCCGGCTTCCAAGCGCAACCGCGAAGTCGCCCCCGCCGGCCGCCGTTTCACGACTTCCACGTCGAGGCGACGGCATTCCTGCACGAAATCGTCATGGCGGCGGATGCCCTTCAGGAAGCGCGCGGGTACGACGGCGAGCCCGCACTGCATCTCGCGGCGCGCTGGCGGCTCGTGCGAGCCATCGAACGTTGCGGTGGGGCTCCTACGTTTTCGGATCTAGGCCGATTGCTCGGTGTGTCGCGCCAGGCGGCCC
>CAMPKU010000174.1 GCA_946887385.1 uncultured Gammaproteobacteria bacterium
ATCCCATGTCCGGGTCGCGGCGCGCGGCAGCGACTCGGCGACGCCGTAACGCTGCAACGTGAAGACGTTCAGCGACTCGACGCCGATGCGGCCGACGATTTGGCCGTTTTCCTCCACGGAATCGAGCGTGGCCGTGAGTGCCAGCTCGCGCCCGCCGCGCGCGACGGTGAGCTCCACGGTTTCGCCGGCTCGGCCCTGTAGAAATTCCACCCACTGAGCAAAGCCTTGGATCGGCTGCCCGTTGCCGCTAATCACCAGGTCTCCAGGCTGGAGCCCAGCGCGCTCCGCAGGCGAATCGTCGACTACCGCACCCACCACGGCGGGTTGACCGGGCCGGAATCCGAGCCCGGTGAACAGCACGGCAGGCTCCGTGAGCTCCTGCGCGCGGCCGCGGACGTCGAGCTCCAGAGAACGCGTGGCGCCGTCTTGCCCGCGCACCGTGAGATCGATGCGGCCGTCATCGAGCAGCTCGTCGAACAGCTGCACCATGCCGTTCTCCCACGTCACCGTGGGCCGTCCGCCGATGGCCTGAACCTCGTCGCCGGACAGAAGCCCCGCGCGCGCCGCGACCGAATCCGGCTCGACGGCGCCGACGATGGGCTTCAGCGTCTCTACACCGGTGACGAACATGAGCCAGTACGCGAGGATCGCGAACAGGAAGTTGAAGCCGGGGCCGGCCAAGAGCACCGCAACGCGCTGCCAAACGGGGCGCTGATGGAACGCGCGGTGGCGCTCCTCGGAACCCACGGGGCCCTCGTGCTCATCGAGCATCTTCACGTAGCCGCCGAGCGGGATGGCCGACAGCCAATACTCGATGTGATCGGGCGGACCGCCGCGCCACGAGAGCAGCGGCCGGCCGAAACCGATCGAGAAGCGCAAGACCTTGAAGCCGAGCTTCCGCGCGACGATGAAGTGGCCGAACTCATGCGCCGCGACCAGCACGCTGATCGCAAAGATGAACCACAACGCTCGTTCGAGTATGTCCATGAGGCGGCTACGGCCGGTCCTTCATCGGGGTCGGTATTCTAGCCCGGTCGGTCGTCCGCGGCGCACGACTCATCGGGCGGGTATGCAGCGGCCATGCGGCTAGAGACAGTAGCGAGGAGTCCACAGTTCCCGTTAGCCCAACAGGTTCAGGGCCCACAAACCGACGACGAATGCCGGCACGGCCGCCGTGAGGCTGTCGATGCGGTCGAGCACGCCGCCATGGCCGGGCAGGAGCCGGCCGCTGTCTTTGAGCCCGACGTTGCGCTTGAACATGCTCTGCGTGAGGTCGCCGAGCACGGAGATCAGCGCCGTGGCCACGCCCAGCACGACGAGCCGGCTCGCGGGCAACTCGAGCCAGTAGGCCGCGAGTCCTGCGGCCAGGCCGGCCGTGACGAGGCCGCCCGTCACGCCTTCCCAGGTTTTGCCGGGGCTCACGGCCGGCGCGAGCTTCGTGCGGCCGAGCAAGCGGCCGAAGACGTACGCGCCCACGTCCGCCGCCCAGACGATCACGAGCAGCGTGAATGCGAGCTCGGCACCGAGCGCACCGTCGCGGTGCAGCCGCACGAGCAGCGTCCACGAAGGCAGCAACACCACGACGCCCGCGAACGCCACGAACGCGGAGCTGAAGGTGCGCGGGTAACGCATCACGAGAACGAGCGCGAATAGCCACCATGCGAGCGCCGCCACGAGCACAATCGATAAGCCGCGCTCGTCGAGCCACGGCCAACCTGCGGCCATCGCAGCGGCAAACACGATCGTGTAGCCGGCGCGGCCCGCGGCCGGCAGCTTCGCGAACGACGCCCACTCCCACACGCCGGCCAGCCACAGCAATGCGAGCACGCCGGCAGTGACGGGAGAGGGAGCGAACAGAATCGCTGCGGTGACGGCAGCGCCGAAAACGACGCCGGTGAAGATGCGCGCGGCCAGCATTGACGTCCGCGCCTAACGCGCTCAGAACTCCATGATCTCGGTTTCTTTGTCCTTGAGCAGAGCGTCTACGCTCGCGACGTAACGATCGGTGAGCTTTTGGATCTCCTCTTGCCCCCTTCGCTCGTCGTCTTCGGTGATCATCTTTTCCTTCAGCGCATCCTTGAGCTCGCCGAGCGCCTCGCGGCGCACGTTACGCAGCGCCACACGCCCGCTCTCGGCGTGCTGACGCACCACCTTCACGAGATCCCGGCGCCGTTCTTCGGTCATGGGCGGCAACGGCACGCGAATCACCTGGCCTGCGGTGACGGGATTAAGACCTAAGTTCGAGTTCAAGATGGCCTTTTCGACGGCGGCCACCATCTTCTTTTCCCACGGCGTGACGACGAGCGTGCGGGCGTCCTCGACGGAGACGTTCGCGGTCTGCTTCACGGGCACGTTGGTGCCGTAGTAGTCGACCATGACGTGCTCGAGCAGCCCCGCGTGCGCGCGGCCCGTGCGCAGCTTGCGAATGTCTTCCTTGAACGCCTCGACGCCGCGCTGCATGCGCTGCTCGGCGTCCTTCTTGATGTCGTTGATCATTTCCCAGTGCCCGTGCGCGGCAGGTGATTCATCACAGAAGTACCCACGGTTTCGCCCGTCACGAGGCGGACCAGATCGCCGGGATTGTTGAGGTTGAACACCACGAGCGGGAGATTGTTCTCGCGGCACATCACGATGGCGGTGGCGTCCATGACGCGTAAGTCGTCGGACAGCACCTGGTCGAACGACAGGGACGTATAGCGAACGGCCTTGGAGTCTTTCACGGGATCGGCCGAGTACACGCCGTCGACCTTCGTAGCTTTGATGAGCACGTCGGCGCCGATCTCGATCGCGCGCAAGCTTGCGGCCGTGTCGGTGGTGAAGAACGGATTGCCGGTGCCGGCCGCGAAGACGGTGACTCGCCCCTTCTCGAGATGGCGGATGGCCCGCCGGCGAATGTAGTCTTCGCAGACCTCGTGGATCTGCAGTGCCGACATGACGCGCACACCGGTGCCGACGCGCTCGAGCGCGTCCTGCATTGCGAGGGAATTGATGACGGTGGCCAGCATGCCCATCTGGTCCGCCGTGACGCGATCCATACCGGCTTCGGCGAGGCCGGCGCCGCGAAAGATGTTGCCGCCGCCGATGACGAGGCCCACTTGCACGCCGAGGCCCACGACCTCGGCCACCTCGGTAGCCACCCGGCGAATGATGGCCGGGTCGATGCCGTAATGCTGGCCGCCGAGTAAAGCCTCGCCGCTCAACTTCAGCAGAATTCGCCGATAAACCGGCGAGCGTTGCGCCATAAAACCTCGCGCAGGTTGATGGGGACAGATTTATTTATCCGCCCCTGCCCGCGTGCGTTCTCCGCTCCGCGCCATCGGGGCCGGATAAATCAATCCGTCCCCTTATTAGATTATCGGCTCTGGGAAGCCTGCGCCATGACTTCCTTTACGAAGTCATCGCTTTTTTTTTCGATGCCTTCGCCGACCTCATAGCGCCGAAAACCCTTCACCTTGGCCTTATTCGCGGCGAGCAGATCGCGGACGCGCTTCTTGTCGTCTTTGACGAACACTTGGCCTGTCAAGGTGATCTCGTCGAGAAACTTGCGCAACCGGCCCTCGACCATCTTGGCGACGATCTCGGGCGGCTTCTTCTCCTCGGCCGTCTGCGCCTGGATGATCTCGCGCTCCTTGTCGAGCAGCTCCTTCGGCACGTCGTCGCTCGTGACGTAGCGCGGCGCAAGCGAGGCCACCTGCATGGCGAGATCGCGCGCGAGCTCGGCGCTTCCGCCTTCGATCTCGACGAGCACGCCGATACGCGTGCCGTGCACGTAGCTGCCCACGGTCGCGCGGCTCTCGACCACATCGAAGCGGCGCACGGAAATGTTCTCGCCCACCTTCGTGACGAGCTCGAGGCGCATGTCTTCGAGCGTTCGTCCGTCGATTGTCGTGGCGAGCAACGCTTCGACGCTCGCGGGCCGCTCGCGCAGCGCGACGTCGGCGACGCGCTCGACGAACGCGCCGAAGTTGTCGTCCTTGGCAACGAAATCGGTTTCGGAGTTCACCTCGAGCACGACATGGCGACCCGCGCTCTCGTCGCTGCGCACGGCCACACGGCCCTCGGCCGCGACGCGCGAAGCCTTCTTGTCGGCTTTGGCGGCACCCGCCTTGCGCAGCCACTCCACTGCCTGGTCCATGTCGCCTTGCGTTTCGACGAGCGCCTTTTTGCACTCCATCATGCCGGCGCCCGTGCGCTCGCGCAGTTCCTTGACCAAGGCCGGTTTGATGTCCATACCCAAACCCTCAAAAAATCGTTTTTAAATCTATTCGGTGGCTTCCGGCGCTTCCTCGCCGGCGCCTTCAGTGACGCTCGGCTCGGCGGCGCCCGGTTCCGCGGCGCTCTGATCGGCGGCACCGGCTTCGCTGGCGCCCGCTTCTCCGCCGCCGCTCTCGCCGCCGGCTTCCTCGCCCGGCCGGCCGCGGCCTTTCGCCCGTACCTTCGTCACGCGCCCGCGCTTCTTCGCCTGCGGCTTCTTGGTCGGGCGGGAGTCGACGCGCGGCTTGCCGCTCTCATCGAGCTCGACGAACTCGTCGTCGCCCCTCGGCACCTCGGGTATCGAGGACTTGCCCTCGAGCACCGCGTCCGCGATACCTTCGGCGTAGAGCTGAATCGCGCGCATCGCATCGTCATTGCCCGGAATCGGATAGTCGATGCCGTCGGGCGAACAGTTCGTGTCGACGACCGCGACCACAGGGATGCCGAGCTTGCGCGCCTCGCGCACGGCGATCTCCTCGTGCCCAACGTCGATCAAGAACACGGCCGTCGGCAGCGCATCCATGTTCTTGATGCCGCCGAGCGTGCGCTCGAGCTTTTCCCTCTCGCGGCCGAAGCCGAGCATTTCCTTCTTCGTGAACTCCACGGGAGCGCCGGGCTCCGTGAGCTCCTCGAGCGACTTCAAGCGCTTGATCGATTGGCGGATCGTCTTGAAGTTCGTGAGCATGCCGCCGAGCCAGCGCTGCGTGACGTACGGCATGCCGCAGCGCACGGCCTCCGTGGCCATGGCCTCGCGCGCCGCGCGCTTCGAGCCGACAAACAGCAGCGTGCCGCCGTCCGCAACGAGCCTGCGCACGAACTCCGCCGCCGCCTTGTAGCGCGGGACGGTTTCCTCGAGATTGATGATGTGGATCTTGTTGCGCTCGCCGAAGATGAATTCGGCCATTTTGGGATTCCAAAAGCGGGTTTGGTGCCCGAAGTGCACACCCGCTTCCAGCATCCGGCGCATGGTAACGTCGGCCATGGAAAGCTCCTTTGGGTTGATCCTCCACGCGTTTCTGCGACCGACCCCGTTGCCGAGGCACCCCGCCCGCAGTGTTTGGCGCGTGTGTGTATTTACCTCATCGGCGGTTTGCCTCCGAGGCGCGCGCTTTATACCATACCCCCCTTGCGGCAAACAACGTGAAACCGCTCGTGCGGTGCCGTTGGCCGCGCCGGCGGGCCAGCACCGATACGGTGACGGCAGTCGATCCCACCCGCTAGCACGATCTAAACGATGATTACGATCAAGACGCCTGAAGAGCAGGACAAGATGCGCGTGGCCGGACGATTGGCGGCGCAGGTCCTCGATATGATCGGGCCGCATGTGCAGCCGGGCATTGCCACGGAGGAGCTCGATCGCCTCTGTCACGACTACATCGTGGGCGAGCTGCAATCGATTCCCGCACCGCTGAATTATCGCGGCTCGGCCGGCGCCACGCCGTTCCCGAAGTCGATCTGCACGTCGGTGAACCACGTGGTGTGCCACGGCATCCCGAGCGAGCGCACGCTGCGCAACGGCGACATCGTCAACATCGACGTCACCGTCATCAAAGACGGCTACCACGGCGACACGAGCCGCATGTTCATGGTCGGCGCGCCGTCGATCATGGCGGATCGGCTCGCGCGGGTATGTTTCGACGCGATGTGGCGTGGGATTCGTGCCATTCGCCCCGGCAGCCGGCTCGGCGACGTGGGCTATGCCATCCAGAGCTACGTGGAGGAGCAGCGCTTCTCCGTCGTGCGCGAGTATTGCGGCCACGGCATCGGCCGCGGCTTTCACGAAGATCCGCAGGTGCTGCACTACGGCCGGCCCGGCACGGGCGTCGAGCTCGTGCCCGGCATGACGATCACCGTGGAGCCGATGGTCAACGCCGGCAAGCGCGACGTGAAGCTCTTGTCCGACGGCTGGACGGTGGTGACGAAGGACCACTCGCTGTCGGCGCAATGGGAGCACACCGTGCTCGTGACCGCTGCCGGCTTCGAAGTGCTGACCTTGAGCCCTGCCGAGGCCGGCTGACGTGAGCAGCGTTGCCGAACCGGCCCCCGTACCGCTGATCGATCGCGCCGCGCTGGAAAAGGCGCTGCGCGGCGACGTTACGGCCGTGAAGGCGTTTCGCGGAGCGTTGCAGGCCGCGAGCGAGCAGCTCGGCGAGCGGTTTCGCCGCAACGAGCCCATCGAGACGCTCGTCGAGGCGCGCGCGCAGGTGGTCGACGCGGTGATCCTGGCCTGCTGGCGGCAGTTCGCGGCCGGCGCACTCGACGCGGCGGATCTCGTCGCCGTGGGCGGCTACGGCCGCGGCGAGCTGCATCCGCAGTCCGATATCGATCTGTTGATCCTGCTCGAGAAGGCCTCCAACAAAACCGACGATGCCATCGGCCGGTTCCTCACCTTTCTGTGGGACATCGGCCTCGAGGTGGGTCACAGCGTGCGCACGCTCGACGATTGCGAGACCCAAGCGCGCGCCGACTTGACCGTGCTCACCACGCTCATGGAGACGCGCCTGCTCGCCGGGGCCGGCGCGCTGTTCGCCGAGTTGCCGGTGCGCATCGGCGCCGACCGCATGTGGAACAGCGCGGAGTTCTTCCGCGCCAAGCTCGACGAGCAGAACGCGCGGCACGCGCGCTACCACGACACGGCCTACAACCTCGAGCCGAACGTGAAGGGCAGCCCCGGCGGCCTGCGCGACATTCAGATGATCGGCTGGCTGGCGCAGCGGCACTTGGGCACTCGCACGCTCGCCGAGCTCGTGCCGCACCGCTACCTCACGCAAGGGCAGCTGCGCATTCTCATCACGGGGCGCGCATTCCTGTGGCGCGTGCGCTTCGGGCTGCACTTGCTCACGGGCCGCCGCGAGGACCGCTTGCTGTTCGATCACCAGGTGAAGCTCGCGCAAATGCTCGGCTACGAGGATGCGAGCTTCACGCTGGCCGTGGAGCAGCTCATGCAGCGCTATTACCGCACGGTGATGGAGCTCAGCCGCTTGAACGAGATGCTGCTGCAGCTCTTCGAGGAAGCGATTCTGCTCGACCGGGACGACGCCCCGGTGCCGCTCGGGCCGCACTTCCAAAGCCGCAACGGCTACCTCGAGGTAACGGACGACCAGGTGTTCGCGCGCGATCCATCGGCGCTGCTCGAGATGTTTCTGCTGCTCGAGCAGAATCTCAATCTGCGCGGCGTGAACGCCCGCACGATCGCGCTCGTCAAACAGCACCTGTGGCTCATCGACGAAGAGTTTCGCCAAAACCCGCGCCATCACCGGCTGTTCTTGGACATTCTGCGCGCACCACAGGGCGTGACGCGCACGCTGAAGCGCATGAACACGTACGGCGTGCTCGGCCTCTACATTCCGGCGTTCGGCCGCATCGTGGGCCGCATGCAGTACGACTTGTTCCACGCGTATACCGTCGACGCGCATACGCTGTTCGTGGTCGAGAACCTGCGCCGCTTCGCGCTGCCGCGCTTCGACAACGAATTCCCCTCGTGCAGCACGGTGATGCAGCGGCTCGAGAAGCCCGAGGTGGCGTACCTCGCGGGGCTGTTTCACGACATTGCGAAGGGCCGCGGCGGCGACCACTCCGAGCTCGGTGCCGTGGACGCCGAAGCGTTCTGCCTCGAGCACGGCATGAGCCGTTACGACGCGCGCATCGTGGCGTGGCTCGTCCAGCATCACTTGTTGCTGTCGCTCACGGCGCAGAAGAAGGACATCAACGATCCGAACGTGGTGAACGAGTTCGCGCGCACGGTCGGCGACCAGACCCACCTCGATTACCTGTACGTGCTCACCGTGGCGGACGTGCGCGGCACGAACCCGAAGATCTGGAACTCGTGGAAGGAGTCGCTGTTCGCGGAGCTCTATCACGGCACGCGCCGCGCTCTGCGCCGCGGGGTGTCGAACGCCATCGACAAGGACGAGTTCATCACGGGCCGGCAAGCGCAAGCCGAGCAGCTTCTCTCGCAGGCCGGGATCGAGCGCGCGGCCTATCAAAGGATCTGGGAGCAGTTCACCGAGGAGTACTTCCTGCGCCACCGGCCGCAGGAGATCGCGTGGCATACGCGCGTGCTCGTCGACAGCGGCAGCCCCGGCGCGATCACGGTGGACGTGAACGACGTGGTCGTGCCCGGCTTGACGGCCATCGCCGTCTACTCGCCGGAAGAAACGCGCTCGTTCGCGCGCGCCACGGCCGTGCTCGACGAGCTCGGCCTCACGATCGTCGACGCGCGCATCGTGCCGCTGCAGAAGTCGAGCCTCGACACGTACTGCGTGCTCGAGAGCGACGGCAGCTCGATCAGCGACCGGCGCCGCCTCGACGAGATCGAGCATCGCCTGTTGAAAGCGCTCACGGCCGTGAGCGACCACGCGCTGAAGGTCACGCGCCGCGCGCCGCGCCAGGTGCGGATGTTCTCCACGCCCGTGCAGATTGCCATTTCGCCCGACGGCACGAACGCGCGCACGATCGTCGAGCTCGTGGCCGGCGACCGCCCGGGCTTGTTGTTCGAGATCGCAAAAATCTTCGATCAGGAGCGCGTCGCGCTGCAGAATGCGAAAATTTTGACGGTCGGCGAACGCGCCGAGGACGTCTTTTTCGTAACGAACACCGAGCACCAGCCGCTCGACGAGGCGGCTTCCGAGAGGCTCGGCAACGCGCTGCGCGAAGGCCTCGCCGACTCGCGCGGCTGATTTTTGAGGAACGAACCGTGAGCACGCTACAAACTGTCATCGAGCAAGCCTGGGAGCGCCGCTCCGAGCTGTCGCCCACGCGCGCAGACGCGGAGGTTCGCGACGCCGTCGACCAATGTCTCGCCGGGCTCGACGCCGGCACGCTGCGCGTGGCCGAGCCGCGCGACGGGCGCTGGGTGGTGAATCAATGGCTGAAGCAGGCCGTGCTGCTGTCGTTCCGCTTGAACGACAACCGCGTCGTCGACGCCGGTTACACGCGGTACTTCGACAAGGTGCCCCTGAAGTTCGCGCAGCAAGACGCCGAGGAGTTCCGACGCAGCGGCACGCGCGTCGTGCCCGGCGCCGTGGTGAGACGCGGAGCGTACGTCGCGTCCGACGTCGTGTTGATGCCGTCGTTCGTGAACATCGGCGCCCGTGTCGACGAGGGCACGATGATCGACACTTGGGTCACCGTCGGCAGCTGTGCGCAGATCGGCAAACGCGTGCATCTGTCCGGCGGCGTGGGCATCGGCGGAGTGCTCGAGCCGCTGCAAGCCTCGCCCACGATCATCGAGGACGACTGCTTCATCGGCGCGCGTTCCGAGGTCGTGGAAGGCGTCGTCGTCGAGCGCGGCAGCGTGCTCGGCATGGGCGTGTACATCGCGCAGAGCACGCGCATCTACGACCGCGAAACCGGCGAGATCCACTACGGACGCGTGCCGGCGGGCTCGGTGGTGGTGGCCGGCAACCTGCCGTCGAAGGACGGCAAGTACTCGCTCTACTGCGCCGTGATCGTCAAGAAGGTGGACGAGAAGACGCGCGCGAAGACATCCTTGAACGAGCTACTGCGAACGGCGGACTGAGCCCTCTTCGAGCGGCGCGCGGCGAGCGGCCTTGCCGTCGTCACTGTGTCGGGTGGTTGTTCCGCCACACTT
>CAMPKU010000175.1 GCA_946887385.1 uncultured Gammaproteobacteria bacterium
ATCCAGTCCGACACGCCGGCGTCAGCTCAGGGATTGAGCTCCGCCACGCGCGTGTACTCGGACTCGGCGTCGGCTTGCGCCGCGCGGGCGCGGCTGAGATTGGCGCGCGCCGCGTCGATGGTTTCGACGCGCGCGCCGTGCGTGAGCTCCGCGAGCCGCGCATCGGCGAGTGCAAGCTGGCTCGCGGCCTCGGCGATGCGGGCGTCCTGGCGGCGCGCATCGAGCTCGAGCACCACGGCGCCGGCCTCCACGCGCTGGCCCTCGGCCACGGCCCAGCGCAACACGGGTTCGGCCAGCTCGGCCGTCACGGCCACTCGATCCCACTCGAGCGAGCCGATGAGCGGCGAAGGCCCACGCTCGGCGCAGCCCGCCAAGCTTGCGGCAGTGAGCACGACGGCGAGCCGCCAGGTTTCAACGCGCATGGATGCCTCCAAGACCGTGATCGAGCAGCGCCAGGGTATGGCGGAGCAGCACCGTGCGATCGAGATCGCCGGCAGGGAAGATGCGCCGCCAGATGTGCTCGGCGGCGAGCGGAAACAGCGTGAGCCCCACGAGCGAGACCACGAGCAGTCGCGGATCGAGATCCGCGCTGATGGCGCCGCGTTTTTGCGCGTCGACGAGCGTGCGCGCGAGCAAGTGCGTCACCTGCGGCGCGATGATCTTGTGGAGCACGTCGCGCAGCGTGCCTTTCTCGTTCAGCACTTCGCGTACCCACAGCGACGGCCACCATGGAAAGCGCTCCACCACGTCGTGGATGCCGCGCACGAACGCGGCGAGCAACGCGTGCGGGTCGTCGCCGGCCGCAATCAATCGGTCGCGCAGCTCGCCGACGATCGGCGTGAGGCGTTCGGCGATGAACGCGTCGAGCAGTTGCTGCTTGCTTCCGAAGTAGTAGTTCAAAAGGGCCGGCGTTACGCCGGCCTTCAATGCGATGCTGCGCTGGCTGGTCGCGGCCACGCCGTCCGCGGCGAAGCAGGCGACGGCGGCGTCGAGAAGCCGCTCGCGCTGATTCGCTTCCTCGGCGCGTGGCCGGCCGGGCCGGCGCGGCTCGCGTTTCTTGCGGGAGGGTTTGCGTGGCATGACCGCTAAATTAAATCATGGTTTAAATAATTACAAGCCGACCGTGCGCTCGTGCTACGCTCACCGTGCATTGCAAATGCCGTGGATAGCCCGTAACCGGCTGTCCGGGCTTCAAAAACAAGACAGTAAGGCATCGGTATGGTGACTCGCCGCGCGCTGTTCGCACTGGCGGCCGGCGTGCTCGGGCCCGGCGCATGGCGCCTCGCTCACGCGCAGCCGCCCGCCGTGCGCGTGACGCGCGAGGAGCCCGTCGTCGAGCGCACGGAGTTCGATCCGCGCCGGCCTCCGCGCGGGATGCCGCCGCTCACGCCGCCGGAATCCGGCGTGTGCCAGACGACTTTCGAGCTGTCGGCGAGCGTGAGCTACTCGGCTGAACCGCTATCGCCGGTCACGGCGCGCATCTACGTGGACGCGCTCGACATCGTGACCCGGCTGCGCTTTCACATCTACACCGTGGAAGACGCGCCGCCGAAGCTACGCGCGCACGAGGAAGGGCACCGCGCGATCGGCGAGCATTATTACCGCGACGCGGCCCGCATCGCCGAGGAGATCGGCCGCCGCCTCGTCGGTGAGACGTTCGACGGCACCGGCCGCAACCAGGAGGCCGCCCAGCAAAATGCCTTCCAGAAGGTGGTTGGCGAGATCGAGCGCGCCTACATGGCGCGCGTGCGTATCCCGAGCGCGGCCGCGAACGAACGGTTCGACGACATCACGCGCCACGGCCTCGAGGCGATCGACGAGGCCGAGGCGGTGGCGCGAGCGATCGCGCCGCCCGCCGCACCGTAGCCGAGCCGCGCTAGAAGCAGTAGTCGAACAGCTCGCTCGCGGCGTAGTACCCGGCGCCGAAGAAGCCGCCGACCAGCCCGCCCATTGCCGTTCCGAATACGACGCCGACCGGCGCCAGCAGCACCGCGCCCACGGGCGCGCCGGCCGCCGCTCCGGCCGCGACGGCTACGGCCAACTCACTTGGATCGTAACCGGCGGCCACGGAGGCAGACTCCGCGGCGCTGAGTGTGCGTAGGGTGTTTCCGTTCACTGGGTCTTCTCCTCGTTCAATGGCGGTTGCGGTTCATGGCTTTAAGGACGAAATGGATCAACGCGTAGATCACGAGGCCGGTGGCAATGCCCGCCAGCACGCGGTTCAGCGGCGGCCAACCTTCCGTCGCGGCCCAACCGATGCCGGCCGATAAACCCGGCACGGCTACGGCGATCCATTTGAGGACGGCGTCTTCGTGACGATGGTCTTGCATGGCACTCCCCGGCTCCGGTGGAGGCGCCGCGAACGGCGCCGCCACGACGCACCTCAGAAGCAGTAGTCGATAAGCTCCCCGAGCGAATACTCGATGCCGCCGAGCAGGAATCCGCCCACGGCCCCGGGGCCCGCGCCGAGCCCGGCTCCGGCGGCGCCGACCATCGCGCCCACGGTGGCGCCCACGGCCATATGCCCGAGCAATTCTCCCCACGAGAACTCCCCGCCGCTGACGAACGCCTTCTCCGCGGGCGTGAGCTCCCTCATCGCGATCGCACACGTGTTCATGCCATTTCCTCCTTGAGTGGTCTTTGCGTCTCGCCGCCCGGCGAAACGTCGGGCCCATTGAAGCGCGCCGGCGCAGCGCTAGCAGCGTTCGTTTCCGGTCATTTCGGCGGGATTTGCGCGTTGCTCTGCAATGGCGCCGAGCACTAGCCGGCTGAGCCCGGCAAAGTCGCGCGCCGCGAGCCGGGTTACGGCATCGTCGCCGGCCAGCTCGATGCCGAAGGCTGCCTCGATTCGCGTGATCACGGCGATGGCCGTCAGCGAGTCCAACGGCGCGTCGAGCGCGGGCGAAGCCGTGGCGAGCTCGGCGCGGCTCCAACCGCTCGTCTCGGCGACGAGGTCGAGCACCCGCGCCTCCACCGCGTCGAAGGCTGCCGGGTCGCGTTCGGTCAACATCCCAAGTTCGCCAGCACGTCTCGCTCGGCCGCGCTCGGCAAGTGCGCGCTCGGGCGCGGCACGCCGCTTCGCTCGTCCTCGAGGGCGCCCGGCGAGCGGCCGCTGGCTTGCAGCCGCCTGCCCGGCTCAGCCACGGCGACGATGCGTCCCGCCTCGAGGCGCACGACGCGATCGGCGGCCGCTACCGTCTCCGGCCGGTGCGCCACGACGACCCGAGTGATCTTCAGCCCGCGCAGTGCCGCGGCCACGGCGCGTTCGTGCTCGACGTCGAGGTGGCTCGTGGCCTCGTCGAGCACGAGAACCGACGGCCGCGCATAGAGGGCGCGCGCGAGCAAAATTCGCTGCTGCTGACCGGCCGACAACGTCGAGCCCAAGAACCCGACCAGCGTGTTGTACGCCATCGGCAACGTCGCGATCTCGGCGTGGATCGCAGCAATGCGCGCGCACTCCTCGATACGCGCCTGGTCGGCTTGCGGATCGCAGAAGCTGATGTTGTCGGCGATCGATCCGGCAAAGAGGCAGTCGTTTTGCGTGACGCAGCCGATCGTGCGGCGCGCCGCGCCGTCCATCTGCGCCAACGGCACGCCGCCGACCAGCACCTCGCCCGCCGACGCCGGCAATACGCCGAGCAAGACGTGCACGAGCGTGCTCTTGCCGCAGGCCGACGCGCCGACGAGGGCCACGCACTCGCCCGCGCCCACGTGGAGATCCACTCCGTCGAGCACGTACGGCGCATGCTCGCCGTAGCGAAAGCGCACGCCGCGCAAAGCAATGGCGGGCACGAGCTGTTCCTGCCGGCCGAGCAAGCGCCCCGGCGCATCGGGCGGCTCCTCGGGCGGTGTGAGGACGATGTCCGAGAGGCGCTCGCAGTGCAGCTCGAGCAAGCGCAGCTCGAACACCTTGTCGATCATCGCGCTAATGCGCAGCGCAAGCTGGCGCTTGTAGGCTACGAACGCCAGCAGCATGCCCGTGGAGAACCGCCCCTCGAGCACCAAGCTGGCGCCGAGGTACACGATGAGCACGTTCTCCAGGCCGAACAACAGACCGTTCGCGGTGCGCAGCGCGATGCCCAGCTTCTGCGCGCACAAGCCGGCGTTCACTTGCTCGACGAGCAGCGCAAGCCAGGCCGCGCGGCGTGCATCGGCGCGGCGAAACAGCCTGATCGCGCGAATGCCGCGCACCGTTTCGATGAAGTGGCTGTCCTGCTTTGCCGCGTTCGCGATCTGCTCGGCGCGCGCGTCGCGCAGCGGACCGTGAGCGAGCAAGCGGCCGAGCACGTAGAGCGTTACGGCCGCCAGGCACAGAAGCGTGAGCGGCACGCTGTAGCAGACCATCACGATCAGCAGCAGCACCGACATGGCGCCATCCACGATGGCTTCGATGGCGGCTGCCGTCACGGTGCGCTGAATGGCGTCGATGGAGCGGAACCGCGACACCACGTCGCCGAGATGGCGCTTCTCGAAGTACGGCACGGGCAGCCGCAGCAGGTGCGCAAAGACATTCGCGTGCCACTGCAAGCCCAACGTTGCCTCGAAGTGCATCACGATCCACGACCGCAGCGCCGCCGTGGCTTGCTCGATGAGCACGAGCAAGCCGAAGCCGAGCGCGAGCAGCGTTAGAAGCTCTGCGCTGCCGGTGACGAGCGCCTGGTCCACCACCCACTGCAGGAACAGCGGGTTTGCGAGCACGAACGCTTCGAGCGCCAGCGCCACGAGCAGAATTTGCGCGAGCGAGCCGGCGAGCCCGGAGATTCTGCCGATGAGCTCGCGCAGCCGCACGCGCGGTTGCGCCGAGCGGCGCTCGAAGCGGGGGCTCGGCCACAGCTCGAGCGCGACGCCCGTGAACGCCGCGGCGGCTTCGCTGAGCGGCACGGTGCGCGTTCCGCGGCTGGGATCGTGGATGGTGATCGAGCGCGCACTAACGCTGCGTAGAACCACGAAATGCGTGAAGTTCCAGTGCAGCACGCACGGGACCTTGAGCCGGCGCAGGTCCTCGAGCTCGAGGCGCACGGCACGGCTCTGAAGCGCGAGGCGCGCCGCGAAGTCGCACAGCGCCGCGATCGTGGTGCCTTGCAGCGACACCGCGAAGCGGCGCCGTAGCGTGGGCACGTCGACCGCGTGACCGTGATAGCACGCGATCATCGCAAGGCACGCGATGCCGCACTCGGCGGCTTCCGTTTGTAGCAGCACCGGGAGCTTGCGGCGCCAGCCCGTGAGCAAGCCGTCGGCGAGCGCCATCGGCGGCTGGTCAGGCGCGCGGCGCCTCGCGCCGCAATGCGCGCGCCGCCAGCCCGAAGTGCAGCGCGGCGAGCAAGGTCGTGGCCGTGACGACGGCGAGCAACGCGTAACGCAGCGCGTCGGTGCCAAGCCGTGCGTCGAGCGCGTCGCTCACGTAGCCCACGGCCACGGGGCCGAGCCCCATCGAGATGAGGTTCACCAGGAACACATAGAACGCCGCCGCCATCGCGCGCCGCTCGGGCCCGGCCAGGTTCTGCATCAGCGCGGCCACCGGCCCCAGGAAGGCGTGGCCCAAGAAGGCTCCCGCGAGCAGCGCCGCCACGGCGACGGCCGGGAATGGCGCGAGGTACAGCGCCAGCGTGGAGGGCACACTTGCGAGCAGCAACAGCACCGGCCAAAACGCATACCAGCGCTCGTCGCGCGTGCGCGCAACGATGGCGTCGGCCAAGTAGCCGCCGCAGAACACGCCGAGCCCGCCGCCGACGCCGTAGGCGAGGGCGAGCCAGCCGCCGGCCGTCGCGCTCGACATCTCGAACGTGCGCATGAAATAGGCCGGCAGCCAGAGTGCCGCGGCGAAGGCACCCGCGCCGTGTGCCGCGCCGCCGAGCGGAATGTGCCGCAGCGCCGGCCGCGACAGAAAATAGCGCAGCGTGTCGAGCAGCGCCGGCGCCGATCTGCGCACCGGCACGCCGTCGGACTGGCCGCGCGGCGGCTCGCGCAGCGTGAGCCGCACGAGCACCGCGAGCGCGACACCGGGCAACCCGAGCCACACGAACGCCGCGCGCCAGCCGACGAGGTCGTTGAGCCAGCCGCCGCCGAGATAGCCCACCACGAAGCCGAGCGGAATGTAGAGGTACAGCACGCCGAACGCGAAGGCGCGGCGCTCGCGCGGGAAGTAGTCGGCGACGAGCGCTACGGACGGCGGTGAGCCGCCGGCCTCGCCCACGCCGACGAGCACTCGTGCGGCGAACAAGCTCACGGCGCCCGTCGCGAGGCTGCAGGCCGCCGTGAACGCGCTCCATAGCGCGAGCGCCCCCGCCAGCAGCGAGCGCCGCGAGCAGCGGTCCGCGAGCCACGCCACCGGCAATCCCAGCGTGGCGTAGAAAACGCCGAACGCCGCGCCGCCGAGCAGCCCGAGCGCCGTGTCGGAAAGCGCGAACTCCACTTTGATGGACTGCAACAGCACGGCGAACACATTGCGGTCCACCCAGCCCACGATGCCCACTACGACGAGCAGGCCGAGCACGTACGCCCGATAACGCGCCGACGCGCGCCACACCGGAGATGGCGAAACCTGCGGCGCGCTACCGTCCATGCTGTGCTGCCTCGCTCTGCAAATGCCGGCGCAACAACTTGCCGTTCGGATCGCGCGGCAACGCGGTGGAATACGCGATGCGCCGCGGCAGCTTCATCGCCGACACGTGCTCGGCCAGAAAGCGCAGCAGCTCGTCCGTGAGCGCGGCGCCGGCACGGGCGCCCGGAGCGAGCTGCACGTGCGCCTCGGGCACCTCGCCGTACACCGCGTGCGGCGCGCCGACGACGGCGCAATCGGTGACGGCCGGATGGTCGAGCAGGACTTGCTCGATCTCCGCGGGATAGATGTTCATGCCCGACGAGATGATGAGCTCGGAGTCGCGACCGACAAGGTACAGATAACCCGCTTCGTCGAGATAGCCGCGATCGCCGACGGTGACGTACTCGCCGCGCCGGCACTCGGCCGTCTTCACCGCGTCGCCGAGGTATTCGAAGCGGTCGCCCGTGTGCGGCGTGAGATAGACGGAACCGATCTCGCCGGGCCCAAGCTCGCGACCGTCGCCGTCGAGGATCTTTACCTGCGAGCCTGCGATCGGCCGGCCCACGGTGCCGGGGCGCTCGAGCCACTCGGAGGGGCTCACGATGCAGCCTTGCACCTCGGACGCGCCGTACGACTCCCAGATGATCGGCCCCCACCACTTGAGCATGCGGCGCTTCACGTCGGGTGGGCACGGCGCCGCCCCGTGAATCACGAACCGCAGCGACGCCGTCGAGTAGCGGCGCCGCACACTCTCCGGAAGCTTCAGCAAGCGCACGAACATCGTCGGCACCATGAACGCCGTGGTGACGCCGCGTTCGTCGATCGTGCGCAGCAGCGTCTCGGCGTCCCAGCCGTCCATGAGCACCACCACGTGCCCCATCTCCAGCGCCACGACGGCGCCGTCGAGCGGTGCTGCGTGATACAGCATCGACGACGTGAGATGCACGTGGCCGCTCTCGATCTCGATGCCGAGCGAGCGATGCCAGGCGACGGTTTTCACGAGCGCTCGGTTCGCGCGCTCCAGCGGCAACCGCACGGCCTTCGGCACGCCCGTGGTGGCGGACGTGTAGGCCAGCACGCGGCCGGGCGCACGCGGCCGGGGCATGCGCGGCGCGTCGGCCGCGAAGCGCTGCAGCGGCACGAAGCCGGCCAGCTCGCCGAAGCCCACTGCCAGCCGCACGGCCACGCCGATCACGGCGAGCCGCCGCGCGCCGAGCCGGGGGTGCGCGAAGACCGCCTTGGCGCCGGAGTTCGCGAGGATGTAGGCGATCTCGCGGTCCGCGAGGTGCCAGTTGACGGGCACTACGTACAAGCCCGCCGCAATTCCCGCCAGATGCACGGCGAGGTATTCCGCGCAGTTCGGCGCAACGATCGCGATTCGGTCGCCCGGCTCGAGCCCTGCCGCAACGAGCGCCCCGGCGGTTCGATTGACGAGATCCAACAGTTCCTCGCGCGTCCATTCGCGGCCGCGAGGATCGATGACGGCCACGGACGCCGGCGAGCGATGGGCGAAGAACCGGAAACCGAACGCGCTCATGTTCATGGTGCAGTGACGCTACGCGGCCGCGCGTTCGGCGCCGAGCAACGAACCTCGGCAATGCGTGCAGATTTGGTGTTGCGGTCGCGGCGCGATACTGGCGTTAAGCACGAGAAATGCGGCTGGCGAACCGCGCGCCCGCGGTGTTCGCTTGAGGCATGGAACAATGCGTTATAGAGCTCTTCGAGCCCGGCGGGCTCAGAGAGCGGCTCGAGACGAAGGTAACGGCCGGGCGCGTGGCGGTGGCGCTTGCCGCCGGCGGCCGCCGCGCCACGGCGAATATCGGCGGCGACGTTCATGCCGTGCCGATCGGATGCATCGCGAAGCTGCTCACGGCGTCGTTGGCGTGCAGATCCGTCGAGCGGGGGCACTTCGCGCTCGACACGAGCGTCGCGGAGCTCCTCGGCGTCGACCGCGGCACGCTGCGCGGCGTGACCGTGCGGCACTTGCTCGAGCATTCACACGGGCTCGACGACTCGTTGCTGGCGCCGCCGCGCGAGCGCCGCGGTTGCGCCGATTCCGACGAGCTCGTCGCGCGGGTGGCGAAGCTCGAGCGTTGGGCCGCGCCCGGCGCCGTCTACAGCTACGGGAATGCCGGCGCTTGGCTCGTCGGCGCCGCGCTCGAGCGATTGCACGGCCGAACGCTCGCGGCGCTCGCGCGCGACGAGCTCCTGGCGCCGGTCGGCATCGCGGGCGCGTGGTCGCGCGCCGCGCCACGGCTATGCGCGGCAACCGGCGCGGGGCTTTCGTTGACGGCCGAAGAGCTCGTTCGCTTCGGCTTGCACGCGCTCGAAGGCGCGAGCCTGCCCGCCACCGAGCCCGTGATGCCTCTGCCGGGCTGGCACCCGCTCGAGGTCGGCGTGTGCGTCGGTTGGAAACACGCGGGCGCAGGTTGGTTCGGCCATCAAGCGGCGTGGCCGCGCGCATCGAGCTTCTTGCGCGTGCAGCCGCAACGCAAGCTCGCGCTTGCCGTGGTGGCGCGTGAGCAGTCCGCCGCGATTGCCGCGATCGGCGTATTCGGCGCGGCGTTTCCCGAGCTGTTCGCACGGCGCTCGACGGCGCGGGTGGCGCCTGCGCCGGCCGGCGATGCGGCCGGGGTGTACGGGCAAGCAGCGCGCATCGTAGTGGTCGAGTCCACGCCGTCCGGACTACGCGCGGAGGCGTGGGAGCGCGACGAGCGCGGCCGGCCGCGCGGGCAGCCGGCGCGCGTCCAGCTCGTGCCCACGCACAGCATGCTCTTCGCGCAACCCGTGACCGAGCTGGTGCCGTACCTGCAGCGCGTCGGCTTCAAGGGCGCGTGGCTCTGGAATAGCCGCTCGGTGTTGCGGCGCGCCCGGTGATCACTCCGCAATGCGGCGATAGGCGCTCAAGCCCAACAGCAAACCGACGGCGCCGTCTTGCGGAGCGGCGAAGAACCCGATCGAGAGCTGGGGCACGGAGGAACGCAGCGCGAGGCGGCCCGCGCTGTCCAGCGATAGCTCCACACTCAGCGTGTTGAGCTTGTGCTCGCGCCCGATCTCGCAGACGAGCCTGCCGCTCGCATAGTGCGCGCGCAGCGTGCCGCCGCCGGGCCCGATGTACGTGCCGGCGAGCGCCGCCAGCTCGAAGCCGAACGGCTCGGCGTGGCGTTGCGGCGCGCGGCCTACCAGCTCCGCGGCCACCGTCGCGAGCACGAAGTCGCGCACGTGCGGTGCCACGGCATTGAGCGCCACGGCCA
>CAMPKU010000176.1 GCA_946887385.1 uncultured Gammaproteobacteria bacterium
CTTTTTCGATGCCGGCTAGGCCGCTCTTCAGCGAGGGCCTCGCCGCGCGGCCTCGATGGCGGCGACGTCGATCTTTCGCATCGGCATCATCGCCTCGAACGCGCGCTTGGCTTCCCCGCCGCCGGCTGCGAGCGCTTCGGTTAGCACGCGCGGGGTAATCTGCCAGGAGAGGCCCCAGCGGTCCTTACACCAGCCGCACGCGCTTTCCCTGCCGCCGTTGCCGACGATCGCGTTCCAGTAGCGGTCCGTCTCTTCCTGATCGTCCGTCGCGATTTGGAAGGAGAACGCCTCGCTGTGTTTGAACTCCGGACCGCCGTTGAGACCGACACAGGGAATGCCGAAAACTGTGAACTCCACCGTCAGCACATCACCCTGTTTGCCGCTTGGATAATCACTGGGCGCCTTGTGAACGGCAGTCACCTGGCTATCCGGAAACGTGGCGGCGTAGAAGCGCGCAGCCTCGTGCGCGTCTTTGTCGAACCACAGACAGATCGTGTTCTTGGGGCTCATGCTCGTGTGCTCCTCGTGCTTGTGGATGGCGCAGCGCTAGCGCCGCTCAGGGTGCAAGTTTTGGGCCGGTCCGCCATTAGATGCCGAGCGCGCCGGCACTGGGTACTTGGCCGGCGCGGTTCGAGCCGCTACGCTCGACGCCGCGAATTCCTCGTCGGCAGCAGCAAGGAGGTAGATTCGAGCCATGTCCTACATCGAAGAGTCGTTGTCCGATGGCGAGAAGGTCGAAGGGCTTTTCAGCCTGCACTGGTTTGCCTGGATGCCGATGGTGATCTGGATCATCCTCGGCATCGTGACGTTTGGCGTTACGTGGCTCATCGCGATCTACGAATTCTTGCGGCTGAAGTTCTTGGAGCAGGGCGTCACGAACAAGCGCGTGATCCTGAAGAAAGGCATCATCGGGCGGCAGTCGGACGAGATGAAGCTGAAGTCCATCGAGACAGTCGAGATCGACCAAGGAGTTTTCGGGCGCATTTTCGGCTTCGGCACCGTCAAGGTCACCGGGCGCGGGCTAAGCGACGTACGCTTCAAGAGCATCGATGACCCGATGGCCGTGAAGCGCAGGATCGAGAGCGTCAGCAATCCTGCGGAGTGAGCATCGGCTGTGTCTCGAGCGTCGCGCTAGGCGCGAAATGATCACGCGCGTCGCCGCTTGAGCGTAAACTCGAGATCCATTCTTGAGGCCGCATTTCATGACCGATTCCAGTCGTCACGCAGCCGAGTGGCAAACCCGGCAGATGGTCGTCACGCCCGAGCAGCTCGGGCTGCGCAACGTGGGCGATTGCCGCAGCCGCGCCGAGCAGCTCGGTCTAACGGCGTTACCCGTGCTGCCGTATAAGCAGGAATACTGGCGCCTCGACGAGCTGCTGCTGTGGTCTCGCTGCAACGGCTTCGAGTATTTGCCGATGCTCGGCCTCGGTATCGCGCCGCGTCTGAAGTAGATTCGCCCCCGGCTCGTGGCACGTTATGTCCGTCTCCATTCGGCCAGCCGATCCTCGGCCGGTGCCGATGTGTTAGCGTGAACGCATGACCGATGCCGAGCTAGAACGAGCGATCAGGCAGGCCGGATACGACATCGGCTGGGAAGATACGAGCGGCAACGGGGCGGGCAAACGGGTGTATGCGCTGCGCGACGGCAAGCGGCACACGCGGGCTATGGCCAATCTGCTTGCGCTGGCCGAGCACTTGGGCCGCGTTGAAAGGCCGGTCGAGTTCATCGAGGATCGCGATGGGCTGCAAGCCGTCATGGCCACGCACGCCAAAGAGCGGAATTCCTTTGCAGTGAGGACCGGCGCGTGCCGCGTGGCGCGCTTCAAACAGCACAAGTACGTGCAGCTCGTGAGCGCGACGGGCTACGAATCCGCGATGTACGAGCTCCGAGCCGATGGCCTTCGCCGCACGAGCAAGAACAACCTGCCTCCCGAAGTCGTTGCGGCCTTTGCGCGTACGAACGGTTGAGCGTGCGCGCGGGTCGGCCGCATTAACTGCGGCGCCGATCGCCCGTTCCGAGGCACATTGCTGTACACTGTGTTGAGCCAGGCTCGCTGGCGCTCCCCCAATCAAGGAACACACGTGAGCACGACGCTTTACGTGAGCAATCTGCCGTTATCGACAACGGAAGAAATGCTTACAGGGAAATTCGGGAAGTTCGGTGCCGTCGTTTCGGTGAAGCTCGATCGCGATGCGCAAACCGGCCTCAGCCGGCGCGGAGCATTCGTCGAGATGCGCTCGGCCGCCGATGCCCAAGGAGCGATCAATGGTCTCCATTTGGCCGACTTCGACGGACGACTTCTGTCCGTCTACAAAGCCCTCGCCAGCGTGGTTGCCCATTGAGCGTGCCGTCGCCACATCGACTAGCAGGAGGTAACGCCATGGATTATCGAGTCGAGCGACTGAAAACACCGTCGGACTGCGAGATTTTTGCCCAGAACGCAACAGCTCGGAATCACCCCGACCTGGCTCTCGAGGCGAGACGCAAGGCCATCCACTTGCAAGCGTCCACGCATGAAGCCGCATCGCCCGTCGAGGCGGAAGCGTTCGTCGCGGTGTACGCATACGAAGCGCTTCTCACCCGCAAGAGCGGCCGGAAGACTCGCGCCACGGGTACGTGGCAAGCGATCAGGCGCTACGGCATCATCGAAGCCGTGCAGAGAGCCGTGAGCCGGGCTCCAGCCGAATCCAGCGACGTCACGCTGCGCGATCTTGGCTTGGAAGACCTGGGATTCGAAGCGCTCGTGATGCGCCACGAAACCGTGTTCAGCGAAGCAGCGGTGACAGCCGCGAAGGCGCGGCTGGCCGAAGCCGCCTGACGGCGGCGCTGCGGTTAGGCTACGGCGTTGGCAGCAGCGCCGGCCGATTCGGCGGCAGGTGCTGATCGATCGCCGTGAGCACCATGCCGACCATCACGTAGTCGCCCATCACGGTCACCAGCTCGACGAGGCCTTTCCGTCCGAAGAGCCGAACGGCTTCCGCATACAGCTCGGAATCGAGCTTGTGCTCGCGCATGATCTGCCGGCCCACCTGGATGATGACTGTTTCCTCGGGGCTCAAGCCCACAGGCTCGCGGTCGTACTTGATCGTATCGATCACGGCCTGCGGCGCGCCGTAGCGCAGCGCGGCCGGCTCGTGTGCCGAGTATTCGTACTGCTGCTTGATCTCGAACGCCGCCACGCAGATCGCCACTTCCGTGTGCCGCGGGCTCAGGTCGCCGTTGTAGCGCAGAAAACCGTTCAAGTCGTGAAACGCGAGCGCCACTTTGGGGCTGTAGAGCGACATCGACACGGGGCCGGTGGTCGGCACGGGGCCGTCGCCGACGATCTCGTCGTAGATGGCTTTGCCTTCGTCGTCGAGGTCGGCGCGCGTGAGTTGCGGCAAGCGCGTCAGCGTTACGGGATTCACGTCGGGCGGAAGCGGTCCCGTGGAGCTTTGTTGGGCGAGCGCGCCGCCCGCTAGCCACAGTCCTGCAACGGTGCACACGAATAGATCAGTCTTCATGAAAGCACTCCTTCTCAATCGCAAGTGAAGCTCTCGGCCGACTCGACGTTGCCGGTGCCACGGTAGCGCGCCACTTTCGGCCAATCGCAGAGCGGCCGCGAGCGCGTCTCGCTCCAGTTCGGCGGCAGCTCGCGGTTGTCTGCGCGCGCGCTCGCGATCACCGTTTGCGGCGGGCGGTCGCGCTCTACCCAGTCGACCAGGGCGCTGAAGAGATCGAAGCGGTCCGTCGAGGGTCCGCCGCCGCAATGCGCCATGCCGGGCACGGGATACATGCGCGCGAAGTCGCTCGCATCGCCGCCGTTGTTCGCGCGGACCTTTTCGTACCAGTCGATCGTGGCCTGCAGCGAGAACGCGCCGTCGCTGGCACCGTGATAGACGATGACTTTGCCGCCGGCCGCCTCGAGCTCTGCGAGCTTGGGATCGCGCCAGTCGGTGGGGGCCATGAAGTCCATTGCCGCCACGGGGTACTCCGGCGTCGTGGCCAAAATTTTCGGCGCGTCGCGCTCGAAATCGAATCCGCGCAGATACGCGTGCAGCGCGGCGGGCGTGCCTTCGACGCGCACCGGCGGCGTGGTGAAGACTTGCGCGAGCGAGCCCGCCCCAAGCGTCGCGATCAAGGGCAGCCCTTCGAAGCCGGGGATCGGGCTTTCGAGCTTCCAGTTGCGCCAGTCGTTGGAGGCGAGGCCCGCGTCGAACACCCACGAGGCGTAGAGGGCGCGGCCGCTCGCATCCTTCGGGCCGCCGAACGAGCGCTCGAGCGCGGCAATTTGCTGCTCGGAAAGACCGGCGAGACGCTTCGCGTCGAACGTCTCTCGGCATTCGGCGATCGCGCCGACGATACCGTCGGCTGCGCCGTCGAGCGCGTCGCACTGCTGTAAGACTCCGGCGGCAACCGCCTGCATGTTCTCGCGCGTGAACGCGCGGCGAACGTCGCCGCCCGCGAGCTCGAAGCTCTGCACGTCCCAGGCGTGCTGTAGCCCTACCATCGGTAAGTTGTAGCCCGGTGCGCCCGCGAGAAAGCCGTCGAACTCGCCCGCGAGACGCGTGGCGCCGACAAGCGCGTGCCGCCCGCCGTTCGAGCAGCCCACCATGTACGAGTACTCGGGGCGGCGGCCGTAGTAGCGCTCAATGATGCTCTTGGCGATGGGCGTGAGCGTGACGTTCGCGGCGTAGCCGTAGTCGAGCCGCGCTTGGTTGTCGAAGCCGAACAGATTGCCGCCGATGAGGCCGGCATCTGGATTCGCTTGGCCGTCGTGCCCGGAATCGGAGCTCAGCACGGCGTAGCCGCGCGCCAACGCGTTGTCGGGCTGGTTGCCTTGCAGGTTACCGTAGGCCGGCACGACGGCGCCGTCGTTGCCGCCGTTCAGCTGATCGAAGTAGCGGCCGTTCCAGTTGTTCGGCAGGCGCATCTCGAAGCCGATCGCATACGGTTTGCCGTCCATGCCCGTGCGCTCGTTCACGGCGCCGCGCACGGCGCAGTGCGCGCCGGCCCGCGCGTCGTCGGCCACGCGTTCCGCCGACACGATGCGCGTGCGCGGAATGCCGAGGCGCGCGAAGCTGGCCGTGTCGCACGTCATCGCGGACTGCGCGTGTGCAACTGGTACGAAGCACGGCGCGGCCATGACCGCGACGCCGCCGATGACGCCGTAGAACGCTTTCGTTGCGTGGAGTCGATTGCTCACGTGATTCCCCTCCTGCACGTGCTCGACAGTCTAGCGCGCTTTCAGTCGTCTTCGCGCCGCGGCTTCGCGTGCCGCGCGCCTTATGCGCCGGCGCCGAAGTCGAGCGGAAGGCCCACGTAGTTTTCGGCGATCGTGCGCAGGCCGGCTTCGGAGTGCAGCAGGTAGTCGAGCTCTGCGGCCTGCAGCTTCGCAGCGATCGCCCCGTCGTCGGGAAAGCGGTGCGTCAACATCGTGAGCCACCACGAGAAGCGCTCGGCCCGCCAGATGCGACGCAAGCAGCGGTCCGAGTAGTGGTCGATGCCGGCCGTGCTCCTCTCTTGGTAATGCTCGACGAGCGCACCCGAAAGATACTTCACGTCCGTGGCCGCGAGATTCAGCCCTTTGGCGCCGGTCGGCGGCACGATATGGCCGGCGTCGCCGGCCAGGAACAGGCGACCGAAGCGCAGCGGTTCCGCAACGAAGCTGCGCAACGGGGCGATGCTCTTCTCGAGCGAAGCTCCGGTCGCGAGCCGCGCGCGGCCGACGTCGTCGAGGCGCAGCATGAGCTCCTGCCAGAACGCCTCGTCGGTCCAGTCTTCGAGCCGCGCGGTCAGCGGCACCTGAAGATAGTAGCGGCTTCGCGTCCGGCTGCGCATCGAGCACAGGGCAAAGCCGCGCGGGCTGTTCACGTAGACGAGCTCGTCGCCGAGGGGCGGGGTATCGGCGAGCAGGCCGAGCCAGCCGAAGGGGTAGACTCTCTCGTACTCCTCGACGGCGTTGCGCGGCACGCTTGCGCGGCACACGCCGTGGAAGCCGTCGCAGCCGGCGATGAAGTCGCAGTCGAGGCGCTGCTCGGCGCCGTCCTTGCGATACGTGACGTACGGACGCTCGCCGGCAAACTCGTGCAGCGCAACGTTCTCGGCAGAGTAGATCGTCGGCAGGTTATGGGCAGCGCGAGCTTCCATGAGGTCGCGCGTGAGCTCCGTCTGCCCATAGACCAACACGCTGTGGCCGCCCGTGAGCGAATGCAGATCGATGCGATGCCGCTCGCCGGCTGCCAGAAGCTCGAAGCCGTGATGCACGAGGCCCTCGCGATGCATGCGCGCGCCTACACCCGCTTCATCGAGCAAGTCGACGCACACTTGCTCGAGCACGCCGGCCCGGATGCGGCCAAGCACGTGGTCGGCCGTTTGCCGCTCGAGGACGACGGCAGCCACGCCGGCCTTGTGCAGCAGTTGCCCCAGCAGTAAGCCCGAAGGCCCGGCGCCGACGATCGCGACTTGCGTGCGCATGTCAGTTCGGTGTCATGAGTGGCGGCCGCCTTATCGGAGGCACTCCTTATTACTGCGCGGCGGAGAGCTTCATCAATAGCAGGCCGCCGACGATCATGGCGGCCGCAAGGATACGCGTGACGTTGGCCGGTTCGCCCAAGAAAGCGACGCCTGCGGCGAACGTGCCGACGGCCCCGATGCCGGTCCAAACCGGGTACGCCGTGCCGAGCGGCAGCGTTCGCATTGCGAGAGACAGTAGCGCGAAGCTCACGATCATCGCCGCAAGTGTGATGAAGGTGGGCACGAGGCGCGTGAATCCGCTCGATTGCTTCATGTAGTAAGCCCAGACGACTTCGAGTGCACCGGCAACGAGCAGCAGAATCCAGGCCATGGCGGCCCTCCTTTCGTTCGTGGGCCGGGTCGTCCCGGACTTGTGCCCCGCTGAAAAGCGGGCGGAGGGCGTGGCCTCGCAATGGCCATCGTAGGCGAGTCCTGAAGCACGTGCCACAGCGAGTGTTACGCGACAAAGCGAAGCGCCCACTCACGGCCTGCTCGCCGCTCGACTCGCGTTGACGGTACCGCATCACGCATCCGAAGGTTCGAAGCGCGGCGGTCGGTGGATTGTGACGCAGTTCCGTTGAGTTCTGGCGCCTTCAGCTTTTCATTACCACGCCGACTTTTGTAATACCACCGGTCAGCGGCTGGCTTCCACCGTACGGCCATTGGGTATCCGCAACCGCCATCCACGGGCGAGGACACGACGTTGGAAGCAGCACAGCTTCCGGGCTACGAGCACGGACAGCCGATTCACGAGAGCAGCGCGACCTTAGTACACCGGGCGCGCCGCGCCGGCGACGGCGCGTGCGTGGTGATCAAGCGCTCGCACGGTCAATCGGCCTCGGCCCGACAGCTCACGCGCTATCGCAATGAGTACGAGTTGCTGCGCTTGCTCGACTGTGCCGGCGTGGTCAAAGCCTATGAGCTGCTGCGGCACAACGGCCAAGTTGCGCTCGTTCTCGAGGACTTGCCCGGTGTATCGCTGCGTCGCTGGATCGAGTCGTCGCCGGAAGCGCCGATGCGCGAGCGGCTGACGGTGGCGATACGGCTTGCCGAGACCGTGGCCGCCGTCCACGCCGCGAACATCATTCACAAGGACGTGAGCAGTCACAACGTCGTTTACGAGGCGGACACGGGCCGTTGCACGCTCATCGACTTCGGCATCGCGACGCGGTTGCGCAGCGAAGAGCGCCAGTTTCAGGCGGCAGCCGCGCTCGAGGGCACGCTGGCCTACATCGCGCCCGAGCAAACGGGCCGAATGAACCGCAGCCTGGACTACCGCGCGGACCTGTACTCGCTGGGCATCACGCTGTACGAGCTATTCACCGGGTCGTTGCCGCACGAGACGGCCGATCCGCTCGAGATGGTGCATTTCCATATCGCGGGCAAGGCCGTTCCGCCCTGCGATCGCGATCCGCGGGTACCCGAGGCCGTCTCCGACGTGGTGCTGAAATTGCTCCAGAAGGAGCCCGAGTATCGTTACCAAAGCGCCATCGGTCTTGCGGCCGACCTGCAGCGCTGCCTCGCGGAGCTGAATAGCGGCGGCACGGTGGCGCCCTTCCTGTTGGGAAGCGCCGACGCCATCGACCGCTTCGATCCGCCGCAAAAGTTGTATGGACGCGCGCCGGAAACGCTCACGCTCCTCTCGAGCTTCGAGCGCGTTGCGCGAGGCGGCGTCGAGACGATTACGGTGGCAGGCCAGCCCGGCATCGGCAAGACCTCTCTCGTGCAGGAGATTTATCAGCCGATTACACAGCGGCGCGGCTACTTTGCCTCGGGCAAGTTCGATCTGCTGCAACAGAACGTCCCTTTCAGCGCATTCGTCGCCGCGCTTCAGGATCTGGTGCAGCAGTTGCTCACCGAGGGCGAAGAAGAAATCGCGGACTGGCGCGAAGCGATTCACGCGGCCGTCCATCCGAACGGCCAGCTCATCGTCGACGTGGTGCCGGCGCTCGAGCTGATCATCGGGCCTCAGCCGCGGGTGCCCGAGCTCGAGGCGCTCGAGGCGCAAAACCGCTTCAATTTGGCGTTCCAGAACTTCGTGCAGGTGTTCTGCAAGAAGACTCATCCGCTGGTGTTGTTCCTCGACGACATGCAGTGGGCGGATTCCGCGAGCCTGAACCTCATCACGCGAATCGTGTCGGCGCGTGCCACCGAGTCTTTGTTGCTCGTGCTCACGTATCGCGATACCGAAGTGCCGGCGAACCATCCCTTCATGCTGGCCGTGAAGGAACAGGTGAAGCAGGGCGTGCCGGTGCAGTCGATCGCACTCAAGCCTCTGGGTATCCCCGAAGTGGCCGAGTTCGTGGCCGACGCTCTTCATCAAACGCCCTTGGCCGTGACGCCGCTCGCGGAGCTCATCCAGCAGAAGACGGGCGGTAACCCGTTTTTCATGCGCCAGTTTCTTCAGGCGCTGTACAGCGCGAAGCTGATCACCTTCCACGCGCAAACGAAGCAGTTCCTGTACGACGTGGAGGCCGTGAAGAATGCGGCCATCACCGAGAATGTGGCGGAGCTGCTCGCCACCGAGCTCGAGCGATTGCCCGACAGCACCCAAGCCACACTGCGTGTGGCAGCAGTGATCGGTGCGCGGTTCGACCTGCGGCTGCTGGCCAGCGTGCAGCAGCAATCCGCGCTGCTCACCTACGACAGCCTGCGCCCCGCCATCGAGGCCGGGCTGATAGTGCCGCTCACGGGCCTTGAATCGGTGGACGCCGACGCGCTGCAATCGCCGCTCGTCTACGGAAGGTTCGCGTTCCGCCACGACCGCGTTCAGCAGGCCGCGTACGCCACGCTGCCCGCAGGCGAGCAGCCGGTCTTGCACCTGGCCATAGGCCGAGCCTGGCTGGCCATGACGCCGGCGGCGGAGCTCGAAAGCCGCGTGTTCGACATCGTGGGCCACCTGAACGAGGGCCGCGCGCTCATCGCCGACGCAGACGAGCGTCGGCGGCTCGCCGATCTCAACCGGCGCGTGGGCATCAAAGCGCGCGATTCCACGGCGCACGAGCTCGCCGTGAGCAGCTTCCGCACCGCCATCGAGCTCGACGGCGAAGACGCGTGGCACGACCGCTACGCCGTGCAGTTCGATACGCACCGGCGCCTTGCGGAAGCGCTCGGCCTTACCGCGGACGCGGCAGGCTCGCTCGAAGTGATCGAGCACACACTCGCACGTGCTGCGTCGTTGATCGACCGCGCCAACTTGAGCGCCATCCGCACGAACACGCTGTTGATCATGGGGCGGATTCCCGAGGCGCTCGC
>CAMPKU010000177.1 GCA_946887385.1 uncultured Gammaproteobacteria bacterium
CGCCGGCGAGGTGGCCGGCCTCATCACGGGCGACAGCTCGATGGAGCGAAAGAAGCGGGCGCTCGTCGGAGCGGGCTTAGGCGCGTTGGCCGGCGCGGGTGTCGGGTCGTACATGGACCGCCAGGAAGCGCGGCTTCGGGCCGAGCTCGAGCGCACCGGGGTCAGCGTCACGCGTATCGGCGACAACATTACGCTCAATATGCCCGGAAACATCACATTTGCGACGAATAGCGCCGATTTGAACGCTAACTTCTTCGATGTGCTCAATTCCGTGAGCCTCGTCGTCAACGAGTACAATCAGACGGTTATCGAGGTTGCCGGCCACACGGACAGTACGGGTACGGACGCTTACAACCAGCAGCTATCGGAGCGCCGCGCGAGCGCCGTAGCGGCTTACCTGGGCACGCGCAGCGTGCTCCCTGACCGCATCATCACCGTGGGCATGGGCGAAGGCCGCCCCGTCGCCACGAACGACACCGACGTCGGCCGCCAGCAGAACCGCCGCGTGGAGCTCACGCTGGTTCCCTTGACGCTGAGCTGACGTGGGGACGGATGGGGACGGATTTATAAATCCGTCCCCTCTTGTCAGCCGCGAGTCACGCCGCGACGAGCTGCTTCTTCAGCTTCCCGATCGCATTAGCCTCGATCTGGCGAATCCGCTCGGCCGACACGCCATATTCGGCCGCCAGCTCATGCAACGTAGCCTTGGTCTCCACGAGCCACCGCCGCGACAAAATTGCGCGGCTGCGGTCGTCTAGCTTCGCCAACGCCGCCGCGAGCCGATCGTGCTCGTTGCTGTCGGAGTCGTTGCGCTCCACGGAATGCGCCGGATCGGCGTTCGGGCTCGGCAGGTAAGTGGCCGGAGCGAAGGTGGTCGTCTCTTCCGTTTCGGGATCCGGGTCGAACGACACGTCGCGGCCGGACAGCCGCTGCTCCATTTCGGCCACGTCTCGCGTCGTGACGCCGAGATCGGCCGCGACGGCCTCGGCCTCTTCCTTGCTGAGCCAGCCCAGGTGTTTCTTGGCTTTGCGCAGGTTGAAGAACAGCTTGCGCTGAGCTTTCGTGGTGGCCACGCGGACGAGGCGCCAGTTGCGCAGCACGAACTCGTGGATCTCCGCGCGAATCCAGTGCACGGCGAACGAAACCAGCCGCACGCCGACGTTCGGGTCGAAGCGCCGAACGGCCTTCATGAGGCCGACGTTACCTTCCTGGATCAGGTCGGCGAGCTGAAGCCCATAGCCGGCGTAGCCGCGAGCCACATGGACGACGAAACGCAGGTGCGACAAGACGAGCCGCTTGGCGGCGTCGAGGTCGTTGGCCTCGCGCAGCCTCGTAGCGAGCTCGTGTTCTTCCGCGGCGCTGAGCACCGGAATGGCATTGGCGGCCTGAATGTAGTGGTCCAGGCTGCCGAGCGGGCCCGCGAGCATGAGCTCGGCCGGGCGCCTAGCCAAAGCAGTCGTAGTCATGGTCCTCTACCTCCCAAGAGCATGTTAGCAGTCGTGCCCTTAGAGTGCTAACCGGGGGCGAGGTTCGTGTGAACTCGGTCTACTTGGGCTCGATGGCCTTGAGATGGCGGGCCGCGGCGAGCCCGGCCCCGGCCCAGCCGAGCACGGCGCCTCCGAGCAGCAGGATGCCGCTTTCGGCGAACGACAGGCCGGCGAGGGTAAAGGCGCTGCCGTAAAGCGCCGCAACGGCCCGCACCGGAGGGCCGAGCAGCAGCAGGCCCACGCCCACCACGAGCAGCGCCACGAGCGCGCCCGCCAGTCCATAGCACAGGCCGAGATACAGGAACGGCCGGCGGATGAACCCGTCCGTGCCGCCGACGAGCTTCGTTACCTCGATCTCCACGCTGCGATTATTGATCTCGAGCCGGATGGTGTTGCCGACGACGATGGCCACGGCGAGCCCCAGCAACACCGTGGCGAAGTCCACGAGGCGGGCCGCAAGCGCCAGCATGGCCCGAAGGCGCTCGACCCAGGCGGTATCCACCTGCACGAGCTCGGTTTCGGGCAGCGCCGCCATGGCGCTCGCCAGCGCGGCAACGTCGGTCGCGATACCGCTGGCCGGATGCACCACGAGCGTGTGCGGCAGGGGGTTGCCGTCGAGCGCCTCGAGCGCCTCGCCGAAGCCCGACTCAGCGCGAAACTCGGCGAGCGCGGCGTCGCGATCGATGACGGTAACCCCGGCAACGTCGTCGCGCGCCTCGATGGTACGCGCGGTGCTGCGTGCGGCTTCCTCGGACACGTCGGTTTTCAAGTACACGGTGAAGTCGGCCGCGCTCTGCCACGAGCTGCTGAGCACGTCGGCATTGTTTACCGCTACGCGCAGGCCCGCCGGCAGCGCCAGCGCCGTTGCGATCACCAAGATCGTTAGCAGGCTCGCGAACGGCTGCCCGGCGATGCGCGCCACGGCACCCACGAAGTTGCTGCGGTGAAGGCCGAAGTAGTGCTTGAGCGCGTGCATCGCTTAGGAGACGTTGTCGGCGGCGATCTGACCGCCCGCGAGCCGCAGCCGCCGGTGCGGCAGCTGCCCGATCAGCTCGAGATCATGAGTGGCGATCAGCAGCGTCACGCCCACCTCGTTGACGCGTGTGAAGAGCTCCATGATCTCGAGCGTCAGCTCTGGATCGAGATTCCCCGTGGGCTCGTCGGCGATCAGCAGGTCGGGGCGCGGCGCCACGGCACGCGCGATGCCGACGCGCTGCTGCTCGCCTGTCGACAGTGTCATGGGCGGGTGCGATTCCCGGCCGCGGAGCCCCACCTGATCGAGCGCGGCACGCACGCGCTTCTCGATCTCGCGGCGGCTGGCGCCGGCGATCACGAGCGGAAGCGCCACGTTGTCGAAAACGCTGCGGTCGTAGAGCAGCTTGTGGTCTTGGAAGACCACGCCGAGCCGCTGCCGGAACGGCGGAATCTTGCGCCGCGAGATGCGCGAGGTGTTCTGGTTGTTCACGAGCACCGTGCCGCGCGTCGGGCGCTCGATGAGCGCGATGAGACGCAGCAGCGTGCTCTTGCCGGCGCCCGACGGCCCCGTCAGGAACACGAACTCACCGCGCTCGATGTTCAGCGATACGCCGGAAAGCGCCTCGCGGCCGTTGGGGTAGCGCTTGTAGACGTTCTCGAACCGGATCATGGCTCGCCGAGCAGCGCGCGCAGGAACTCGTCGGCGCGAAAGTCGTCGAGATCCGCCACGCCTTCGCCCACGGCGACGAGCCGGATCGGAACTTTGAGCTGGCGCGCGATGGCGAGCAGGATGCCGCCCTTCGCCGTGCCGTCGAGCTTCGTGAGCGCAACTCCCGTGAGCTTCAGGCGTTCGTGAAACTTCAGCGCTTGCGCCAGCGCGTTCTGGCCCTGGCTGGCGTCGAGCACGAGCAGCACTTCGTGCGGCGCCGTGGGATCGAAGCGCCGAATCACGCGCTTGATCTTGTCGAGCTCGTCCATGAGCCCGGCCGCCGTGTGCAGCCGGCCCGCGGTATCGGCGAGCACCACGTCGATGTTGCGGGCCCGAGCCGCCACCAGCGCATCGTGGACCACGGCCGCGGGATCCGCACCGGGATCCTGTGCCACCACGGGCACTTTGGCACGCTCGCCCCACGCTTGCAGTTGCTCGACGGCGGCCGCACGGAAGGTATCCGCCGCGGCGAGCAGCACACTCAAGCCCTGCGCTTTCAGCCGATGCGCGAGCTTGCCGACGGTGGTGGTCTTGCCGGTGCCGTTCACGCCCACGGCCAAAATCACGAACGGCTTGTGCACGGCCGCGATCGTGAGCGGCGCTTCGACGGTGCGCAGCAACTTGAGCGCCGTTTGCCGCAGCAGCTCCACGGCCGGTGTGCCAGGACTACGCTTCGCGGCCGCGCGCATTTCCTCGACGAGCCATTCGGTGGCGTCGACGCCCACATCGGCCGTCAAGAGCCGCGTCTCGAGCTCTTCGACGGTGCTCTCGTCGAGCGGCCGAGAGGCGAGCCCCATGAGCTCGGACGTGAGCCACGTCTTGCCGCGGTTCACGCGTGCTTTGAGCTTCGCGAAGAAGCCGGAGCTTTCTTGGTCGACAGGAGCGGCAGCCATGCGGGGGAGATTCTCTAAAACGAAGGGTCTGCTAGGGTGGCTCACATGGTAAAGCGCAACGCCGCGCGTGTGCAGGGCCGCATCCGGATCATTGCCGGCGAATGGCGCGGGCGCCGCATCGAGATTCCCGAGGGCACGGCGGTGCGGCCGACTCCCGACCGTGTGCGCGAGACGGTCTTCAACTGGCTGCGCGACGCAATCGACGGCGCGCGTTGCCTGGATCTTTTCGCCGGCACAGGCGTGCTCGGCTTCGAAGCGCTGTCGCGCGGCGCAGCCGAAGCGTGCTTCGTCGAGCAAGACGCCGCGCTCGTCGACGCGCTGCGCGCAACCGCCGCCGCGTTCGGCGCGAAGCCGAACATCGTGCGCCGCGACGCGCTGGCGTATCTGCGCGAGCCGCCGAACGCGCGCTTCGATGTGGTGTTCCTCGATCCGCCGTACTCGCAGCCGCTCGAGCCGTTGCTCGCGTTGCTGCCGAAGTGGCTTGCGCCGCGCGCGCTCTTATACGTGGAGCGGCCGCGCAGCGCCGGCCTGCCGGCGGTTGCGTGGGCGCAGCGGCTGAAGCAAAGCCACGCGGGCGCCGTCGAGTACGGGCTCCTGCGATTCGAAGAGGCTACAATGCAGCAACCTTCGAGCGAAGCTGCAGAACAGTGAAAATCGGCGCGATGTATCCCGGCACGTTCGACCCGATCACGCGCGGCCACGAGGATCTGATCCGCCGCTGCGTGCGGTTGTTCGATCAGGTCGTCGTCGCAATTGCTTCGAATCCGAAGAAGGCGCCGCTGTTCTCGCTCGAGGAGCGCGTTGCGCTTGCCAAAGAGGTGTTGCGCGATCTGCCCGAGGTTTCGGTTACGGGCTACACCGGGCTCACTGTGGACTTCGCGCGTGCGCGCGGGTTCAAGGCGATCGTCCGCGGGTTGCGCGCCGTGTCGGACTTCGAATACGAGTTCCAGCTCGCGACGATGAATCGGCACCTGGCCGAAGGCGTCGAGACCATTTTCCTCACGCCGTCGGAGCATCACACGTTCATCTCGTCGAGCTTGGTGCGCGAGATCGCGGAGTTCGGCGGCGACGTGAGCGCATTCGTTCACCCCGCCGTCGGCGAGCGGCTCAAGCAAAAGCTCGGGAAGGCGTGATGCTCGCCCGAGCGCTCCTACGTTTGCGTTGCCTCGTCGCCGCGACGGCGGTGCTCGCGCTCGGCGCGGTTGCTGCGCAGCCGGCCGCGGCTCCCGTACGCGCAAGCACGCAGCTCGTCGTCTCGGCGAACCCCCATGCCTCGGAAGCGGGGCGCGCCATCCTGCGCGCCGGCGGCAGCGCCGTCGATGCTGCCATCGCCGTGCAGCTCGTGCTCACGCTCGTCGAGCCGCAGTCGTCGGGGATCGGCGGCGGTGCGTTCATGCTCGTGTACGCGGCCGATGCCGACGACGGCGCCATCACGGCGTACGAAGGCCGCGAGACGGCGCCGGCAGCGGCCACGCCCGACATGTTCTTGGGCGCGAACGGCCGGCCGGAGTCGTTCGCCAACGTCGGCGTCGGCGGACTTGCCGTGGGCGTTCCCGGCGCGCTGCGCATGCTCGAGCTCGCGCACCGCGAGCACGGCCGATTGCCGTGGGCCGACTTGTTCGCGCCCGCGATCGCGCTCGCAGAGGAAGGCTTCGACGTCTCGCCGCGCTTGTTCGGCTTGTTGAACGGCTTCAAGCGCTTCGCGCGCGGCGACGACTTCCGCCGTTACTTTTTCGATGCAGCCGGCGAGCCGCACCCCGTGGGGTACCGGTTGAAAAATCCCGAGTACGCCGCGGCGCTGAAGTTGCTCGCGGCCGCCGGCGGCGCCGAACCTCTGCACACGGGCGAGCTTGCGGCGGCGATCGCGGCCGAGGTCCGTGACAACAACGTGCGGCCCGGCCGGATGACGGCGGAAGATTTGGCCCACTATGAGGCGAACGTGTCGGCGCCGCTGTGCACGCCGTATCGGGCCTGGCGCGTCTGCGGCCCGCAGTTGCCCTCGTCGGGCGGCGTGACGACGCAGCAGGTGCTCGGCATCCTCGCGCAGTTCGAGCTGCCAGACATTCGCACGCAGCCCGCAGCCGCGATTCACCTCTTCGCCGAAGCGAACCGGCTCGCGTTCGCCGATCGCAATTTGTATCTCGCCGATCCGAAGTTCGTGGACGCGCCCGTCGCCGCGCTGCTGAGCCCCGCGTATCTGCGCTCGCGCGCCGCCCTGATCGATCCCGCCCGAGCCATGGCCACGATCTCGGCCGGCGAGCCGCTGCCGGCCGCGGCTTGGCAATATGCGCCAGGCACTGCGTCCGAGCGGCCGTCGACGAGCCATTTCTCTATCGTCGACCGGTTCGGCGACGCAGTGGCCATGACCACGAGCGTGCAGGGCGCCTTCGGCAGCCAGCTCATGGTCGGCGGATTCATCCTGAACAATCAGCTCACGGATTTCGATTACGTGCCCACGGCCGCCGGCCGGCCGGTGGCGAACCGCGCCGAAGGCGGCAAGCGGCCGCTGTCGAGCATGGCGCCCACCATGCTGCTCGACGAGCGCGGCCGCCTGCGCCTGATCGTCGGCTCGCCGGGCGGCACCCGCATCATCGGGTTCGTGGCGCAGAGCATCGTAAACGTCGCGGATTGGGAGCTCGACGTGCAGCAAGCCGTTTCCGCTCCGCACTTTCTGGCCGAGGAAGGCCCCATAGAGCTCGAGGAAGGAACGCCGCTTGCCGCGCACGAGGAAGCGCTCGAGGCGCTGGGGCACAACGTGGCGCTGAACGGCATGAACAGCGGCTTGCATGCCATCGCCATCGAGTATCCGCGCCGCGGGCGCGTGCTCTACGGCGGCGTGGACCCGCGCCGCGAGGGCGCCGCGCTCGGCGATTAGCGCTGGCAGCTCGGGCAGTAGAACGTCGCGCGCTGACCGAGAACCCGCCGCTCGATACGCGTGTTGCAAGTGACGCACGGTTTGCCGTCGCGGTCGTAAACTCGCAGCGACGTGCGAAAGTATCCCGGCTTGCCGTCCCCGCCCACGAAGTCGCGCAGCGTGGTGCCGCCGTCGTCGATGGCGTCGCGCAGCACGTCGCGCACCGACGTAACGAGCGGCTCGAAACGCGCCCGTGCAATCCGGCCCGCCGCGCGCTGCGGATGTATGCCCGCCCGGAACAGCGCCTCGCTCGCGTAGATGTTGCCCACGCCCACCACGATGCGCCCGTTCATCAAGTGCTGCTTGATCGCGACGCGCCGGCCGCGACTCGCGCGCCACAGATAGTCGGCGTCGAAGTCGCCGCCGAGCGGCTCGGGCCCGAGATGTTTCAACAGCGGATGGGCGCTCGGCTTCGCCGTGAGCATGAAGCTGCCGAAGCGGCGCGGATCGTTGAGCCGCAGCGCGCCGCCGTCGGCGAACAGCACGTCGATGTGATCGTGCAGGCCGCGCTCGAGGGCGGCCGGCAGATAGCGCAGGCTGCCCGACATGCCGAGATGCACGAGCAACGTGCCGGCGTCCGTGCCGAACAGCAGGTACTTGCCGCGCCGCTCGAGCCGATCGATGCGCGCACCTTTCAGCGCGCGCGCCAGGCTCTTCGCAACGGGCCACCGAAGCCGCGGCTCGCGAACGTCGACGCGGGCAATCGTGCGGCCAATCACGTGCGGCGCAAGCCCGCGGCGCGTGGTTTCGACTTCGGGCAGCTCCGGCATCGCGCGAGCTTACGCCGCGCCTTTTTGCGCACCAAATCTCAAGTCTTCGTGACCTGGCGCACGTAGGGCCCCCCATCGTTGGAGTAGCCTCGCCCAATCCGCTATATTGGACTTAACCTAAGGAGCCGACGCACGTCCCGGCGCGGCCGTATCTACTACAAGGATTAGTACTCGTGAACTTCCTGTACGAGCATTTCTACGGCCTCGCCAATCTCAGCCTGTTCGGCTACATCGTGGTCACGCTGTTGTGGCTGCACGGCACGATGATGGCCGTCACGCTCTATTACCATCGCGACCAAGCTCATCGCTCGGTAGACCTGCATCCCGTCGTCCGTCACATTTGCCGCTTCTGGCTGTGGCTGAACACGGGCTCGTCCACGCGCGAATGGGTGGCCGTGCACCGCAAGCATCATGCCCATTGCGAAAAAGACGGCGATCCGCACAGCCCGCGCGTGTTCGGCTTGAAGCGCGTGTTACTCGAGGGTGCAGAGCTCTATCGTGTCGCCGCGCGCGACCGCGACACCCTCGAGAAGTACGCCAAGGGAACCCCGAACGACTGGCTCGAGAACAACCTCTACCACCATCCCACGCGCAGCTACCTCGGCATTGCGCTGCTCGTAACCGCAGACCTCGTGCTGTTCGGCGTGCCGGGCATCATCTTGATTGCGCTGCAGCTCTCGAACATGCCCTTGATGGCGGCCGGCATCGTCAACGGCCTGTGCCACGCCAAGGGCTACCGGAATTTCGAGACCGACGACGCGTCCACGAATCTGTGGCCGCTCGGCGTGCTCGTCGCCGGCGAAGAGCTGCACAACAACCACCATGCGTTCCCGACGTCGGCGCGCTTCTCGATGCGCCCGCACGAGGTGGACATGGGCTGGCTGCACTTGAAGGTGCTGGTGTGGCTCAAGCTCGCGAAGGTTCGGCGCGTCGCCGATCCGCCGCAGCTCGAGCTAACCGCGCGCGCTCCCGGCGCGGAGCTCGACGAGCTGCGCGCGATCATCGTGCACCGCATGCACGTGCTGCGGCACTACACGTTGAACGTCACGTTGCCGGTCCTGCGCCGCGAGCTCGAGAGCCTGGGCGACAACGCGAACTCGCTCGTGCGTGCCACGCGCCGCCACTTGAGCTGGCAGCCCGAGATGCTCGACGAGTCCGCGCGTCAGCGGCTGGCCGAGCTTGCGCAACGTCATCCACGGTTCAACACCGTGCTGCAGTTTCGCAGCGAGCTGAAGCAGCTCTGGGAAGGCGCGCACACGAGCAACGACCGGTTGCTTGCGGATTTTCAGGCGTGGTGCACGCGGGCCGAGCAGAGCGGCATCCAAGGTCTGCAGGAATTCGTCGCGTATCTTCGTTCGTTCCGAGCGATGCGCGAGCCGGCGCTCGCGTAAGCGGCAGGCCGGCCGGCCGGAAACGAAAAACCCGCCTCGGAGGCGGGTTTTTTTTGCAGCAAATGCAGGAGCCATTTGCTGCGGATCGCGCTGAGGCGATCTATTTGATCTTCGTTTCCTTGTACGCCACGTGCTTGCGCACGACGGGGTCGTATTTCATGACCTCCATCTTCTCGGGGTGCAGACGGCGATTCTTCGTCGTCGTGTAGTAGTGGCCCGTGCCGGCCGTAGACATCAATCGAATTTTGTCGCGCATGGTAAGTACGTTCCCGTTAAATGTGCTGGCCTTGGGCGCGCAGATCGGCAATGACTTTCTCGATGCCTTTCTTGTCGATGATGCGCAAGCCCTGCCGCGACACGCGCAGCCTTACGAAGCGCTTCTCGTTCTCGAGCCAAAAGCGCTGCGTATGCAGATTCGGCAGAAAGCGGCGCTTGGTCTTGTTATTGGCGTGCGAGACCTTGTTGCCGACCATCGGCCCTTTGCCCGTGACTTGGCAGATCCTGGACATGACGGAATCCTAAGCTAAGGCTGCGAAAGGGCGGGGACTATACCTGCCGACCCCCCGAGCCGGCAAGGCGAGGGGCCTCAAACCAGGCCGCGCTCGGCCAG
>CAMPKU010000178.1 GCA_946887385.1 uncultured Gammaproteobacteria bacterium
TTTCAGGCCGGCGTGAACTGGGCCGCCGTGCAGGTGCAGTCCGATGGCGACGTGATCGCCGGCGGCAATCTGTCGGGCGGCGGCAGGTTCAGCGGCGAGGCACCGCTCGGCGGCGATCCGCTCGTGATCGGTCCCGGCAATCCGACCACCGAGTTTCCGAGCCAGACCGTCGGCGCCGCGTTCGCGCTCGCGTTCGACATCGGCGACTTCAACGCGTTCGTCGAGCTGCTCGAGACCCAGGGCGACACGCGCGTGCTGTCGAGCCCGCGCGTGGCAACGCTGAACAATCAGAAGGCCGTGATCAAAGCCGGCACCGACGAATTCTTCGTGACGGAGGTGCGCAGCAACACGGTGACGGGCACGGCCTCTACCACGAGCCGCGACGTGACGCTCACGCCGTTTTTCTCCGGCATCGCGCTCGACGTGACGCCGCAGATCAGCGCCGACGGCGAGGTGACGCTGCACATTCATCCCACGGTGAGCGAGGTGACCGACCAAACGAAAGTGCTCACGATCTCGGGGCAAACCGACACGTTGCCGCTCGCGTTCAGCGAGATTCGCGAAGCGGACAGCATCGTGAAGGCGAAGAGCGGCCAGATCATCGCGATCGGCGGCTTGATGCGCAACTCGTCGCGGCGCGTGGATTTCTCCACTCCCGTGCTTGGCCGCGTACCGGGGCTCAAGCGGCTGTTCGGCAGCACGCGCGACGTGGAGACCGTGACCGAGCTCGTGATCCTGCTGCGGCCGATCGTGGTCGACGACGACGAGGACTGGCCTCGCCTGCTCGAGCCGGCCGCGGGCCGTCTTTCGGCGCTCGAGGCCAACTGACATCGTGAGCACGGAACCTCGCAAGCGGGTGCGCCTGGGCGACCTGCTGCTCGAGAAGAAGCTGATCTCGGAGCAGCAGCTCAAGGAAGCGCTCACGGAACAGCGCAAGAGCGGCCGCAAGCTCGGCCGCGTGTTGGTCGACATCGGCGCCGTGTCGGAGGCGGACCTGCATAGTTGCCTGTCGACGGCGCTGAATATCCCGTTCGTCGATCTGGCCCACATCGCGCTCGATCAGAAGATCGTCACGAAGCTTCCCGAGACGCACGCTCGGCGCCACCGCGCGCTCGTGATCAAGGAAGACGCCCGCGGGCTCCTGGTATGCATGGCCGACCCCACGGATTTGTTCGCGTCGGACGAGCTCGCGCGGATTCTGCAAAAACCGATTCGCTTGGCGCTGGCGAAGGAAGCCGCGCTGCTCAAGACCATCGATCTCGTCTATCGCCGCACGGACGAGATCGTCTCGCTCGCCGAGGAGCTCGCCGAGGAGCTGAGCGCGGCCGACGTCGATCTCGGGGCGTTGACCGCCGAAGAAGGCTCGCCCGACGCGCCCGTCATCAAGCTCATCCAATCGATGTTTCAGGATGCCGTGCACGTCAACGCTTCGGATATTCACATCGAGCCCGATGAGCGCTGCCTGCGGATTCGGCAACGCGTGGACGGCATGCTGCAAGAGCAGCTGATCGACGGCAATCGCGTGGCCTCGGCTCTGGTCACGCGCCTCAAGCTCATGTGCGGCCTCGACATCGCCGAGAAGCGCAAGCCGCAAGACGGCCGCTTCAGCATCAAGATCGAGGACAAGTCGCTCGACGTGCGGTTGTCGACGATGCCCGTGTACCACGGCGAAGCCATCGTGCTGCGTCTTCTCGATCAATCGTCGAGCCGCAAGACATTCGCCGAGCTCGGCATGCCGGACGAGATCGCCGCGCAGTTCACGGGGTTGATCGAGCGCAGCGCCGGCATGGTGCTCGTCACCGGGCCCACCGGCAGCGGCAAGACCACCACGCTCTATGCCGCGCTTCATCATCTGAACTCGCCGGCCACGAAGATCATCACGGCCGAGGACCCCATCGAGTACCGGCTCGAGCGCGTGAACCAGGTGCAGGTGAACGCGAAGATCGGCCTCACCTTTTCGGCGATCCTGCGCACGGCGCTGCGGCAGGACCCCGACATCGTGCTCGTGGGCGAGATGCGCGATCAGGAGACCACCGAGATCGGCTTGCGCGCCGCGATGACCGGCCACCTCGTGTTCTCGACGCTGCACACGCAAAGCGCCGTGGCGACCGTGAGTCGGCTGCTCGACATGGGAGCGCAGGGCTACCTGATTGCCGCGGCGCTCGACTGCGTGCTGGCGCAGCGCCTGGTGCGGCGCGTCTGCGACAACTGCGCGCATCCGGCCAAGCCCACCGTTCAGCAGCAAAGCTGGCTATCGCGCTACTTGAGCGAAGCCGACCTCGCTGCCGCGAAGCTCGTCGAGGGCGCGGGCTGCACCTATTGCAACATGACCGGTTATCGCGGCCGAATCGGTATTTACGAGCTGCTCGAGATCGACGCGGGTATAGCGGCCGCGATTCGCGCCAACGATCTCGGCGACCTCGAGCGCCGTGCCGGTCATGCGCCGGGTTACGTGCCGCTGATCGAGCGCGCGCTTCAGTGCGCGCTCGCGGGCTCCACCTCGGTGGCCGAAATCATGATGTCGGTGGCGGGCGTCGATGAGCCGCCGGCGCGCGAAAGCCTGCTGAGCGACGTGCTGACCAGCGCCGCCACACAAGACGCCGTCGCGGATGTTGCCGCCATGCGGCGCGGCTGAGGACTAGGCCGTGCCGCTCTTCAAGTACAACGGCCGCACCATGCGCGGCGACGCCGTGGCCGGATCCCTCGAATCCGAATCGGCCGACGCGCTCGCGAACCACCTCTTCGCACGCGGCATCACCCCGATCGACATCAAGCCCATCGTCGCCACGCAGGATGCCACGCTCGACCTGTGGCACCGTCTCGGCGGCGGCCGTCCGACGGTGACGGACCTGATCTTGTTCTCGCGGCAGATGTACTCGATCACCAAGGCGGGTTTGCCGCTGCTGCGCGGGCTGCAAAGCATTGCGGCATCGACGCCGAACGCAATCCTGCGCGAGACACTGATGGATGTCATCGGCAACTTGCAGGGCGGGCGCGAGCTGTCGTTCGGCTTCAGCCGTTTCCCCGACGTTTTTTCGAAGTTCTACGTGAGCGTGATCAAGGTGGGCGAGAGCTCGGGAACGCTCGAAACGGCTTTCCTGCGCATGTATCAGTACTTGAGCACGGAAAAGCGCATCCGCGACAAGGTCAAAGCGGCGCTGCGCTATCCGGCTACCGTGGTGGCTGCCATTGCGATCGCGGTTACGATCATCACGGTGTGGGTGCTGCCGAAGTTCGCGCCGATTTTCGATGCGCTTGGCGACAACCTGCCGTGGGCCACACGCGTGTTGATCGGCACCTCGGGCTTCGTGGCCGAGTATTGGTATGTCGTGCTTGCAGCGCTTGGCGCGCTCGCAATGGTCTTCAGGCTCGTGATTCGGGATCCGGCGGGCCGTTATCGCTGGGACAAGCTCAAGCTGCACGCGCCGATCGTCGGCGCCATCATGCGGCGCGCGGCGCTGGCGCAGATTTGCCGGTCGTTCGCGCTGACGCTCGAGGCCGGTTTGCCCGTGATCCAGGCGCTCGGCACCATCGCGCGGGCGACGGGAAACGAGTTCCTCACAGAGCGTGTGCTGGCGCTGCGTGATGGAGTCGAGCGCGGTGAAGGCCTCTACCGCATGGCGCAGACGGCCGGCTTGTTCACTCCGCTGGCGCTGCAGATGATCGCGATCGGCGAGGAAACCGGCGCCCTCGGCGAGATGCTCGACGAGGTCGCAGACTTCTACGAGCGCGAGGTGGACTACGACCTCGAGAATTTGAGCGCCGCGATCGAGCCCCTGCTGATCGTCGCCGTCGGGGCCATGGTCACCGTGCTCGCGCTGGGTGTGTTCCTGCCGTTGTGGGACCTGGCTGCCGGCGCGGGCGGCCTCTAATACTGAGACCGTCGTCACGGCCTCGGTAACGGTGCTGTGGTGGCCATCACAGCCATTCAATGCGTCGCTGAGTACAGTTCGAGGCCTGGAATTTCGGCCAACTGCGCCAAGCAAACCAAGGAGCGACGCGGTGAATAAGAAGATGAGTCAAAGAGGCTTCACGTTGATCGAGCTCGTGGTCGTGATCACGATTCTCGGCATTCTCGCTGCGTTTGCGATACCGCGGTTTGCGTCGATGGAAGGCCAGGCGCGTACCGCGGCGGTGCAAGGGCTTGCGGGCAGCCTGCGCTCGGGCGCCGCGCTGGCGCATGCGTTGTGGCTTGCTCAAGGCAACCCCGCGGGCACCAGCATCACGATGGAAGGTGAGACGATCACGATGGCGTTCGGCTATCCGAACGCCGCCACGATCGAGCGCACGATAGTCGACTTCACCGGTTTTGCCCCAACGACGGTGAGCGGTAGCCGCCGCTTTACCAAGACCACGCCGGGCAACACGCCGATCGCGAACTGCTTCGTCACTTATCGGCCGGCCCTCGCCGCGAACGATGCGCCTCTGGTGACGGCCACCACGACTGGCTGCCAATAGCGGAGAAGTCGGTCGCTAAGATCTCCAATGAGGGCGCCTGCGGGCGCCCTCATCATCTGCGGTAAACGCAAATGCATGTCCGCAATGTCGAACGCAATCATGGCTTCACGCTCGTCGAGCTCGTCGTCGTCATCGTGATCGCCGGGATCCTCGCGGCGTTCGCGGTGCCGCGGTTCTTCGACAACCGAACGTTCCTCGAGCGCGGCTACTACGAGGAGCTCGTTGCGGCGCTCAAGTACTCGCAGAAGCTCGCCGTAGCCAGCGGTTGCCCCGTGCGCATCGTCATCGACGCGGCCGGTTACGTGGCGCGGCAGCAAGCCGCGCAGGCCGGTAGCTGCAACCCGGCCGACGCAACCTGGCCGACGAACGTGGCGCTGGCCGACGGGCAGACGCTCTTTGGCTCGACTCCGCTCGGTGTGACAGTGGCGCCGCCGGTCACGCTCACGTTCGACGCGCTCGGCAGAACCGACCTCGGCGCGGACCAAGCCGTCACCGTCGGGCCGTTCGCGTTCACGGTGCGCGCCGCGAGCGGATTCGTTCAGGCGCCCTGATCATGCGCAGCCGCGGCGAACGTGGTGCAACGCTGATCGAGCTCGTGATCTCGATCGTCGTGATCGCGATTGCGGCGAGCGCCGTGCTCGGCGTGCTCTCGGCAAGCGTGGGCCGCAGCGCCGACGCCATGGTGCTGAGCCAAGCCGTGGCCATCGCCGAGGCGTACCTCGAGGAAATTTCCCGCAAGCCCTTCCTCGATCCCGACGGTGTCGACGGCGAAGCGGCTCGCCCGGCGTTCGACGACGTCGACGACTATCACGGTCTCGTCGACAACGGCGCGCGCGATCAGTTCGGTTCGGCGTTGGCTCCGCTCTCGCAGTACACCGTCACGGTCACCGTCACGCCCAGCACGGCGCTTGCGGGCGTGCCGCAAGTGGACGCGGAGCGCATCGACGTTCGAGTCACGTATCCCGGCAACGGTGCAGTCGCCCTAACCGGCTACAAGACGCGGCTGTAAAAAATGCGCACGCCGTTATCACAACGCGGTTTGACGCTCATCGAGCTCGTGGTAACGCTCGTCATCAGCACGATCGTGGTGTCCTTCGTCGCGATGTTCATCAGCGGTCCCGTGCAGGGGTTCGCGGACCAATCGCGGCGCGCGCGGCTCGTCGATGCCGCCGACGCAGCCGTCAAGCGCATCAGCCGCGACATCAGGCGCTCGCTGCCGAACAGCGTGCGAATCACTGTCGCAGGCGGGGTAACGGCGCTCGAGGTGCTGAGCACTGTCGACGGCGCACGCTATCGCGCGCAGCCGCCGGGAACCCCAGACCAGATTCTCGATCTCGCAGCCCCCGACGATTCCTTCAACGTGCTGGGCTCGTTCACGCGATTGCCGAAGCCGGTGAGCCTGCCGAACCACCATCTGGCCGTCTACAACGTGGGCGTGCCCGGGGCGAATGCCTACGAGCTCGCGAACGTCATCACGCCTTCCGGCACCATCGGCATCGAGGCCGACGGCGGGACGGGCGAGGATCGTGTCACCCTGGAGCAACCGTTCCGGTTCGCGCACGCGTCGCCCGCGCAGCGCGTGTTCCTCGTCGACGGGCCTGTGAGCTATCTCTGCGATACGGTCATGGGCACGTTGCTGCGTTACGACGGCTACGCCATCACGGCCAACCAAGCCGCGGTGGACTCGCACGGCGAGCTGTTGGCTGCCGGCGCCACGGCGAGCTTGATGGCCAATCAGGTCACGGGCTGCTCGTTCGATTACACGCCCGGCACGGCCGAGCGCGCCGGGCTCGTGTCGTTGCAGATCGTGGTCAGCGCACAAGGCGAAACGGTGTCGCTGCTCTCACAGGTGCACGTGGACAACGGGCCATGAGCGGCGTGCCTAACCGCGAGCAAGGGTTCTCGCTCGTCGCGGCGATCTTCTTGCTCGTCGTGCTGGCCGGCCTCGGCGCGTATGCGGTACGGCTCAATACGCTGCAGCAGCAAACCGTGACGGCCGGCTTGCGCGCTGCGCAAGCGTTCGAAGCCGCGCGCACGGGCGCCGCCTGGGCCGCTTACCGCGCCGTGAGCTTGGGCGCCTGTGCGGCCGGCACGCTGAACCTCACCGAAGGCGCGAGCGCCGGCTTTCGAGTCTCGGTGCAATGCACGCAGAGCACTCATGTAGAGGGCGCCACGACGGTGCGCGTATTCGTCCTCGACGTGCGGGCCGAGGCCGGCGCTTACGGCGGGCCAGACTACGTGTCGCGCCGGCTGCAAACCAAAGTCACGGACGCGGTGTAGCGCATGGCCGCCGCACACAAGCATGAAGATCTCGCGGCGCAGCGCGGCCGCGCGCTCGTGCCGGCCCTGTGCGTGGCGGCGGCGTGCCTGGTCTCGCTGCCGAGTGGTGCGCAACTGGCTCACCTCGGCGCGGCGGGCCAAGTGGCGCTTTCGTTGAGCTTTGAAGAGGCGCTGTGGACGAATGGCGCCGGCGAAGCGGCCGACGACGGCCCGTTCGGTCTCGACGGCACCCCCGTGGGCGGCGCCGCCACGGCGAGCGCGATGCCGGCTGCCGCCGGCGATCCCGGCACTTGCCGGTACGGCGTGTTTGACGGCGTTACTCAGTACGTCGAGGTGCCCGACAACGCCGCGCTCGACCTTACCGATGAGCTCACCGTCGCGGCCTGGGTTTACCTGCGCGCGGCGCCGGCGGAGCTCGACACGATCGTGTCGAAGGACACGAACTACGAGTATCACATCGACAGTCAGCGCCGCCTGTATTGGTGGTGGAACGACGCCGACGGCGCCACACGCTCTCTGACGGCGACCACGCAACTGGCGCTGAACGAATGGCACCACGTCGCCGTCACGTACCGATCCGGCGAGCAGCGCATGTACGTCGACGGCGTCTTGCAAGGCGTAACGGGCGCCTTCACCGGTGCGCTCGCGACGAATGACCTGCCGCTCTATGTCGGCACGGACTGGAACTTCCTCTCGCGCACGTTCGACGGCTATATCGACGAGGTGCGCGTGGTCGCCAAGGCGTTCACGCCGGTGGAGATACAAGCGCTCGAAGCCGAGACGCATCCTTGCGCGCCCGTGCGCTTCACGATCACGCACAGCGCCTTCGGCATCCATTGCGTCGCCGAGACGGTGAGCGTGAACGTCGTGGACGCGCTCACGGGCACGCCGCGCCTCGATTACAACACGGCGGTGCAGCTCGACACCCAGAGCGGCTTCGGCACGTGGGCCCGCGTGGCGGGAAGCGGCACGTTTAACGACGCCACGGCCGACGACGGCTTGGCAACCTACACCTGGCCGCTCGGACAATCGCAAGCCACGTTCACGCTGAGCTATCCGCAAGGGCCGCCGACAATCGACGTCGACGTGTTCCAGATCAGCAGTACCGGTGTTCGCGACGACGACTCGGAGGGCACGCTCGCGTTCTCGCCGAGCGGCTTCACCGTGACCGCCGCGGCGCTCGCGAATCCGCCAACCGGCATCGCGCAATTTGCCAGCCATCAAACGGCCGGCACGGATTTCGTTTTGCATCTCGCCGCGTACGGGCAAACGGCGGAGGACCCCGCTTGCGGCATCGTCGAGGGGTACAGCGGCGTGAAGGCGCTGAAGTTCTGGTCGCAATACGTGGACCCGAGCACGGGCACGCGGAATGCCACCATCGACGGCGCGGCGGTTGCGGCGGCCGAAGGCGACGCCGGCGCTCAGGACGTCGCATTTTCGCAAGGCCAAGCCGCCGTGGCCGCGAAGTACAAGGACGTGGGCCGGATTCGCATTTTCATGAAGGACGACGCCGCCGTGAACGCCGAGCTGCCGGCGGGCATCGCGGGCGCGACGGCCAACTTCGTGGTGCGGCCGTTCGCCTTCGAGCTCAGCGATATCGGCGCCGGCGCGCTCGCCAATCCGCAGGCCGCGGATGCTTCGGGCCCCGTGTTCGTGGCCGCGGGGGCGCCATTTCGAGCCACCGTGACGGCGCTCGATGCCGAAGGCAGCCCCACGCCGAACTTCGGCCGCGAATCGATCCCGCAAAGCGTGCGGCTCGCGACGCAGCTCGTGGCGCCGGCCGGCGGTGCAAGCCCGGCGATCGGCTCGACGATGGGCTTCGGGCCGTTCAGCGGTGGAGAAGCCACGGGCACCGACTTCACGTGGAGCGAGGTGGGCATCGTGCGGCTGGTGCCGGGCATCGACGACGGCGACTATCTCACGGCCGGCGACGTTGCGAGCCCGCCGAGCGAGCCTGTCGGCCGCTTCATTCCGAGCCACTTCAGCGTCGCGTTGAACGCGCCGCTGTTCGCCACGAGCTGCGCTGCGGGCGGCTTCACCTATCAAGGCCAGCCGTTTCATTACACCACGGTGCCGGTGATCACGGCGACGGCGGTTGCAGTGAACGGTACCCCGACGACCAACTACGCAGGGCCGTTCTTCAAGCTGTCGAACGCAACGCTCACCGGACGCACGTACTCGAGCCCCGCGGCCACGCTCGACACCGCGGGGTTGCCCGCGCTCGACCCCGTGATCGGCAGCGGAGGCGCCGGCGTCGCGACGTTGACGTTCGGCAGCGGCAGCGGCCTCACGTTCGTCAAAGGCGCGCCGCAGGCGCCGTTCGACGCGAATCTCGAGCTCGCGATCAACGTGATCGACGCGGACGGTGTCGCGGCGGAGGGCTTAGGGCCGCTCGGCAACCCGGTTGCGTTCGGTTCCGCCAGCGGCATTCCGTTCACCACGGGCGAGGAGATTCGCTACGGCCGCATCCGCGTCGGCACGGCTGTGGGCTCGGAGCTCGTCGACTTGCCGGTGCCGATGCGTGCCGAGTACTTCGCCGGCCCCGCCGTCGGCTTCGTCGCGAACGTCGCAGACGTGTGCACCGGGAGCGTTGCGCTCACGTTGCCGCTGCCGAGCTACACGGAGAATTTGAGCCCCGGCGACACCTGCGTGCTCGACTCCGGCGCGCCCGGCGAGAGCGGAATCGGGTGCGCCGCGCCCGCGGCGCCGCCGCTCCGCTACCGCGAACCGCCGCAGGGCGGGGATTTCAACCTGCGCCTCGCGGCGCCCGGCGCAGGCAATCAGGGCGGCGTAGGCATTGCGGCGACGGTGCCGGCTTGGCTCAAGTTCGACTGGGATGCCGGCACGGCCGGCGACGAGGATCCGACGGGCCAGGCCACCTTCGGCATCTTCGGCGGCGAGCGGCGCGTGATCTACACGCGCGAGATCTACTGACGAGCGTTGC
>CAMPKU010000179.1 GCA_946887385.1 uncultured Gammaproteobacteria bacterium
CGCCGGACGGAGAAGGCTCGCTGCTCGATCACTCGCTGCTGTTGTACGGCTCGAATATGAGCAACAGCGACCGGCACAACAACTATCCGCTGCCGAATATCTTGGTGGGCGGCGCGAACGGCGGGTTGAAGGGCGGCCAGCACCTGGAGCTGCCCGAGTACACGCCGTTCTCGAACCTGCTCCTTACCGTCGTCAACAAAGCCGGGCTCGACATGAAGAGCATCGGTGACAGCACGGGCGAGATCGCGGGCGTCTAGGGATCAGGGAATTGGGGAGCTTGGAAGTGCGCGAAGGGGCTTCGAGCACGGTGCACGCGAGCCGGCGCGATGTGCTGCGCGGGCTCGCGGCCCTGAGTCTCGCGCCGCTCGGCACGCAGGTGGCGCACGCGCAGGGCACCATCGACGTCGCCGACGTGGCGCCCGGGCTCAAAGTGCTGCGAGTTTCCGGCGTCAACGTCGTCACGCTGGCGACGAATGCCGGCTCGGTCGTCGTCGACAGTGGCCCCGCGGCGGCCAAAGACCAGCTGCTCGCTGCGCTGCGCGAGCTCGGCGGCGCGGACGGCAACGTGGCCGCGCTCGTCAACACGCATTGGCACCCCGATCAGACGGGCGCGAACGAAGCGCTCGGCACGGCCGGCGCCACAATTTTCGCCCACGACAAGACCCGCCAGCGGCTGCGCGCGGGCTGGTATGTACCCGCAGAGGATCGCTACGAGAAGCCGCTGCCACCCGCTGCCCTTCCGACGAAAACGTTCCACACCGACGACAGCGCAACCGTCGGCGACGTGCGCATCGAATTCGGTTATCTATTGGAAGCGCACACCGACGGCGACGCTTACGTCCGCTTCCCAGAAGCGAACGTCATCGCGGCCGGCGACGCCCTCTCGCCCGAGCGCGACCCCGTGCTTGATTGGTTCGGCGGCGGCTGGCTCGGCGGCCGCGTCGATTCATTGAAGAAGCTGGTCGCCCTCGGTGACGCGCGCACCCGGTACGTGCCGAGCGTGGGTCCGCCCGTGGGCCGCGCCGAAGTGCAGGCCGAGCACGATCTGCTGCTCGCCGTCTTCGACCGCATTGTCGTGAATGTGCGGCTCGGCCAAACGCCGGACGACATGCTGGACGAAGGCGTGCTCGACGGGTTGCCGCGCACGTTTGAAGATCCCGCCAAGTTCCTTTACGACGCGCACAAGGGGTTCTGGGCACACCACAACAAGCTCATGAACGACATCGTATGAACAAGCTCATCGCTGCCGCGGCGATCACGCTCGCCTCGATGCCCGCATTCGCACAGAGCCCGCTCGCCGACGCCATCGAGAACGGCCGCCGTGAGGCGGCGCTCGAGCTGATCGCCGAAGGCGCCGACGTGAACATGGCGCAAGGCGACGGCACCACGCCGCTGCATTGGGCCGCGTACCACCTCGACACGGAGCTCGTCGAACGGCTCATCGACCGCGGCGCGCGAGCGAACACGCTGAACAGCTACGGCGCGAGCCCGCTCGGAGAGGCCGCAAAGGCCGCAAATGCAGACTTGGTTGAGCTGCTGCTCAAAGCCGGCGCGCAGGTCGACGCCGCCAACGCCGACGGTGAGACCGCGCTGATGCTCACCGCGCGCACGGGCTCCGCCGAAGTGGCCCGCCTGCTCATCGACGCGGGCGCCGACGTCAACGCGCGCGAGTCGTGGCGCGAGCAGACGGCGTTGATGTGGGCCGCCGAGGGCGCAACTCCTGAGCTCGTGAAGCTGCTCATCGCCCACGGCGCGGACGTGCTGGCGCGCGCCGCCGCGAACGATTGGGGCTCGCAGATCACGAGCGAGCCGCGCGCGCAGTACCGACCGACGGGCGGGCTCACGGCGCTGCTCTACGCCGCACGCTCCGGGTGTGCCGAGTGCGTGCGCTCGATTCTCGCCGCGGGCGAGCACGTCGACCGGCCGACGCCCGACGGCGTGACGGCGCTGATGCTGGCCATCGACAACTACGAATTCGACACGGCCAAAGCTTTGCTGGAAGCGGGCGCGAACCCGCACCTGTCGGACTGGTGGGGCCGCACGGCGTTGTATCTTGCCGTGGACATGAACAGCTACGTGCCGCGCGGCGGCGCGGCGCACACCCGGTCGACGACCACCGCCATGGACCTCGTGCGCACGCTGCTGGCGGCCGGCGTGGAGGTGAACCCTCAGCTCAACTTCCACCGGCCCGGGCGCGGCGGCAACAGCGCGCGGTTCGTCGACGACCTGCTGACGACCGGCGCCACGCCGCTGCTGCGGGCCGCGATCATGCACGACGAGGCCGCGATGCGGGCACTGCTCGAAGCCGGCGCGCGCGTCGACCTGCCGAACGTGATGGGCGTAACGCCGCTGATGGCCGCGGCCGGCATCGGCGTACGCGAGCCCGGCTTCGGCGCGAACCGCGCGCCGGACTTCACGAGCAAACAGATCGAGAGCGAGGTCGTGGCGTCGCTCGCCATCCTGCTCGAGGCCGGCGCCGATGTGAACGCCGCCGTCACGGACCTTCAGAGCCGCACGGCGCGCATCGCGCGGCAAAGCTCGATGACGGATCGCCAAGGACAGACGGCACTGCACTCGGCCGCCGCGCGCGGCTGGCCCGAGGTCGTGGAATATCTGCTCGAGCAAGGCGCGAACCCGGCGCTCGAGGACGAGCGCGGCCGCACAGCGCTCGACCTCGCCACCACACCCGTGCAGGGCCGGCCCGTGCCGAACTCGGAAAGCATCGCCACAAGGCTAAGAGACGGCTAGGTCGTTCGTTGCGGCCAGCCGCCGGAGCTGATCCATGAGAAGTCGATTCGCTGCGCTTCCTGTGCTGTCGGCTGTGCTCGTCGCGGCCGGCACCGAAGCGCAACGCACGCCCGCGGCGCCGCCGAAGTTCACGGCGCAGGAGCTCACGGCGCCGCCCACTGGCGGCTGGATCACGAACGGCGGCAACGTCTACAACCAGCGCTACTCGCCGCTCGCGCACATCAACCGCGGCAACGTGGCCGCGCTTAAGCCGGCGTGGCGCACGCACTTGAACGGCTCGGGCACCGACAGCAAGTACTCGGGCCAAGCCCAAGCGCTCGTTTTCGACGGCGTGATCTACATCCCCACGGGCGCGAACGACGTGTTCGCACTCGACGCCGACACGGGCCGCATCCTCTGGACGCACGAAGCGCATCTCGACCCGAACATCACCGTAATTTGCTGCGGCTGGATGAGCCGCGGCGTCGCGCTCGGCGACGGCAAGGTGTTTTCCGGCCAGCTCGACGGCAAGCTCGTGGCGCTCGATCACGCAACCGGCAACGTAGTGTGGCAAGTGCAGGCCGAGACGAACGACGAGGGCTTCAGCATCACGTCTGCCCCGCTCTACTACGACGGCCTCGTGATCACGGGCTTCGCCGGCGGTGACCGTGCGAGCCGCGGCCGTGTGAAGGCTTACGACGCGGACACCGGCAAGCTCGTCTGGACGTTCTATACCATTCCGGGGCCCGGCGAGATCGGGCACGACACCTGGCCGAGCTACAACGATGCCTGGGAATACGGCGGCGCCGCGGTGTGGCAGACGCCGGCCGTCGATCCCGAGCTCGGCCTCGTGTATTTCTCCACGGGCAACCCTGGGCCCGATCTCAACGGCTCAGTGCGGCCCGGTGACAATCTCTTCAGCGTATCGATGCTGGCCATCGACGCGAAAACCGGCGAATACCGCTGGCACTTTCAGCAGGTGCATCACGATCTGTGGGACTACGACTCCCCGAATCCCGTGGTGCTGTTCGACGCGCTGTACGACGGCGAGATGCGCAAGGGCATCGTCGAGATCGGCAAGACCGGCTATGTCTACATCCTCGACCGCGTGACCGGCGAGCCGCTCGTCGGCATCGACGAAGTGCCCGTGCCGCAGGAGCCGCGTCAGGCGACGGCCGCTACCCAGCCCATTCCGATCGGCGACGAGGTCATTCCGCACGAGATCGACATTCAGCCGGAAGGCTTTCCGCTCATCAACAACGGCCGCATCTTCACGCCGTTTTGGGACGAGCCCGTGGTCGTGAAGCCGCTCGGTACGGGAGGCGCGAACTGGCCGCCGAGCTCGTACGATCCCGAGACGAATCTGTTCTACGTGTGCGCGGCCGACGGCGCCGCGGCCTACTCCACGAAGGAAGGCGGCGCCGAATGGGTGATGCCGCAGCCGGGCGGGCGTTACTTCGGCGGCGATTACACGCGGTCGCGGGTGCCGCGCCGCGGCGTGTTCGCCGCCGTCGACGTCAGAACGAATCGGCTTGCGTGGCAGCAACAGTGGGGCGAAATGTGCTACGCGGGCTCGACCGTGACCGGCGGCGGGCTGATCTTCGTCGGCCGCAACGACGGCCGCTTGACCGCGCTCGACAAGGCCAGCGGCGATCTGCTTTGGGAGTATCAGACGGACGCCGGCATTCACGCAGCCGTGAGCACGTTCGAGCGCAACGGGCGGCAGTACGTCATTGCACTCTCGGCGGGGTCTTTCTTCCCGGGAACCACCCGCGGCGACAGTGTGTACCTGTTCGCTCTAGACGGCGGCGGCGTCCAGGTGAGCGGCAGCGCCGAGCCGTCGGGCGGCGCGGCAGAGCTCGAGCACTAGTCACCGGTTGCCGAACGGCTCCGGCCGAAGAGCGGCTAACGTCGCGGACGCCCTTCAGTGCCGGACCCGGCTGTGATGAACACGGCCGTGGCGCTTCCGTTCACGTCCGCCGTATGCCACACGCCGGGCGGATTGATGGCGTACTCACCGGGGCGCAGCGTGGTGCGAACTTCCTTGCCGTCGATTTCCTGTACGAGCGTGAGCTCGCCGGCCGTGCAGATCACGACTTCGTGGCCGTTCGGGTGCACTTCCCAGCCCTCCCACGAAGCGTCGAACGTGAACATGGAGACGAGCCGGCCTTCGGCGCCGTCGCTCACGTGCCGCTGCATGTAAGCCGCGTACCACTCGACGCCCGTGAACTCGGGCTCCGCGACGGCGGTGGCGCCGCGGCCTAGATGGATCGGATTGCGCGAAAGATTGGGATTCATGAGCTACTCCCGTTGAGCAAGCGTAGCTTCGACACTACCGCGGTAGCGCAAACACGTACAACGCATGGCCGCGATTCGGCGGCGAGATCTCCGGCGTAAGGATCGACGGCACACCGCGCGGACTACCGCCGCCCAACCCCGTGGCGACCGCCACGTATTGCCGCCCATCCACCTCGAACGTAATCGGGAAGCCTTGCACGGAAGTCGCGAGCCGCGTCTCCCACAGCACCCGGCCGTCGCGCACGTCGACGGCTTTGAAGCTGCGGTCGAGGTCGCCGACGAACGCCAGGCCGGCGCCCGTCGAGAGCACGCCCGTGAGGAACGACGCGCGTTGCTCCAGCGCCCAGGTTTCCTCGAACGTGTCCACGTCGAACGCCGCCAGCTTGCCGACCATGCCGTTCGTGCCCGGCATCGTGAAGTAACGGCGATCGGCGCCGCCGCCGCTGCCGCCGCCGGGGCGCTGCTCGATCGGCTGGGCGCGCAGCGACATGCAGCTTTGCGACAGCGGGATGATCACTTGCCGCGTGGGGGCGTGATAGCTCATCGGGTGCCAGTTCTTGCCGCCGGCCGTGCTCGGGCACGAGTCCAGCCACTCGCCGACCTTGGCGTCCAAGATATCGTCGCGGTAGCGCGGCGTGCCGGTTTCGCGGTCGAAGCTCGCCCAAATGTTTTGGTACACCGTTTCTGCATGATCGAGGTAGGCACCCGTCACGCGGTCGTGCTTCCAGAGGATGCCGTCCTTGCCCACCGAGAGCACCCACTTGTCGTCGCCGGAGTCGACGAGCACTCGCTCGTACACGACGTCGAGATCGAAGGCTTCGCCGGGCGCGTGCGAGTAGTACCACTTCAAGGCGCCGGTGCGTGCATCGAGTGCGAGCGTGGAGCTCGAATACAGCGCCACCTCGCGTGCATCCATGCCGCGGCTCGCGGGCATCCACGGCTTCGCCTGCGTGGTGCCCCAATACGTGAGCCCGAGCTCCGGATCGTAACTGCCCGTGATCCAGCTCTCGGCGCCCGCACGGTAAAGATCTGGCAGGCCGCCCCAGCTGTCGCCGCCCGGCTCGTTGGCGAGCGCCACCGTGCGAAAGCGCCACAGCTGCTCGCCGGTATCCGGGTCGTACGCGCTGATGAAGCACTTGTTCGCTTCGTAGACGGTGCACGTGCCCATGCCTTGGATCAGCAAACCGTTCGCGACCAGCGGGCCGCTGTTCGTGGCATAGACATCCGGCATCTTCACGTCCCACACCGTCTCGCCCGTGGCCGCATCGAGCGCAACGAGCCGCGCCTCCTGCGGCCGAATGGCCCACTCCCCGGCGCTCTGGAAGATCAGCTTCTCGTCGTACAGCACCAAGCCTCGCGGCGCGATGTCTGCGCCGACGTGGTGCTCCCAGATCAGCGCGCCCGTCGCGGCGTTCAACGCCTGCAGCACGCCGCCGGTGTTCGCAAGGTACATCGTGCCGTTGTAGACGATCGGCGCCGGCTGGTTCGTGCCGCCATCGCGCATCGGCCACGTCCAAGCGAGCGTGAGGCGCTCAACGTTCTGCGGCGTGATTTGCTTCAGAGGGCTCGAGCTCGTTGCGCTGTAGTCGTGGCGGAGCATCAGCCAGTCTTCGGGGCTCGGATTGCGCAGCGTGGCATCCGTCACCGGTACGAAACCGTCCACGGTGCCTTTCACGACGACACCGGTGGGCGCTGCCGCCCGCGCCGGCGCGGCGCCGCCGGATGCGGGCCGTTGCGCAGCCGCCGCGATCGCCGCGGCCGCCAGCTCGCCGTTCGTTTGCGCGCCGATGCGGGCCGCCGTTGCGGCCGTCAGGGCGCTGCCCGCGGGCGTGGCGCCGTTCGATTGCAGGATGAAGGCGATGAGCGCCAGATACTCGTCCTCGCCGAGCGCGCCCGGGCGATCCGGCGGCATCGTATTGCGCAGCTGCGTGAGCAAATCGCTGGTGCTGCGGTCGGCCCATTTCGCAACGAACTCGGGCCCGGCGAGCACGGAGCCCGGCAACAGGCGCAGCGTGGGGCCGTGACAAACGGCGCAGTTCTGATCGTAGGCGGCGCGGCCGGTGGCGGCTTGACCCGTCGTGAACGCGTGCGCCGCGTCCACGAAGAGCGCCACAGCGGCCGAGGCGGCGAGCGGAGCGATCGCGGTTTTTCTCACGTGGGTGACCCTTGTAGCGTGCGCGTTCAGCGCAACAACCAACCGAACAACGTGTCGTGGTCCGGCAGCACGCCTTTCTCCGAATAGATTTGAATGTAGAGTTGGCCGGCATTCAGCGCGGCGGCCTGCTCGGCCGTGAGCACAACGGTGCCCGACAGCGTACCGCTCGTAGCGCCGGTGACGGCGAGCTCGGCGATGACGGTGCCGCGTCCGCGCGCGCCCGTGGCGACGCCGTGATGCAACTTGGCGCCCGTGACGTTCGCCGGAAGCCCTTCGAACGAGCCCGTGATTTCGAGCCTCGAGCCGGTCAGCGTGGCGGTGACATCCCCGTCGCCCGCCACGGCCTCGCGCTCGGCGCCGCCAATCGGAACCCAGCCGAGCTCGGCCGCGAACGTTTGCGCGGATACGGAGAACGAAGCGAGGCTCGAGCTCAACACGGCGGCCAAGGCCAGGACACGGAGACTAGGCATGCGGAGCCCTCCTCGCGATTGCAACGCCCGCAACGGCGACGGGCCGGCAAAGTATAGGCTAACCGCACGGCGTCTCTGCGGCGGGCCGAGGCCGCGGCCGCTCGCCGTCATTGCGTGACGGTAACGGCCGCCTGGTCGACGCTCACGCCGCGTACGCCGGCGGGCAGCGCGAACGGCTCGTCGAACGCAAACCCCCGCGGCCGCTCCGGCGTGCGGGTGTAGAACCGCAACAGCTCCTCTGCCACGGTTGCCGGAACCGCCACGCCGCCCACGGTGGCCGACTCGTAGCGAATCATGCCTTGGCTGCCGGCGGCTTCGACTCTGCCGGTAGCCACCACTTCGACGGCGCCCGTGAGGTAGGCCAACGGATCGAACACGCTGCGCTGGCGCGACCGCCGTACGCCATCGAGATCGATGATCGCGCGTGCGCGCACCCGCCCGCCGCCGCCGAGCCGCACACGCGGCATCGCAATACCGGCCGGCAAGAACGCCGGGCCGTCGAGCGCAAGGTACGCGTTGATTTCGCGCTCCGTGAACATGGTGGTGAGCGGCGGCGCATCGTCCGGGCGCGGCGTCTCGGCGGCGGCTTCGACGCGCGCGAGCTTCACCTGCATCGCGTCGGCCTCGGCGCGTGTCGGTTCCTGCGCGGCGCCGGCCCCGAGCGCGGCAGCGGCGAGCGCGGCGATGGCAAAATGAAGCACAAGTCGCATCCGCCGATTGTACAGAGAGCGTGAGGAGGCCCGGCCGCAGTTGGGCCGCAGCCGCTGTTGCATTACGCTCCCCTTGTCTCTCGGAGAGGAAACGCCAATGGACGCTTTGGCCGCCTCCGATCTTGCCCAAGCGCGGCAGCATCATGCGCGGCGCGCCTGGGCGCTCGCGTTCGCCGCGTTTCGCGCGGCGGACTGCGCATCCGCGCTCGACGCGGACGATCTCGAGCGGTACGCCACGGCCGCGTATCTCGTCGGCCGCGACGACGACTACCTCGACGCGCTCGAACGCGCGCACCATGCGCATCTCAATCAAGGCCGCCGCTTGCAGGGTGTGCGCTGCGCGTTCTGGTTGGGCCTGCGCTTGCTGTTGCGCGGCGAGGGCGCCCGCGCGAACGGGTGGTTTGCGCGCGCCGAACGGCTCGCCGACGCAGAGAATGCGGCCTGCGCCGAGCGCGGATATCTGCTGGTGCCCGCGGCCGAGCAGGCGTTTCGCGCCGGCGCGCTCGACAAGGCCGAGTCGATGGCCGCCGCGATCGCTAGGATCGCGGAACAATTCGCCGACACGGATCTCTTGACCTGCGCGCAACACGTGCAGGGACGCGTGCTGTTGCGGCGCGGCGACGTTGCGCGCGGCCTCGCGCAACTGGACGAAATCATGCTAGCCGTAACTGCGCAGTCGCTGTCGCCGATTCTAACCGGGCTCATGTACTGCAGCGTGATCGGCGAGTGCCAAGAGATCTGCGCCGCGAGCCGCGCGTGGGAATGGACATTCGCGCTCACGCGCTGGTGCGAGCAACAGCCGGAAATGGTGGCATTCACGACGGCGTGTCTCGTGCATCGCGCGGAAGTTTTGCGCCTGCACGGCGACTGGCGCGAGGCACTCTGCGAAGCCGAGCGTGCGGCGAGTCGCCCGGGCAGCCCGGCGGCAACGGCCACCGCTTTTTATGAAATGGCGGAGATTCACCGCTTGCGAGGCCACTCCGCCGAGGCCGAGGACGCGTATCGCGGCGCGAGCCGTTACGGGCACGAGGCGCAGCCCGGGCTCGCGTTGCTGCGGCTGGCGCAAGGGCGCAC
>CAMPKU010000180.1 GCA_946887385.1 uncultured Gammaproteobacteria bacterium
GCCGTCGGCGATCGACGATTTCGTCGTACCAGAGATATAGATGGTTGCTCCATGAGCGCAACCAGTTGTTCTCGTCGAGTGTGGTGCCTCGAATGTCGGTGTACGGCAAGCCGTTCGCGGGGTTCGTGCCGGCGCGCGGATTCACGCACCGCCCCACGAAACTGCCGGGCGGCAGGAAAGACCCCGCAACCCAGCCGCTCGCCGGCGGCGGCAATGCCCCGCCGCCGCCGCCGCCGCTGCTGCACCCCGCCGCAACGATGAGAACGCCGGCCGCCATGCGCCGCCACACTTTGCCGGTCGAATGCAGGGTCATAACGACACTCCCAGGCGTGAGACGGCACTCTACAACGGGAGGGTTTGTCGATGCATCTAGTGCGGCTTCCAGAAGCGCTCTTCCTCGAATGCGAAACCCGTGCCCGCGTAGCGGCCGCGCAGGTCCTCGATCATCTGCGGATGGCCGCACGCGTAGATGCAGGTGTCACCCGCCGCTAAACCCCACTGGCTTACATAACGCTCGACGATGGTGTGGACACGACCCACTTCTCCTTGCCAGCTCGCATTACGCGGATCGAGCGGGCGCGAGCAAGTGGGCACGAACACGATGCGCTCGTGCTGCGCCGCCAGCGCGCGCAGCTCCTCGTCGTAACCGAGCTCGTCCACAAAGCTCGCTCCTTCGAGCACGTACATACGCCGATCGTCGCCGGAGCCTTCGAGCCAGTAGCGCAGCATGCTCACGAACGGCGCAACACCGGTCACCGTGGCCACCATCACGTGATTGCGAAATTCGGGGCGCAGCAGGAACACGCCCTTCGCGCGCGGCCGCAGACTGACGGTGTCGCCGACGTGCAGCGCATGCAACAGCGGCGTCAAGTGCCCTTCGGGCGGCGGTATCCGCTCGACGAAGATCTCGAGCAGCGGTTCGCGCGGTGACGAGACGATCGAGTACGGGCGCTCGATGCCGCCGGACCCGAGCGTGCAGTACTGGCCAGGCTCGAACGGAAACGGCTCGGCGGTGCGCAGCCAGATCTTGAAATGGTCGGCCGTCAGATCCACGCGCTTCACGATCGTGGCGCTCGTGACCTTGCCCTTGATGACATGAGGCCGATCCTGCGTCACGCGATCTCCCGTGCGACAGCACGTGAGCGCATAGTACAACGCCTTGCTCGCAGCTCGATCCCAAGGCGGCGCGCGCCGCGGCGCCGCTTGATGTAAGCCGTTAACTGATGCATCGTGCCCGGCATGGCCCGCCGCTCGCGCCGCAACCCCTCCCCCCGCCGTCCGATTTCGCGAATCCGCGGGCTCGTCTTGCGCCTTACGGCCGTGGCCTTTTTGCTGGCCATCGCCTACGGCGGTTATCTAGCCTGGGCGGCCACCAGCGAGTTCGAAGGCCGGCGTTGGGACATTCCGGCACAGGTGTACGCGGCACCGCTCGAGCTGTATGCCGGCCGCGCGCTGTCGGCCGAAGATTTGGTCGCGGAGCTCAAGCGCTTGGGTTACCGAGAGGATCCGCGGCTCGTGGGCCCCGGCACGTACCGCGTGGGATTGGGGCGCATCGAGCTCGCAACGCGCGGCTTCTCGTTCGCCGGCGACACGGAGCCGGAGCAGCTCGTTTCGATCTCGTTCATCGGCGGGCGCATTGCGGCGCTGCGCGACTCGCGCGGCAGCCAAGCGGCCATCGTCCGATTGAACCCGTTGTTGATCGGCAGCCTATTTCCGTCGCACGGCGAGGACCGCCTCATCGTCGCACCGGGCGACATTCCGCCGCTCCTCACCGACACGCTGAAGGCCGTCGAGGATCGACGCTTCGACAGCCACTTCGGCGTGGACCCGATTGCCGTGGCCCGGGCGCTGTTCGTGAATGTGTCCGCCGGTGAGATTCGCGAAGGAGCGAGCACGCTCACGCAGCAGCTCGTGCGCAGCTACTTCCTGTCGAACGAGCGCACCTGGGGCCGCAAGCTCCGCGAAGCCTTCATGGCCGTGGCGCTCGAGCTGCGGTACGGCAAGAGCGAGCTCTTGCACGCGTACGTCAACGAAATCTACTTGGGCCAAGACGGCGCACGCGCCATCCACGGTTTCGGGCTCGCGAGCCAGTTCTATTTCGGCAAACCGCTCGCGGAGCTCGAGCTGCACGAGCTCGCGCTGCTCGTGGCCGAGGTGCGCGGCCCGGCGTATTACGATCCACGCCGCCACGCCGAGCGCGCGCTCGAGCGCCGCAACTTCGTGCTCCAGCGCATGGTCGACGAGGGGCTTGCGAGCAACGACGCCGTGCAAAAGGCTGCCGAGCAGGCACTCGGCTTGGTGGGCAACAACCGCCGCAGCTCGACGCACTCGGCTTTCTTGAGCCTCGTGCGGCGGCAGCTTTCGGCCGACTATGCGCGCGACGACCTCGAGCGCACCGGGCTCATCGTGTTGTCCACGCTCGACCCCGCCGTGCAAGCCGCTTCGGAGCGCGCGTTGAGCGACGGTATCGACGAAATCGGCAAGAGCGCCGCGGAGTTCGAGGGTGCCGTGGTGGTGACGAGCCCACACACGGGCGAAGTGAAGGCGCTCGTCGGCGGCCGTGATGCGAGCTTCGAAGGATTCAACCGCGCGCTCGACGCGCGCCGCCAGATCGGTTCGCTGATCAAGCCTGCCGTTTACCTGGCCGCGCTCGAGTCGGGCCGTTATTCGCTCGCCAGCGTCATCGACGATGCGCCGATCGTCGTCGAGCTCGACCGGCGCAACACCTGGACGCCGAGCAACTTCGACGATGAGGCGCATGGGCTCGTGCCGCTCGTGCGCGCGCTCGCCGAGTCGTACAACATGGCCACGGTTCGCCTCGGGCTCGACGTGGGCCTCGAATCGATTGCCGACACGCTGCAGCGGCTCGGCCTCGAGCAGAAGCCCACGCTCTATCCGTCGATGCTGCTCGGCGCGCTCGCGCTCACGCCAATCGAAGTGGCACAGATGTACAACACGCTTGCGAACGGCGGCTTTCGCGTACCCCTACGCGCCGTGCGCAGCGTGGTGGCCGAGGACGGCGAGCTGCTCCAGCGCTACGAGATCGAGATCACGCAAGCTGCGGACGCCGGCGCCGTCTATTCGCTGAACCAGGCGCTCGTCCAAGTGATGGAGCGCGGCACGGGCCGCACCGTGCGGCGCCAGTTGCCGGACGAGATCGTCGTAGCCGGCAAGACCGGCACGTCCGACGACCTGCGCGATAGCTGGTTCGCCGGCTTCACGAACGACCACTTGATCGTCACCTGGCTTGGCGCGGACGACAATCGTCCCATCGGGCTCACGGGCTCGACGGGCGCTGCCAAGATCTGGGCTCGCTTGTTGCTGGCAATCGAAGCGAATTCCTACAACACTCCGCCGCCCGACGGCGTGGACGAAGTGTGGATCGATTATGCGAGCGGCACGCCCACGGCCCCCCGTTGCCCCGACGCCGTCGCGGTGCCGGTTCCCGATACCGACTATTACCCGCGCGCGTTCGGCTGTAACGGCGAGACCGGTTTCGGCGCCCGCATTCGTTCTTGGTTCGACGGCCAATGACGCGCACGCTGCGCTCAGCGCTCGCGCGTGGCGCGTTGGCCGGCCACGTGGCCTTGGCCGCGGCGTGCACCAGCTTGGTTGCACCGTCGCCGCGGCCCGCCGAGAGGACGGCGCCCGCCCCCGCACCGCCGGCCGCCGAGACACGCCCGGCGCCCACTTTGCCGCCGCCGTCGGCTCCGCAACCGAACCCGCGCGCCGAGCCGGCGCCGCCGCGCACCGGGCCGCCGGCCCGGCCGCAGAGCGACGCGAGCGGCGCCAGCGGCGTGCTTTTAGAGCAGAGCCGTGCGCAGCGCGCTGCGGGCAGCTTGCCGTCGGCGCGCGCGTCGCTCGAACGGGCCCTGCGGCTCGATCCGAACAATCCGATATTGTGGCTCGAGCTCGGCGAGCTCGAGCTCACCACGGGCAACGCCGCGCAAGCCGCCACGCTGGCGCGCAAAGCCATGACGCTCGCCGGCCGCGACGGCCGGCTTGCGGCACGCGCCGAGCGGCTACTCCGGGCGGCCGAGTAATTCCACCGGCAAGCCCGCCGTCCTGATCGCCTCGACGAGCTTGCGCACGGCCTTCGGCCGCGCGATCGCCTTGCGCCACGCCACGACCACGCGGCGTTTCGGCCGCGGCTCCGTGAACGGCACGGCCTTCACGAGCCGGGTGTCGTAGCGATCCGTGAGCGCCGTGGCCGGCAACACCGTGATGCCGAGGCCTGACGCGACCATGCTCCGCAACGTCTCGAGAGAGTTACCGAGCCGGCCCGGCGGCGGCGGCTGGGAGAACTCCGTGCACGCGCCGAGCACCTGATCGCGTAGGCAATGCCCTACTGGCAGCAGCAACAGCTCGCCGGCGTCGAGCTCCTCGACGGGGATTGCTCGTCGCCGCGCAAACGGATGTCCCTGCGGTACGACGACGCGGAACTCTTCGTCGTAGACAGCCTCTACCTCGATACCGGGCGCTTCGTACGGTAACGCAAGAATCGCAGCGTCGAGCTCGCCCGATTTGAGGAGCCGATCGAGATTGGCGGTCATGTTCTCCTCGATATCGAGCGACATCTCGGGCGCGAGCTTGCGCAGCCTCACGACGAGCCGCGGCAGCAGATAAGGCGCAATGGTGTGTATGACGCCGAGGCGCAGGCGGTAGCGGCCCTTGCCTCGCTTGGCAACGGTCTTGATGCGTGCGGCTTCGTCGAGTGTGCGCCGTGCTTGAGCGACAACTTCGGCGCCGACCTCGGTGAGCTTGACGCCGCGCTTGCTGCGCTCGAACACGCGCACACCGAGCTCTTGCTCGATGTTCTTGACGGCGGCGGACAGGCTGGGCTGGCTCACAAACGAGCGCTCGGCGGCGCGGCCGAAGTGCTGCTCGTCGGCCACGGCGATCAGGTACTTGAGCTCCGTCAATGTCATGCCCGACCCATCGATAGGTTTTGCCTATGGATCGGATACTAACAAAGTATTGGCCGGCCGCGAGCCGGGAACGCTACAGTGCAAGTCAACCAAACAGGAGGCATTTCATGAGCCAGAACCAGGAAGGCAAGCGGGTTCCGAACGTCACGTTTCGCACCCGCGTTGGCGGCGAATGGCGCAACATCACGACCGACGAAATTTTCAAAGGCCAAAACGTCGTGGTGTTTTCGCTCCCGGGCGCATTCACTCCCACTTGCTCGAGCACGCACGTGCCGGGCTACAACGAGCTCGCGCCCGCGTTTCGTGCCAACGGCATCGACCGCATCGTGTGTATCTCGGTGAACGACGCATTCGTGATGAACGAGTGGGCAGCGGACCAAGGCGCCGAGAACGTGCAGTTCTTGCCCGACGGCAATGGCGAGTTCACGGCCGCTATGGGTCAGCTCGTGGACAAAGGCGACTTAGGCTTCGGCAAACGCTCGTGGCGCTACTCGATGCTCGTCCGCGACGGCGTCGTGGAGAAGATGTTCGTAGAGCCCAATAAGCCCGGCGATCCCTTCGAAGTGTCGGATGCGGCCACGATGCTCGCGTATATCAACCCGAAGGCACGCAAGCCGGATCAAGTGGCGATTCTCACGCGCGACGGCTGCCAGTACTGCGCACAAGCGAAGGTACTGCTGGACGAGCGCGGCATCGATTACGTAGAGATTCCGCTAACTCACAAGATCCGCAACAAGGCCCTCGGCGCGATCGCCGGCACGCAGACGGTGCCGCAGGTTTTCATCAACGGTCAGCGCATCGGCGGATACGACGAGCTCAAGCGCTGGGTGGCCCGAGCGGCGTAGAATATTGGGCATCGCATCGAGGAGGCACCATGGCGAATCCCATGAAAATCGACATCGGCATCTCGACGAAAGATCGCGAGATGGTCGCGGACGGCTTGTCGCATCTCTTGGCCGACAGCTACACGCTCTACCTGCAATCGCATAACTTCCACTGGAACGTCACGGGCCCGATGTTCCAAACGCTGCACGTGCTGTTCATGGAGCACTACACGGAGCAATGGCAAGCGCTCGATCTGATCGCCGAACGCATCCGCTCGCTGGGCTTACCGGCGCCGGGTACTTATAAAGAGTTCGAGCGGCTGGCGTCGATCAAGGAAGTGGAGGGCCAGCCGAGCGCGAACGACATGATCCGGATTCTCGTGGCGGGCCAGGAGGCCGTGGCGAAAACCGCACGCACAGTGTTCAAGGCGGCGGAGCAAGCCAACGACCAGCCCACCTGCGACTTGCTGACGCAACGGCTGCAGGTGCACGAGAAGAACGCCTGGATGCTGCGCAGCCTGCTCGAGGACGGCGGCGCGGCGTAGGCTAGGCCGGCCGATGGCGCGCGCAGCCGGGCGGGCGCTCCGGCTGAGTATCTCGTTCTCGGGCCGCCGCGCCGGCCGTCCGTTGCGGCGCCGGCCGGCGAGCCTATAATCGCGCCCGTGCCCGCCGGCGCCCCGCCGTTCGGGCATTCACCAGCGAGGAGCCGCCGGCGCATCCTGCGCGTCGCGCGTGTTGTATGCCTGCGGGCCAGTTCTCGAAGGACCCGACTGTCGACAAAGCCCTGCGCCACTCCGTGCGCGACGGCATGGCTTATGCCGTGCAAGTCGGCGCCGGCGAGACGTACTTCTCGGCGTTCGCGCTATTCCTGCGAGCGACCGCGCCGCAGATCGCGCTGCTCAGCACCCTACCGCTCCTGCTCGCATCATCTGCGCAGCTGTTCTCCGCCTGGATAGGCAATTACGTGGGCCGGCGGCGGCTCGTGCTCATGGGATGCGCGCTCCAGGCGCTGCTCTGGCTGCCGATCATCCTGCTGCCCGTGCTCATCGACGGGTACGTGATCCCGGCGCTGCTCGTGCTGCTGGTGCTCTATCACAGCGCCAACAATCTGGCGGCGCCGCAGTGGACGAGCATCATGCGCGACCTCGTGTCGGAACGCCGGCGCGGCCGTTACTTCGCGCATCGCACCAGGCTCATGACGGTTGCCACGTTCGCGGGCCTCATCACCTGCGGCTTGATCCTGCACCAGCTCGATACCGCGGGCCGAACCTACTTCGGCTTCGTGGTCATTTTTCTCATCGCGTTCGCCGCCCGAACGGTGTCGGTCTACCACCTCACTTTCCTGCACGAGAAACCGCCCACCACGACGGCGCCCGACATGCACATCGAGCATTGGTGGCGCAGCCTGCGCTCGACAGGTGCGATTGGATTCTCCGGCTATGTGGCGCTCATGAATGCGGCCGTGGGCATTTCGGCGCCGTTTTTCACGGTGTATATGCTGCGCGACCTTGCGCTCAGCTACTTCGAGTTCACGGTGCTCACCGGCACGAGCGTGTTCGTGCAGTTTTTGATGCTCACCACGTGGGGCCGCATTGCGGACGTCTACGGCAACCGGCTGATCCTCATCGTCACGAGCATCACGCTGCCGATCGTGCCGTCGCTGTGGCTGCTCTCTGACGAGTTTTGGGCACTCATTCTGTTTCAGGCGCTCTCGGGCCTTTCGTGGTCCGGCTTCACGCTGTCGGCCGGCAACCTGCTGTACGAGCTTGTGCCGCAGACGCGGCGTGCCGCGTACGTAGCGTTCCACAACGTGGGCACGGCGGCCGGCGTGTTCGCCGGCGCCATGCTCGGGGCATTGCTCGAGCTCGTGCTGCCGGCGCGCGGCGTGCTGCTCGGCGAATCGTCTACCCTGAGCAACCTGCTCTATCTGTTCGTTATTTCCGGCATCGCACGCGCGATTCTCGCGGCGCTCCTCGCTCGTCGCGTGCGGGAGTTGCGCAAGCCGCGGCGCGCGATGTCGGCGCCGGCTCTGGTGCTGCGCGTGACCGGGTTAAACGCAATGGTGGGCGTCATCTATGACTTCATTGGCCGGCCGCCGAACGAAGGCGACGACCGCGACGAGCCCTCCCCGGCACGCGGCGAAGCGGCAAGCCCCAAAAAAGGCGACAATGCGTCCGGTGCATAACGGCCGGGAGCCGCGTCCATGGCGAAGAACAAACCGAACGAAGAAGAGCTCGACGAGCTGCGCGAAGCCTTCGATTACAACGACCGCGACGGCGACGGCCGCATCCAGCTCGACGAATTCTCCGCGATGCTCGACGAGCTAGAGGCCGACATGTCGGCAGCCGAGGTCGAGATCGGCTTCAAAGACATCGATACGAACGACGACGGTCTCGTCGATTTCCAGGAGTTCGTGGCCTGGTGGGGCGAGGACTAGCGCGGTACGCGAGCCTTACGCTAGTGTTTGCGCTCGAGTGCCAGGGATAGGGAGTAGCTCATGCGAACGCGTCATCGCACCTCACTCGTCGCCGTGGTTGCGGCCTCGTTGCTCGTGGCTTCTTTGCCGAGGGGGGCCGTTGCCGGCGTGATCACGACGCAGCAATACCTCACGGCCGTCGACCGCGAAGCCGCGCTGGCCCGCATCGACGCCGTGCTCGCTCGTGAAGAAGTACGCACTAGGCTGGAGCACTACGGCGTCGACCCCGTGGCAGCCGATGAACGCATCGCAGCACTGACGGATCAGGAGCTATCGCTGCTCGCCACGGAGCTCGAGAACCTGCCGGCCGGAGGCGACTTGCTCGGCGTGGTCGGCATCGTGTTCATCGTGCTGCTGATCCTCGAGCTCGTCGGCGTCATTGATATCTTCAGCAGGATCTAGCGCCGCGGTTGTCCTCGCCGCGCTCAGCGTGTGCGGCTGCGCCGGCGCGCCGCAATTGCCGCCGGACGCGCGTGTCGAAGAGCTGACGGCCGTTCCGTTCTTCCCGCAAACCGACTACCAGTGCGGGCCCGCGGCGCTCGCCACCGTGCTGAAGCACGCCGGGGCGAACGTCGATGCCGATGGCCTCGTGCGCGAGGTTTACGTGGAAGGGCTGCGGGGCAGTCTCCAGCCCGAGCTGCTCGGCGCCACGCGCCGTCATGGCTTCATCCCGTACGTGCTCGCGCCCGAAGCGGACGCGCTCGTCGCGGAGCTCGCCGCACGCCGCCCCGTGCTCGTGCTTCAAAATCTCGGAATCGACCGCGTGCCGGTGTGGCATTACGCCGTGGTCGTCGGCGTGGACGGCGACGACGTAATCCTTCGCTCCGGAACCGAGCAACGGCGCGTGGAGCGCGGCACGCGGTTCTTGCGCTCCTGGCAGCGCGGCTCGAATTGGGCGTTCGTGGCCGTCGAGCCCGGCGAGCTGCCCGCAAGCGCAACGGCGGGCGCGTACGTGCGCGCACTGGCGGGCACCGAGCCGCTGCTCGAGCCCTCCGCCGCGCAGCGCAGCTATCGCGCGGCGCTCGAGCGTTGGCCCGACGACGAGCTGGTGCTGTTCGCGGCGGCCGGCCAGCGCCATGCGGCCCGCGACCTGGCCGGCGCCACCACTTTGTACCGGCGGTTGTTGGCCAAGGCGCCGCAGCACGCCGCCGCCCGCAACAACCTGGCGAACGTGCTCACGGAGCGCGGCTGCCATG
>CAMPKU010000181.1 GCA_946887385.1 uncultured Gammaproteobacteria bacterium
CGGCGCACCGCCAGCAGCACATCGGCTTCATCTTTCAGTTTTTTCCCCTGATCCCGCGCTTGACGGCGCTCGAGATTGTCGAGCTGCCACTGGTGCTGACAGGCGCCGCGCCGCGCGCGCGCCGCGAGCGCGCTGCCGCGATCCTGGAATCCGTGGGACTCAAGACCCGGCTCGGCCATCGCCCGGACCAGCTCTCGGGCGGCGAGCGCCAGCGCGTGGCCATCGGCCGTGCCATCGTCATGCAGCCGAGCTATCTACTGGCCGACGAGCCCACGGGCAACCTCGATACGCGTTCCGGCAGCGAGATCATGCAGATCTTGGAGCAGCTCAATCGCGACGGCATCGCCCTCTTGATCGTGACGCACGATCCCGCGATCGGCGACCGCGCCCGCCGCCATCTGAAGCTGCGCGACGGCAAGATCGTGAGCGATCAACAAGGAGCGGCCTCGTGAAGGCGCTCGACGTGACGCGGCTGTCGCTGCAGGCGCTTCGCCGCTCGACGCTGCGCACGGCCATGATGCTCACGGCGATCGCGATCGGAGTCGCCGCCGTCGTGCTCTTGACGGCGGTTGGCGAGGGCGCGCGCCGCTATGTCACGGGGCAATTCTCGGCGCTCGGCACGGATCTGCTCATCGTCCTGCCGGGCCGCGCAGAGACGGCCGGCTCGGGCATTCAAGGCCTTCTGATCGGCGAGACGGCCCGCGAGCTCACGCTCGACGACACGCTCGCACTCACGCGTAGCACGCGCATTCGCCGCGTAACGCCGCTCGTGATCGGCGCGGGCACGGTGTCCTACGGCGCGCGCGAACGCGACATCACCGTGCTCGGCACCGGCGCCGCGATGCTCGGCATCCAGCATTGGGTGATGGGCAGCGGCCGCTTCCTCCCCGACATGGATCTCGCCACGGCGCAGCCCGTGTGCGTGCTCGGCGCCACGGTGGCGCGCGAGCTGTTCGCGGGCCGCTCGCCGGTCGGCGAATGGCTGCGGATCGGCGTGTCGCGCTGCCGCGTGCTCGGTACGCTCGCGGAACAAGGCTTGACGGGCGGATTCAACGTCGACGAAACCGTGCTCATGCCCGTGGCCAGCGCCCAGCAGCTGTTCAACACCGCCGCGGTGTTTCGCATTCTCGTCGAAGCCATCGACCGCGACGCCGTGGAGGGCGCGCGCCGCGACATCATCGAGATCATCAAGCTGCGTCACGCAGGCGAAGAGGACATCACCGTGGTCACGCAGGACGCGTTGGCCGCTACGTTCGATACCATCTTCAACATGATCACGGCCGGTCTCGCGGCCATCGCCGCCATTAGCCTCGTCGTCGCGGGCGTGCTGATCATGAACGTGATGCTCGTCGCCGTGAGCCAACGCACGGCGGAGATCGGCTTGCTGAAGGCCGTCGGCGCGCGTAACCGGCAGATCGTGGCGCTGTTTCTCACGGAGGCCGCGTGCCTGTCGCTGCTCGGCGCCTGCGTGGGTCTCGCAGCGGGCGCGGCCGGCGTCTTTTTGCTCAGAGCCGCGTTTCCCGTGCTCGATTTCGCGGCGCCGCCGTGGGCGACGGCGTCGGCCGTCGGAGTGGCCGTGGCGAGCGGCCTGCTGTTCGGTCTGCTGCCCGCGCGCAGAGCCGCGGCGCTCGACCCCGTGAACGCGTTGATGAAGCGGTAAGGGAATGCGCCAGCAAGACTTCATTCGTTTGGTCGGGCAAACCGTGGTCGCGCACCGATTGCGCAGCGTGCTCACCGCGCTCGGCATCGGCATCGGCGTAACGGCCGTGGTGCTATTGACGTCGATCGGCGAAGGTTTGAACACCTACATCGTCGAGCAGTTCACGCAGTTCGGCACCACCACGCTCGCCGTGCAGCCCGGCAAATCGAGCACGTTCGGCTTGTCGCCCGGCGTGCTGAACTCCACGCGGCCGCTCTCGCTCGGCGACGCCGAAGCGCTCGGGCGCGCACCCTACGTGCAAGCCTCGGTGCCGGTGGTCGCGGGCAGCGCATCCGTCGAAGGGAACGGCCGCGAGCGCAGCGTCACCGTGTATGCGGTTGGGCCGGAGTTCGATCGCGCATTCAAGTTCGACGTGGTCGTCGGCACATTTCTGCCGCCCGACGAGCTCGAGCGCGCGCGCAACGTCGCCGTTCTGGGCGCCACGCTCTACTCGGAGCTATTCGGCGCGGCCAACGCGCTCGGGCAGAGCATCCGCGTCGGCGGCCAGCGCTACCGCGTAGTCGGCATCATGGAACCGAAAGGCGAAATGGTGGGCATCGATCTCGACGACACGGTCTACATTCCGGCGGCCCGCGGGCTGGAGCTGTTCAATCGCGAGGGCCTGCTCGAGATCGACGTGCTCTACGACGAGGGCGCACCCGTCGACGAGGTTGTCGCGGGCATCAAAAGGATTCTTACGGCACGCCACGGCGCCGAAGACTTCACTGTGGTTACTCAACAGCAGATGCTGGACGTGCTTGGGTCGATCGTGGACGTGTTGACGCTCGGCGTGGCCGCGCTCGGCGGTATCTCGCTGCTCGTCGGTGGCGTGGGCATCTTCACGATCATGACGATCGCCGTGCGCGAGCGTACGCAGGAGATCGGTTTGCTGCGGGCCATCGGGGCGCGACGATCGCGCATCGCGCAGCTGTTCCTCGGCGAGGCCATGTTCTTGTCCGGGATCGGCGGCGCCGGCGGCCTTGCGCTCGGGCTCGGCGTGGTGCTGATCGTGCAATGGACGCTGCCCGCAATGCCGGCCACGATCTCGCCGTTCTACGTGGCGCTGTCGCTCGGGCTCGCGGTGCTGATCGGCGCCGTGGCCGGGGTGCTGCCGGCGCGCAGCGCGGCGCGGCTCGAGCCGCTGGATGCGCTGCGTGCCGAATGAGTGAACGCGAACTAGGAGCCAGACGATGTGGAAGAAGATCAGCGCTTGTCTCGCGGCGGCCGCCGTCGTGTTGGGTGCACACCCCGCGCTTGCCGAAAGCGTTGCTCTGATCGGCACGGGCAACGTCGGCGCGGCGCTCGGCCAGCGCTTCGCCGCGAACGGCCATGAAGTGTTCTACGGTTCGCGCACTCCGAATGCGGCCGACGTGCGCGAGCTGGTGGCGGCTACCGGCCACGGCGCTGCCGCGCTCTCGCCGGCGGAAGCCGCGGCACGCGCAAACATTGTCGTGCTCGCCGTTCCGTGGAGCGCCGCCGAAGACGTCGTGCGCTCGCTCGGCGATCTGGCCGGCAAGATCCTGGTGGACCCCACGAATCCGCGCGTGATGGCGAGCGACGGCTTCGCCGACTATCCGATCGAAGACTCGAACGCGGAGCGCATCGCGCGCCTCGCGCCGGATGCGCAGGTGGTGAAGGCATTCAGCACGCTCGGCGCCGAAACGATGCTCGATCCCGCCGTCGCGGGCGGGCCGGTCACGGTGCCGATCGTCGGCGACGACCGCGCGGCGAAAGAACGCGTGGCCGCACTGGCGCGCGAGATCGGTCTAGAGGCCGTCGACGTCGGCCCGCTGCGCCATGCGCGCATCATCGAGGGTCTGCACTACCTGCGAGCCAACGCGCTCGGCGGGCGCATCAACTACCATCTGCCGCGCGATCGGGCGCGGGACTGAGCGGGGCGGATTCTTATTCAGGTTGGCGCGGCTGCTGACTGTTGAACGAGTCGCGCACCATGAACCACGCGCCGTCGATCTTGCGGTAGATGCGCAGGAAGTTGCCGCCGACGCGCGATTCCGCGCCGCCGGCCTTCGGCCTGCTCACGACCACGAACGTGCCGCGCTGATACGCGAGATCGCCGGAGACGACGGTCTCTTCGGGCGACCAAGACTCGTCGAACTCCGTGGTCTCGAACGCGCGCTTCATCGCATCGACGAGCGCTTGCTTGCCGGCGAGCGGCGGGCCGCCGGACGCGATCATCAGGTGTCCTTCGGTGGTCAACTCAGCGAGCGTGTCGATGTCGCCGTCGTTGATCGCCTGTAGATAGCGCCGGTTGAACTCGGCGATCGCGGCTTCGTCGGCCGCCGTGGACACGCTTTGCGCGCCGGCGCGCTCGGCGAACGGCGCGGCGGCCATGCCGGCGAGCAGCAGCGCCGCAACGAACGCGGGGCGGAACCTGCGCATCACCATTTCTCCGGCACGCCGTCGTACCGCCAAAACTGGCCGGTTTCCTCGACCGTGGTCCTCGCGATCGTATCGATCATGCTTTCCACCGTGAACGACATCTCGAGCATGATCGGATTGCCCCGCAAGTACTCCTGATGCTCGGTGAGCGTGGGCCCCGGGTTCAAGATCACCACCGTCACGCCGTCGGGTTTTACGGACGACGCCACGATCTGCATCTCGCGATTCAGCGCCGCTTTGCTCATGCGATAGAAGATGGCGCCGGGCCACGGATTCGGCAGCTCGCCGGTGATGGTGCCGTTGCTCGAGCTGATGGCGACGATCTTCTTGAGCGCGCTCGCCTTCACGTTCGGATAAAACGCCTGCGACACGATCAGCGGCCCCTTGATGTTCACGTCCATGATCGTGTCGAGCAAGGCGAAATCCAGCTGGCCGAAACTCTGCGTCTGGTAGTTGCCGGGGCAAGCGTCGTCGCCTGCGGCACAGCTGCTGCGGTCGTTGTAAACGCCGGCGTTGTTGATGACGACGTCGATTGGCACCTCCTCGAGCTTCGCCGCGAGCGCTTGCGCTTGCTCGAGGCTCGTGACGTCGAGCGTCTCCACGCGCACCTGCGGATACTCCGCGACCACCTCCGCGAGCGTTTCCGGCACATCGCGCCGGCGGTGCGTGGCGATCACCGTCCATCCCTTCGCCGCGTACTGCTTCGTGAACTCGAGCCCGAGGCCCGAATTCGCACCCGTGATGAGCACCGTTTCCGCGCTCGCGGCGAGAGGCGCAGCACCGAGCAGCACACCCACCAGCAGTTGCGCCGCAAGGCCGCGCTCGGGCGTTTTCATAGTCAGCATATTGTTGCGCCTCCGCATCGAGCGACTCTGACATTCCCTCCCGGGTCGCGGCAAGCGGCGGTTTTGAGCCGATTCCGGCAATGGGTGGTAGCATCCGGGACGAGACGAGCAAACGGCGGTACGCAATGAACGAAGCGAAAGACCTGATCAACCAGATTTTGAACCGTTCCAATCGCGGCCGCGGCCCCCAGGGCCCGCGCGGCACGGTGCCCGGCGGCGCGCCGGGTTTTTCGCCGCGGGCGTTCGGCATCGGCGTGGCGATACTGCTCGGCCTGTGGGCCGTCGTGAGCTCGTACTACACGGTGCAGCCCGAAGAGCGCGCCGTGGTCAAGCGATTCGGCCGCGTCACGGGTATCTCCGACCCGGGCCTGCATTTCAAGGTGCCGTTCGGCATAGACGCCGTACAGATCGTCGCGACGGAACGCGTGCTCAAGGAGGAGTTCGGATTCCGCACGGCGGATTCGAGCACCGAACGCACGCGCTTTTCCGCCGGCGCTTATCCCGACGAATCGCTGATGCTCACCGGCGATCTCAACATCATCCAAGTCGAATGGGTGGTGCAGTACCGGATTGCCGACCCCGTGCTGTTCTTGTACGGCATGCGCAACCCGGTGCAGACACTGCGCGATCTTTCGGAATCCGTGATGCGCCGCATCGTCGGCAATCGGATCGGCAGCGACGTGCTGACCGTGGGCCGTGTGGAAATTGCGAACCGCGCGCGTGACGAGATCCAAGAAGCCATGGACCGCTACGAGAACGGCATTCGGATCATCACCGTGGAGCTGCAGGACGTAGTCCCGCCGCTGCGCGTGCAACCGGCATTCAATGAGGTGAACGAAGCGCGGCAAGAGCTCGAGCGCATGGTGAACGACGCCACTCGACAAGCCAACGAAGCCATCCCGCGCGCCGAAGGCACGGCGAAACGAACCATCGCCGAAGCCGAAGGGTACGCCACGGAACGCGTCAACCGCGCGCTCGGCGAAGCCGCGCGTTTCACCTCCATTCTCGAAGAGTACCGCGGCGTGCCCGAAGTCACGCGCTCGCGCCTGTATCTCGAAACGCTGAACGAAGTGCTGCCCCGGATCGGCTCCGTCGTGGTGGTGCAGGATGGGCAGGCCGGGCCGTTCCCGCTGCTGAACCTGCCTAGCGCTCAACGCCCGCTACAAAATCAGGCGGCCAGCCAATGAAAAATTTATCGTTTCTTGCCTTGATAGCCGCGCTGGTGCTGCTCGTAACCACGCGCGCCGCGTACATCGTCGATCAAGCCGAGCAAGTGATCCTCGTGCAATTCGGCGAGCCGATCGGCGGCATCGTCACGGAGCCCGGCTTGCACTGGCGTCTGCCGTTCATCCAAGAGGTTCGCCGCTTCGACAAGCGCATGCTCGACTGGGACGGCGACGTTAGCCAAATTCCCACGCTGGGCCGCGAATTCATCATCGTGGACACCACGGCGCGCTGGCGCATCGCCGACCCGCTCCAGTTTCTGCGTTCCGTGCGCGACGAAACCGGCGCACGCACGCGACTCGACGACATCCTGGACTCCGCCACGCGCGACGTGGTCTCCGGCACCGAGCTCGAGGAGATCGTGCGCTCGGCGGACTGGGACGTCGACGTCTCGCAGCTCGCCGAAGAAGACGCGGCCGCGCTGGAACAAACGGACCTCGAGCGGCCGAACCTGGGCCGCGAGCAGCTCGAGCGCGACATGCTCACTGCAGCCACGCGTCAAATGCCGTCGCTCGGTATCGAGCTCGTGGACGTGCGGATCAAACGGATCAACTACATCGACTCCGTCCGCGACCAAGTGGAAAGCCGCATGATCTCGGAACGGCAAAGCATTGCGGCGCGCTTTCGCTCCGAAGGCGAGGGCCGGAGCCAGGAGATCTTGGGCAACATGGAACGCGAGCTGCGCCGCATCAGCTCCGAAGCCGAGCGGCAAGCGCAAGAGATCATCGGCCGCGCAGACGCGGAAGCCACGCGGATCTACGGCGCCGCGTACGGCGAAGACCCGGCGTTTTACACTTTCTCGAAAACGCTCGAAAGCTATTCCACGCTCGGTGCGAACACCACGCTCATGATCGATGCGGAGTCCGACTTCTTCCGCTTTCTCGAATCCACGACGAGCCCGTAGCTCGAGTCCATCAAGGGGCGAAGCAGCGCCCCGGCGTGGCTTTGAGGCGGTCCAGGAAGAAGTCCGCGAACGGGAACGGGCCGAGGCTCGAGAACATGACTCGGCCGCTGAGGCGCTCGTTCGGCTCGTCGACGTCGGCCGACGTAACCTCGAAGCCCTGCACGAGACTGACGCCGTCGAGAAAGTCGTACAGGGTGGCGTTCAATTCGAAGCGCCTGGCGGCATCCAAAGAACCGTTCCTCGCGACCCACAAGTCTTCGATGCTGAAGATGTCCACCGGCTTGTCGTCGCCGGCTCGCACTCGCTCGTCGCTAATAGAGACTCGGTCGAAGCCGTCGCCCCCGGGAATCCAGAAACCCCTGACGAAGTCGGGGTCTCCCGAGCCGTAGGTTCGTGAATTGCCGGAACCGGCCGAGGCGTGCCAGGGGACCGTTAGATCGACGAGCAAACGGCCCGAAATGCGGTCCCCCACGCCGTACTCGGGCGCGTCGCTGACGGCGGAGATCGTGCCTTGGTATTCGATGACCAGCGAATTGGCGGGAATCGGATAGTCGGCGGGGAGCGGCTCCGCCACAAAGCCATCGGCGTAGGCGGCGGTCAGCGGTAGGGCAAATAGAAGCGGCAGGGATTGCAGTGCTCGCATGGTGCCTCCCAGGTTCCTCACACAACACGAACGCCCGGCAAATCATGCAAGACATGTGCCGCGACGCGCTTCTCGACGCCGGGCGGCGCGAGCACAGGGCGCACGCGTTTGCCTTACCATCTAGCGACATCCGGCGAAGGTCCGGACACATCGCATACCAACCCGGGAGCAAGACAATGCGACGATCGATCTCGGCGATTCTGGCGGTTTCGGCCATGGCCATGGCCTGCGCGATGCACGCTCGGGCCGAAGTCACCGTGATGGCGGTTCGGCTCGGCGCCGACGACGTCGTCGCCTTGGCCAAGTTCTACGAAACGGCATTTGGACTGAAAGAAATCGACCGCGTCGGCAATCCGCCGACGGAGATCATCATGCGCTACGGCGCAACGGTCGCCGAAGCTAAAGCCGGCAACTCGCCCGAGTTCCTGCTGCAGGAACGCGAGGCCGGCGCCGCCAAGGATTCGATGATGCACGCGATTTTCCGTGCATCCGACATCGCCGCCGCGGTCGCCGCAGCGAAAGCCGCGGGCGCCAAAATGGACGCCGACGTGACCACCGTGCCGATCGGCGGCGCGCCGATCAAGATTGCGATGCTCGTGGATCCCGACGGCAACGCCATCGAGATCATGGAATTGCCGAACGGGCTGGACCACCTGCCGCATTGACGAGCGGCGACTATCTACCTGGCTGACGGGCGGCAGTGTCTACCCGTCGGCGCGGCCGCGCATCCATTGCACGATCTCCGCCAGCTTCGGCCGGTTGCCCGTGCGCAGAATGCCGGCCCGGAAGATGCGGCCCGCCGACCAAAGCACGAGCAGCGCAGTCGCAATCATGAACACCGTGGCCCCGATCAGCTCGAGCAGCGGCGGATCGGCCGCGGCCCGGTTCATCATCGTGAACGGCGTGTAGAGCGGTATCCAGGTCATGATCGTCGCCAACGCGCCGTGCGGGTCGCGATTGATGAAAACCATGGTGAGCAGCGGCACGAACATGATCATCATCATCGGACCTTGAAGGTTCTGCGCCTCCTTCAAGTCGTTGCAGAGCGCGCCCATCGAGAGAAACAGCCCGGCGTAAATCAGATAGCCGAACAGGAAACAGAGCAGGAACATCGGCACGAGACCCGCGGCCGCGACCGCGTCGAGCGCTTGCCCGATGACCTCGGCGCCGGCGCCCTGATAGAGCTCGAGGCCGGCAAAGGCCGTTGCGAGCCAGGTGGCGACCATCGTGAGGCCGATCGCGGCAATACCCATGAGCTTGCCCATCATGATCTCGGCGGGCGTCACCGAGGAAAGCAGCACCTCGGCGATCCGGTTCGACTTCTCCTCGATCGTGTTGTTGAGCAGCATCTGCATGACGGAAAAGATCGAGATCCACAGCAGATAAACGAACCCGATCGGCGCGGCGCGAACGATGCGATCCGCAACGCTCACGGTTTCCTCGCCCTCGGCTTTGCCGGGATCGAACGCGCCGACGCGGACGCGCACGGCCTCGATCTCGCGCACCGTGGCGGCTTCGACGCCGCGCCCGACGTAGAGACGGCGCCTAACCTCGGCGTTCAACGCCTCGCGGATGAGGCTGGGCAAGTTGTCGACGGTCAAATTCGTCGACCAGTATTGAACCGTTGGCTCGGCCACGCCGCCGCCGCCGCGCACGGCCTCGTCCAAAGCGTCTGCCTCGATCAACAA
>CAMPKU010000182.1 GCA_946887385.1 uncultured Gammaproteobacteria bacterium
CCGTGGCGGCCGCCGGCCGGCACGGTAGACGGCGCGACCGCGGAATTGCCGCGCGCGGCGGACGATCTTCTCGACGCCGTACTCGAGTGGCTTCGTGAAGCGGTACCGGCACCATGATCGGAGCTCGGGTTGCCCGGCGGATCGAGCCGCATCCCGCCTGCTCGGCTTCGCGTACCGCTCAGTCGGCGCCGGCGGCGCTCGAAACCGTCTGACCTTTGACCGGCTCTCCGCGATCGATGGCCGCGCCGTCGGCGACATAATCGTTGAAGAAAGCAGGAAGCCCCTCACCGGAGCCGATCGTCGGCGCGTCCTGGAGGTGAAAGTGCAAATGCGGCTCGCTAGTGTTGCCGCTATTGCCGCACCGTCCGAGTGGCTCGCCGGCAGTGACGCGATCGCCGGCCTCGACAACCACGCTGCCCTGTTGCAAATGCGCCAGCACGGCGTATTCGCTGTTTCCGAGGTCGAGAACCACGTGGTTGCCGGCGGGGTGCTTCGGATCGGAGCTGCCGATGGGCTGGTCGGGATGGCTATCGACGGTTGCGACGACCCGCGCGGCAGCCGGCGCCAGCACCGGCTCGCGCCAACAGTAGTAGTCCTCCATACGGTTGCCGGATCCGCGATGCGATGAGCCGCCGCGCCGGACGACGAAGTCGTAAGCGAAGCGCTGATCTTCCGTTGCAGCGTGATAGTTCTGTTCCAGCGAGCGCCCGCCCCAAAAGACATACCAAGCGCCGTCGAACGGCAGCACGAGGTGGGCTTGGGTTTGGTAGTCGAGATTCGCAGAGGGCGCCGGCTGCGGCGCAGGCTCGACGCGGAAGCCCACAATCTGCCCTCGCTCGTCGAAGCCCCACGTGATCCTCACGGGACGGCTACTGCTCGAGAATCGCGACAGCCGGCGATAGAGCTCGACGCCGGCTTCCATCGTCTGCCCCTCCTCGAGCACGCGACTCTCCGAACCGAGCTCGCCGAGCACGCTCGCGCGAAATGCAGCGAGCTCCTCGCGCCCGCCGAGCGCGTCTCGCAAAGCGTCCGTCATAGAGCCCCAAATCGGCGCGAGGTCTCCGGCATAGAAACGTTCCGTGAGCCCGCGCCCGCGTTCGATCGTCGCCGGCGTGCCGTTGTCCGCGCCCCCCGGATCGCCGCTCTTGCCATCTTGCGCCGCAGCTGCCGCGCCGAGCAGCGCAAATAGCAGCACGGCCCGAATCCGCTCGACCGGTCCGATCCGTTTCATGTGCATGACCTCGTGCGTGCCTCCGTTCGTCTTGCCGCCAGCGACGACGCCCACGCCGCCGCAACGATGGCCACACTGATGCCGCCCGTAAGCCACTCGGGAGGTTGACGCTCGATACCGATCAAGAGAAATACACCGAGCGTGCCGATAGCCCAGTGCGCGCCATGCGCTAGGTACGGCATGGCGCACAGTGTCTCGTGACGCACCAAGTGCACGGTCAACGAGCGCACGAATACCGCACCGACGCCGAGCCCGATCGCCACGAGAACGATGTCCGAGGAAATAGCGAATGCTCCGAGCACACCATCGAGCGAAAACGACGCATCGAGGGTTTCCAAGTAGAGGAAGCCGGCGAAACCCGCGGCACCTGCGAGGCATTCGTGCCGATGTCGCTGGCCACGGCGCATGACATGTCTGAAGGCGTTGATGATCAAAAATGTCACCATGCCGACGAAACCCGCGAGCATCGTGATGCGCTCGTGCTCCGAGGACACCCACCACACCGCCGCGAGCAGGGTCCCGCCAGTGGCAATGACCGGCGCAAAAGGCGCGCGTCCGGCCTTCGAGAGCCAGCGCTCGAGAGGCGCGATCCAGTGTCGCTCTCGATCCGGCGCGAGCAAGAAATTGAAGGCCAACGAGAGCAGAAACGTGCCGCCGAATGCGCCGATCATCGGCGCGGCCGACTCCACATTGCTGGCGTAGGCGTCGCGCTCGTGGAGCGCTTGACCGGCGACGCCGGCAATCGACGTGCCGGTCGCGAACGATACGATCGCGAGCGGGAACAGGACCCGCATGCCGAAGACCGCGATCAACACGCCGACCGTTAGAAACGCGTGCCGCCAGTGCTCGCCGAGCTCGCGCAGAACGCCGGCATTCACGACAGCATTATCGAACGACACGGTGGTCTCGAGCGCGATCAGGATGGCGACGGCGCCGAACGCGGCAAAGCCTCCGTACGCCGTCGCTGCGGCCAGCCCGGTAACGGTTGCGGCGATGGGCCATTTGAAAATTCTGAGCCAGTCAGCCATTTTTCACCGCGCGCTTTTCTCCCCCCCGTGCTCTCCACAGCGCAGCAGGCCCAGCAAGCAATGTGCCAGCGGCGAGGTCGCGGCACGAACCTTGCACCTCACACGTCATTACGCGAGAAACACCGCTGAACCGGATTCCGTCATTCCGCCGCGCGCGCTTCCTATGGCTGCCGTGGGTGCGTTACTACGTTGCGCTCGCTGCGCTCGCTTCTCTGAGCTCCGCCGTAGCGCAAAACTCGGCCGACAGCGAGCAGCCTACGATCGCCGTGACGGGAGTCGGCCGAATCTTCGTCGCGCCGGATCAGGCGGTCGTTAGCCTGGGAGCTACCATCCAGCGGGAGGATGCGCGAGCAGCGCAGCGCGAGCTCGATGCCGTGATGCAAGCGGCGACTCGATCGATTCGAGAGCTCGGCGTTGCCGCGGAAAACCTCCAAACCGCGAGCGTCTCACTGCTGCCCGTATACGCCGAGCCCGCCGACGTCGTGGGGCGAGACACTGGAGCGGAAGCCGCGCGGCGCCGCGACGAGCCGCGAATCGTCGCGTATCGGGCCACAAACATCGTGCAAGTGACGCTCGGCGACCTCGCCCTAGTCGGCGCCGTCGTCGATGCGGGCATCTCCGCGGGCGTCAACGAGATACGCGACATTTCGTTCGGGCTGGCCGACGATCTGCCCTACCGCGTGACGGCGCTCGAACGCGCCGTCGAGGCCGCTCGAACGAAGGCGCGCGCCGCGGCCAGTGCCTTGGGCGTGCGACTAGGTCAGCCGATCGAGGTTCGAGAGCGAAGCGCTGCAATTCCGTATCGCCAACTCGATGCGGCGGCGTTCGCCCGCACCGAGGCGGCCATTGCAATCGAGCCCGGCGAGCTCGCGATCGAGGCGACCGTCGACATCGCCTTTGCGCTCGATCCTCGCGCGGCCGCCTCGAGCGCGGGCGACTGACGCCGCCCGCCGCGATCGTTCACTCAGAGCAACGCCGAATCGTACAGTTGCATGTCGTCCAGCTCGCGCAAGCGCAGCGCCGCAGTGACTCGCCCGTCGTCGGCGATCGTGACGCGAGCCGCCGGCACCGTGCGCCGCTCCGCCCGAAAGATCGAATCCTCGTCGGTCTCGACGACGTAATGGACGATGGCACCCGTATCGCGGTCGATCAAAATGTCGTTGATTTCGCGCAACGTGTCATCGGCGAACTCCATCGGACGGCCGATCACGCGCGAAACGAGGCGTTCGCGGGCCTGGTCCCGGGTCAGCTTCAACTCCTCCGGAGCGCCGGCTGAATCTTCTGCTTCGAAGCGCAGCGTTGTATCGAGCTCGGCGTCGTTATAGAACTCGACGCCGTCGTAGCGCGCGAAACCGTCTTCCGCGCCGAAGAAGCTATACGGATACGGCGTCTCATAGAGGATGTACTGCACCTGCTTGTGATCCGGTGTAAGCACAAGGTCGGTGACCTGCCCCACCGGGTTGCGCCCATTGGTGACGTCTGCGCTCAAGAGCTCGTTGGCCTCGACGAGCTCGCCGCGCATTTTCGCCCAGCTCTCCCTTAGCTGCTGCTGTTTGCGAGCATCGGCACTATTCGGGCCCGAGGCATTGTGCTGTGCAGAGGCGCTTGCATCGCTCCTCGCTTGTTGCGCAAGAGCCGACGTAGCCAGCGCCAGCGTCGACAGCGCGATTGCCGCGTGCCGGAGCTTCTTGGTTTGCGAAGTGAATGTCGTTCGGTATTTCATAGCTCCTCCTTGAGCATTATCGTTGACACCGCCTCGAACCGGCGGCGCGCGACGCGGTGCAAGACATATGCCAGTCGCAAAGCATCGCGCGGCGCACGCGATCCGTGCCCGTTCCAAGATTTGTAGCGCGTCGTTGTAGGAATCGAAACTGCTCGCCGCGCGTCCTGCGCTGAATTCGTTGCGCTCGTTAGCGCAGCCTCTCGCCAGTCGCTGGTCTGCGACTTGCAGCTTTTTTTCCCGTTGCCAAGGAGGATTACTCGATGCTCAAGAGCATGAAAGAACTACGCGGATTCCGCATTGGCGCCACGGACGGCGAGCTCGGGAAATTGGACGATGCCTATTTCGACGACGAGCGCTGGACCGTCCGTTACCTCGTCGCGGACGTCGGTCACTGGCTTAGCGGCCGGAAGGTGCTGATTTCACCGCACGCCATCGCGCGAATCGACTCGGACGGCGAGACGGTCGACACGCGGCTCACGCGGGCCGAGGTTGAGAAAAGCCCGCCTATCGAAACCGACGAGCCGATCTCGCGGCGCATGGAAGCGGAATACAACCGCTATTACCGCTACCCGCCGTACTGGGGCACCGGTACCACCACGGGGCTTTGGGGCCTTGGCGCGCTGCCGTTGGCCGGTATGGAGCCCGTCCTGCACGGCGCACAAGTACAACGCGATACCGAGGGCCCGAATGCGGCCGCGGAAACAGGTGACATCCACCTGCGCAGCGCTCGCGAAGTCACGGGGTACCACGTCGCCGCAAGCGACCGAGGCATCGGCCACATCGAGGATTTCCTGTTCGACGGGGACGACTGGTCCATCCGCTATGTCGTCGTGGACACGCGCGACTGGTGGCCGGGCCGCCACGTGCTCGTGTCTCCCGAGCACGTCGACCGCGTGAGCTGGCCGGCGCGCTCCGTGTTCCTCGACATTACTCGCGCGAAGGTCGAGCAGAGCCCCGAGTACGATCCGCGCCACGCGCCCGAGCGCTCGATCGCGGTTCGAGCTTAATCATCGTCGCCACCGAGCCTCGGAGGCGCAGTCGCAATAACGAGCTGGCATGGCCATTGCACCGAGCGTCGTCCAACGGACGGTACTTCGGATGCGCAAGGAGAGCGCCATGGCACGAGTTATTGCAAGACACGTCTTGCTCGGGACATTCATCTGCGCACCGTTCCTCGGAGTGATTGACGATGCGCAAGGGCAGCCCACTCTTTCCGACCCTCGCATCGAGCGCGTCATCGAAGGCGAGCTCTGGGAGGCGCGCGCAGTCGACGCCAACGCAATCGACATCGACGTTATGCATGGCATCGCGACACTGAGCGGGACGGTGGACAACATTCTTTCCAAGGAACGGGCAATCCGCATTGCGCAGATGACGCGCGGCGTCATGTCCGTCGTCGATCGAATGACGGTGCGCGAAAGCGACCGCTCCGACGCGGCCGTCGAGGTGGATCTGCAACGAGCGTTCATCACCGATCCGGCGACGGATTCCTGGGAGATCGGCAGCACGGTCGAGAACGGAGCGGTGACGCTGACCGGCACGGTGCAGTCGGCGCCCGAGAAACGTTTGGCCGAGCGCGTCGCAAAGTCAGTGACCGGCGTGCGAAGCGTCGACAATCTGATCTCCATCGACCACGAGGCGACGCGTGCGGATGCGGAGCTCAAGGTCGAGATCGACGAACGTCTTGCCTGGGACGTGCGTCTCGACGACGGTTTGCTCACCGTGGAGGTGAATGACGGCCAAGTCACACTCGACGGCAGCGTCGGCAGCGACTTCGAGCGTAACCTCGCGCACGCTCTCGCCTGGGTTCCCGGCGTCATGGGCGTCGACGTGAGCGGCGTCGAGGTCGAATGGTGGCTGCGCGACGAGATGCAGCGGACGACGGCATGGGCCGACCTCGCGGACGACGACATTCGATCCGCGATCGAGCGCGCCTTGCTGATGGACCCACGCGTGAGCTCGTTCAACGTCGAGACCGAGGTGGAGAGCGGCGCCGCCACCCTGACGGGTGTAGTCGACAATCTCAAGGCGAAGCGCACCGCGGCACAGGTTGCGAGCAACACGGTCGGCGTGTTGCGGGTTCGCAATTACCTCAAGGTCAGACCGATAGCGGTTCAGATCGACGACGACGTTGCGGCCGACGCCGAGGCGGCCCTCGCACGCGATCCGCTGGTTACGTCGGGCGACATCTCCGTCGTCGTCGCGGCCGGCGAAGCCATGTTGTACGGCACGGTGGGCTCGGCGTTCGAGCGCGCTCACGTCGAGGACGTCGTCGCACGCATCGAGGGCGTTACGGAAGTGCGCAACTTCCTCAATGTGCCTTACGAAGGACCAAGCTATACGTACCGCTACGAAGACTGGGACCCCCTGCTCTACGACTACGACTTCGACTACGGCACATTCTCCGCCAAGACCGATCGCGAGATCGAGGAGGACATCGAGAGCGAGCTCTTCTGGTCGCCGTATGTCGATGCGGACGAAGTGGAGGTGTCCGTGGAAAACGGCGTGGCCACGTTGAACGGTGCTGTCGACGACTGGAACGAGTGGCGTAAGGCGGCGGAGAACGCGCGCGAGGGCGGCGCCGATAGCGTCCGCAACAACTTGGGCCTCGGCCACTAATCGCGGCCGGGGAATCGGCATGCGATCGCTGCACGGGAAAGCCATCGTCGTTACCGGCGCCTCGAGCGGAGTCGGTCGCGCAATCGCGCGAGCGTTCGCCGAGCGCGGCGCAAAAGTCGCGTTGCTCGCGCGCGGCGTGGATGGCTTGGAGCGTGCGGCAGTCGAGGTCGCCGAGCGCGGCGGCGAAGCGCTCGTGTTGCCGCTCGACGTCGCGAACGCTGCCGCGGTCGACGCGGCCGCCGCCCGCGTGGCTGCCGAGTGGGGCGGAATCGACGTGTGGATCAATGACGCGATGGTGTCGGTGTTTGCGCCGGTGGCACAGACGACCGCCGATGAGTACCGCAGGGTGATGGAAGTCAACTATCTCGGCTACGTGCATGGCACGCTCGCTGCGTTGCGGCACATGCGCTGCCGCGGCAGCGGCGTCATCGTGCAGGTGGGGTCGGCACTTGCCTACCGCTCGATCCCGCTGCAAAGCGCCTATTGCGCATCGAAGGCTGCCATCAGGGCGTTCACGGACTCGCTGCGCAGTGAGCTGATTCGCGAACGAAGCGCGATCGCTATCACGATGTTGCAGCTGCCGGCCGTCAATACGCCGCAGTTCGAAGTGGTGCGTAACCGGCTCGCGATGCATCCGCAGCCCGTTCCGCCTGTCTATCAGCCCGAGCTGATCGCAAGAGCAGCGGTGCAGGCGGCGCTCCGCCCGCGCCGCGAGATGTGGCTCGGCTTCAGTACGGTAAAGGCCATCGTCGCGCAGCGCCTTGCGCCCGCATTGCTCGACCGGTACTTGTCGCGGCACGCGTGGGAGTCGCAGCAAACGGAAGATTTGCCGCCGGGACATCCGCGAAAGCACTCTGTCGACAATCTCGACGCGCCACTTCCCGGCGATCGCGGCGCGCACGGACCGTTCGGCGATCGAGCGCGCTCGTTCGACGTCTCGCTCTGGGCCCGGCTGCATCCGAAGCTGACAGCCGCTTGCGTGGGCCTCATCGCCGGGGCCGCGATCAACCTACTGCGCCGCACGCGAGTGACATAGCTCGTCGCCCTTTGGCGCGATGATCGGTTTCGGCACAGATATTGCTGTGCTGAGCCATGAGCAAACGAATCACCCTGTTGCTGGCTAGTGCGGCGCTCGGGGGCTGTGCCGCATCGACGCAGATCCAATCCAGCTGGAGCGATCCGACGTTCTCCGGCGCGCCGCTCGACCGTATCGCGGTGGTTGCGCTGTTCGATACGACGGCAGAGAGCAGGACGTTCGAGCAAGCCGCCACGCGCGCTCTCGAGGAGCGCGGAGTGGCTGCCGTGCCCGCCCACACCATCGTGAGCGACGAGCGGATGTACGAAGAGCAGGAACTGCGGGAGCAGCTGGCGGAAGCCGACGTCGACGGCATCCTGATCTACCGGCTGATCGCCGTTGACGAGCGCAACGTGTATCGCAACCCGACACCGTACATGTACGTGCCGCGCGGTATGGTATTCGGTGATCCCTATTACTGGTATTACTATCCGGGCTGGGACTACTACTGGCATTGGCGCTCGAGCTGGGACGTCACGCACTCGCCGGGTTATTGGGAGCCGCTGACCTACGTCATCGTCGAGTCGTCGCTGTACGATGCCCGCCGCAACCGCCTCGTGTGGACCGCTAAATCGGCAACGATGGACGACACGAGGTTCGAAACGTTGGCCGACTCGATCGTCGACAAGGTCAGCGACGAGCTCGTCGCGATGGACGTCGTAGCCGAAGGCGCCGGCGACGCCGATCGCACGGCCGCGGTATTCTGATCGCCTCGCCCTTCAAGGGCGGCACAGAGGAGGTCGCGCTCGATGCCATCGCGGCCCGCGCCGAAGCAAGGCCGGCGTCGGGCGTGGCACTGCATGGCTGCGTGCCTCGTCGCGGCACTCGTTACGTCGAGCCTCGCGCCGCCGGCCGCCGGTCAAGCCTCGCGCGTCTACGTGCGGCGCATCGAGTTCGCCGGCGTGGTCGGAATCAACGACGAGGTTCTTCGCCGTGAGCTGTTGCAGGTGGAAGCCACCTACTTGAACACCGCGGCGCTCGATCGCTCGCTCGCGCGGCTCGAAAGGCTACCCTACGTTGCAAGCGCCGTTGCGTCGCTACAGCCCGTCGACGGCAACCTCGAGCTCGTCGACATTGTCATTCGGATCGTCGAGGCGCCGGCGCGGCGCTACGGCGTCGGCGGCGCCTATTCAGGCGGGCTGCGCGGCAGGCTGCATGGTTACTTCGTCAACGAGAACGTGCTCGGCACCGGACAACGCCTCGAGACTCGCGCCGAAGGTAACGAGCTATTTTTCACCGGCGAGCTCCGCCACACCGATCCCTACGCGCGGTTGCCGGGCGTGAGCCGCACGATCGGGCTCACGACGCGCCGCGTCGACCGTCTGACCGTTGACAGCTCGCGTATCGACACCAATGTCGACAGCGCGCTCCTCGAGTACGCGTATCGCTTGGCGGCGCCGGCGCTGGGCGGGCCGACCGCCGCGCCACCTGATTTCGACGGGGGAACGGGCAATGCGTGGCTCAGGTTCGGCATCGAGCTCAGCCGTGTTCAAATCGCCGCCGACGCCGCGGCGAGCGAGCAGCTTCGCCGCTGGATCGCGGCGGCAGACGGCGCGCTCGGCCAGGCCACATCGGCGCGAGCGTCGTTCACGACCGCCGATTTTCTGATGCAATGGCGGCATGACACGCGCGACACGCCGATCTTCGCATCGACGGGCCTCGAGCAAACGCTTGCGCTGCGCTCGAGCTTGCCGGGCGGCGATGTCCGCTACCAACG